>DASRGM010000095.1:0-4204 GCA_035651035.1 Terriglobales bacterium
GGAAGAGTTCACCAAACGGCTGGCGCGCCGGCCGGAAAAGATCGTGGAAGACGCGATTGTCGGCATGTTGCCGCACACCAAGCTGGGCCGGTCGATGGCCGGCAAGCTGAAGGTCTATCGTGGCGACAAGCATCCACACCAGGCGCAGAAGCCGGAAGCGATCAAGGTCGCGCAGCGCGCGTAGCGAACGCGCACATCGCTGATCGGCTGAAGCCGGTTTGGGATGACAAATTTTGGAATGGGTGGTTTCGGCACGGCTGAAGCCGTGCCCCTTAACCCCTCTGAGGATATTAAGGAAGATGGCAGAACAGGTTCAGTACTACGGCACCGGGCGGCGCAAATCGAGCGTCGCGCGCGTCTTTCTTCGTCCGGGCAGCGGCGATTTCAAGGTCAACGGCAAGCCCTTCGATCAGCACTTCGTCACCGAGGCGCAGCGCATCATGGCGAAGTCGCCGTTCGTGCTGACCGAGACCGGCGGCAGCTTCAACATGGTGTGCACGGTCAACGGCGGCGGCGTCAATGGCCAGGCCGGCGCGGTGCGCATGGGAGTGGCCCGCGCGCTGCAGGAGTTCAATCCTGAACTGCGCGCCAAGCTGAAAGCCGAGGGTTTTCTGCGCCGCGATGCGCGCGGCAAAGAACGCAAGAAGTACGGACAGAAGGGCGCGCGTAAGCGCTTCCAGTTCAGCAAGCGGTAAAGAAGTGGCCGGTGGCTAGTGGCCAGTCACAACCACACGCCGGTTGCTAGCCACTGATCACTGGCCACTCGCCTTTTGGTTCCGGGGGCGGGTGGCGGGCAAGTTCCACCGGAACGAATCCTTCCCGCGCCGCAAGCGTCGGGGCGGGAAAAGCAATTCAGGTTGCAAAGCCTGAATGCAAGCCAACCGAGGAGGTAGCTTGGCGAATATCACGATGAAGGAGTTGCTCGAAGCCGGCGTTCACTTCGGGCATCAGACGAAACGCTGGAACCCGAAGATGAAGGAATACATCTTCGGCGAGCGCAATGGGATTTACATCATCGACCTGCAGAAGACGCTGAAGATGTTCAAGGAAGCGTCGAAGTTCGTGCAGGACCAGGCGGCGGATGGCAAGCTGGTGTTGTTTGTCGGTACCAAGCGCCAGGCGCAGGACGCGATCGCCGAAGAGGCGACGCGCAGCGGGATGTTCTACGTCAACTCGCGCTGGCTGGGCGGGCTGCTCACCAACTGGGTGACGGTGCAAAAGTCGGTGAAGCGGCTGAAAGAGCTTGACGAGATGGCTACGGACGGCCGTTATGAGTTGCTGCCGAAGAAGGAAGTCATCAAGCTGGAGCGCGAGCGCAAGCACCTCCAGGCCAATCTTGCCGGCATCAAGAATTTGAACCGCCTCCCCGATGTGCTGTTCGTGATCGACTCGAACAAAGAGCAGATCGCGGTGAAGGAAGCGCGCAAGCTGGGCATCCCGGTGGTTGCGGTGGTCGATACCAACTGCGATCCGACGGAAGTGGATTACGTGATTCCAGGCAACGACGATGCGCTGCGCGCGATCCGGCTGTTTGCGTCGAAAATTGCGGACTCCGTGGTGGAAGGCGCGAACGCCGCCACCGATAAGCAGATGGCCGACATCTCCGCAGGCGTGCAGTACAGCGAGGCAGCCGAGGCTGCCGCGGCCAGCCCGGAGGCGACCGACGGCGAGGCGGTGCCGCAATCGACTATCGACGACTCCGAAGAGGTCAGCATGGAAGAAGTATTGGGCCGCGGAGGCCGTCGCGCCGAGAATACAACCGCATAGTTTGGATTGACGAGTGGTTTCCCAGCCCGCGCGTTGATCGAGCGCGGGCGTTGTTTTAAGAACGCCATTCGCTGTTCGCCATTCGCTCTTCGCCAGAGACGCGATGTGCGATCGCGAGAGCTGGGCCCGGTCATGATAGATGGTTCTGTTCCGCTCTGGCGAAAGGCGAACAGCGAAAGGCGAATAGCGAGACTTACATGAGCACTACTACCGTGAACATATCCGCAGCACAAGTGAAAGAGCTTCGCGACAAGACCAACGCTCCCATGATGGACTGCAAGAACGCCCTCACGGAAGCCAAGGGCGATGTCGAGCAGGCCATCGTCATTCTCCGCAAGAAGGGCATTGCCACCGCGGCCAAGAAGGCGACGCGCACCACCAGCGAAGGCTCGGTGGCCAGCTACATCCACGCCGGCGGCAAGATCGGCGTGCTGGTCGAGGTCAACTGCGAAAGCGACTTTGTCGCCCGCACCGATGACTTCAAGAACCTGGTGCATGACATTGCCATGCACGTTGCCGCGACCGATCCGCGCTTTATCCGCAAGGAAGATGTCACTCCCGAAGCGTTCGAGAAGGAGAAGGACATCTATCGCGCGCAGGCGGCGCAGACCGGCAAGCCGGCCCCGGTGATCGAGAAGATCGTCGAGGGCAAGATGGGCAAATTCTACGAGGAGGTCTGCCTCTACGAGCAGCCCTTTATTAAGGACCAGACCATTACCGTCTCCCAGCTGATCGCGACGGTGATCGGAAAGCTGGGCGAGAACATCTCGGTGAAGCGCTTCGCCCGCTTTAAGGTGGGTGACGTGGGCGAGACAATCGCCGTCAGCAAGGCGGGGGAAACGGCGAGCGAGTAAGGGCGCGGCATCAACGAAGCAAGGCGAAGGGCGGGAGCGATCCCGCCCTTTTCTCATGTGTCGCTACCCTTGACGGCCTCGAGCAACGCCGACCCAAACTTCTCCAGCTTGTGTTCACCGATGCCTCGGATTCGCGCCAAAGCGGCCAGCGTCTGTGGTGCAGTGCGGGCGATGTCCTGTAAGACCGAGTCGTGGGCGATGCAGAACGCAGGCTGATCCTGCGCTTTAGCGAATTGCAAGCGTATGGCTTTCAGCCGCTCGAAGCGGCTTGCGGCGGCGGAGTCGAGAGGCGCGGTCTCGGGATTAGCCGAGGTTGAGCTTGGGCGTTTCCTCCTTCGCGCTGTCGTACTGGCGTCATGCGGCACAGTGCGAACGTCGCCGCGGCAGACGTCGCAGGAGCAATGCGCGACCTCGGAGTTGTCGCCGAAGTAGGCGAGGATGGCGCGCCGGCGGCAGCGCGGAGCATAGGCGTACTGGAACATGCGCTCCAGCTTCTGGCGGGCGTGCGCTTGCAAAAGCTCAACCTGTGCGGCTGTCAGAGCGGTGTTGTTGTCGCCAATCTTGTCGATGAAGAATTCCTGCGTGTGCCGGTCCACCAGGCTGACGTACAACACGCACTGCGCGGGTCGTCCATCGCGCCCGGCACGGCCGGCTTCCTGATAGTAGGCCTCCAGGCTCGCCGGGATGTTGTAGTGGACAACGAAGCGGATATCAGGCTTGTTGATTCCCATACCGAAAGCGTTGGTCGCGACCACAATTGCGCCCGCAGTCGCCATGAAATCCTGCTGAGCTTTCTTGCGCGCAACCGTATCCATACCCGCGTGATAAGCGCGAATGGTGCGTCGCGGGAAGCTCTGCTGCAACAATGCCGCCAGATACTCGACCTTCTTGCGGGTGGCGCAGTAAACGATGCCGGTCCCGGCCTGCTTCGACAGTCCATGCAACAGGGCCTCGTCTTTCGCATACTCGAAATCGATGCGGCGGCAGGCGTAAACGAGGTTCGCGCGATCGAAGCCGGTAACGTGCACCTTGGGAGTCCGCAACTTCAGCATCGTCCCGATATCGTCACGCACGGCCGGGGTTGCCGTCGCCGTCAGCGCGATCGTCGGCGGCGAACCAAGCTGCTCGCGCACTTCAGCCAGGCGCATGTATTCGGGACGGAAGTCATGGCCCCAGAAGCTGAGGCAGTGCGCTTCATCGACCACCAGGAGCTTGGTCCGCAGCTGCGGAAGCACGCGCTGGAAGGGCGCGGAAGCGAAACGCTCGGGCGCGAGATAGAGCAATCCGTCAAAGCCTTGCTTCAGCCCACGCAGCACCTCCGATTGTTCGCGCGCTTCCTGCGAGCTGTTCAGCAGCATCACGGGCAGGCCAAGAGCTTGTAATTGCCGCACCTGGTCGGCCATGAGCGAGATCAACGGCGACACCACGACGGTGAGTCCCTTGAACAACATGGCGGGAAGCTGAAAGCAGAGACTCTTGCCCGCGCCCGTGGGCATGACGCAGACGACGTCATGGCCGCTGAGCACATCCTCGATGACTTCGCGCTGATGCGGTCGAAACCCGGGCAGCCGGAAGGTGTGTCG
>DASRGM010000096.1:0-23844 GCA_035651035.1 Terriglobales bacterium
GTCGCCGAAGCCGTCGAGAAGGTCGGCGACGACGGCGTCATCAGCGTCGAGGAGTCGCGCACCACCGAGACGACGCTCGAGGTCGTGAACGGAATGCAGTTCGATCGCGGCTACCTGTCGCCCTACTTCGTCACCGATCCCGAGCGCATGGAAGCCGTTCTGGAGAACCCCTACATTCTGATTAATGAGAAGAAGATCTCGTCGATGAAGGACATGCTCCCTCTGCTGGAGCAAGTCGCAAAGATGGGGCGTCCGCTGGTGATCATCGCTGAGGACGTGGACGGCGAAGCGCTCGCGACCCTGGTGGTCAATAAGCTGCGCGGCACGCTGCAGGTTGCCGCGGTGAAGGCCCCGGGCTTCGGCGACCGCCGCAAGGCGATGTTAGGCGATATCGCCAAATTGACCGGTGGCACTGCCATCACCGAAGACTCTGGCCTGAAGCTGGAGAACGTGAAGATGGAAGATCTCGGCCAGGCCAAGAAGGTCACCATCGACAAGGACAACACGACCATCGTCGAAGGCAAGGGCAAGCCTGCCGACATCAAAGGCCGGGTGGAGGAAATCCGCAGCCAGATCGAGAAGACCACCAGCGACTACGATCGCGAGAAGCTGCAGGAGCGGCTGGCGAAGCTGGTCGGCGGCGTGGCGGTCATCAAGGTTGGCGCGGCCACCGAAACCGAGATGAAGGAGAAGAAGGCCCGCGTCGAGGATGCGATGCATGCTACTCGCGCCGCGGTCGAGGAAGGCATCGTGCCCGGAGGCGGCGTGGCCCTGATGCGCTGCTCGGAAGCCATCGACGCGCTGAAGCTGGAAGGCGACGAGAAGATCGGCGGCAACATCGTGCGCCGCGCTCTCGAAGAGCCCCTGCGCCAGATCGTCGGCAACGCCGGCGAAGAAGGCGCGATTGTTGTCGGCCGCATTCGCGACAACAAGGAAGCCAACTTCGGCTACAACGCGCAGAGCGGCAAGTTCGAAGACCTGGTCAAGGCCGGCGTGATCGACCCGACCAAGGTGACGCGCACGGCGCTGCAGAACGCCGGCTCGATCGCCGCGCTGATGCTCACCACCGAAGCCCTGGTATCGGAGATTCCGGAAGAGAAGAAGGAACCGGCGATGCCTCACGGCGGCGGCGGCATGGGCGGAATGTACTAGAAGCAGTGGCCAGTGGTCAGTAGCCAGTGGCCAGTTGAAACAAATACTGGGCAGAGCGGCCCTTCCAGGGCCGCGTCCCGCAGCGAAATGACTGCGGGCTCAGCCCGGAAACAAAACAGAGCGCCCCACTCAAGCTGTCCATGCTTGCGTGGGGCTGTTTTTTCTGGTCCCTGGTCCCTGGGGTCCCTGGGACTCCGGGGCGCAACTATTCGGAACCGTGGCATGGCGGCTTGCGTAGCCTGTTGCGGGGGGTGGATCGCGATGCTCCAGGATGTTCGATACTCGCTGCGGCAACTGCGCAAGTCTCCTGGGCTGGCGCTGGTCGTCATCATCACGCTGGCAGTCGGCATCGGCGCGGTGACCACGGTGATGACGTGGGCCAATGCGGTGATGCTCAATCCGTGGCCTACGGTGCGAGCGGCGCAGCAGCTGCGCTTCGTCAGCGCGGTCGTCAATGCCGGCGGCGGCTATTCGCAGCACTACGACCAGTACGAGTACCTGCGGCAGCACGCGCGCAGCTTCTCGGCGCTGACCGCGCACGAGATGCTGCCGGTCGACCTTGCCGGCAATGGAGCGGCGCCGGAGCGGTATTGGAGTGGCGTGGTTTCCGCCAACTACTTCGACATGCTGGGCGTGCGTCCGATCGTGGGACGCGCCTTCACGCCGCATGAGGATCGCGCTTATGGCAGCGCTCCCGAGGCGGTGATCGGATACGCGCTATGGCATTCGCGGTTTCATGGCGACCCGGCGATTGTCGGCCAGAGCATCGAGGTGAACCGTCATCCGCTCACGGTGGTCGGAATCGCGCCGCAGGGATTCGTCGGCATCTATGGCGGGCTGGCGCAGTCGTTGTGGGTGCCACTGTCGGAGCTGCCGGAGCTGGTCAGCGGCCCCAAGGACCCGCTGGGCGGCAACTACGGTTTGCAGATCGCCGTACGACTCGCTCCCGGCGTGAGCGACTCGCAGGCAGCGGCCGAGCTGCACACGCTGGCCCGGCAATTCGCCGCGCAGCAGCACACTTCGTACTTCCAGCAGTGGGACCTGGTGCTGAACGACAGCGCGCACATGAGCCGCGGCTATTACGGCGAGCTGGGCCAGGAGATGCCGTTTCAGATGGGCGCGGCGGCGCTGTTGCTGGTGCTCATCTGCGCCAATGTCGCCGGGCTGTTGATCCAGCGAAGCGCACGGCGCGGGCGCGAGATCGCCATCCGCACCGCACTGGGCGCGAGCGCTGCCCGGCTGGTCCGTCAACTGCTCGCCGAAACCGCCCTGCTTACCGTTGCGGCGGGCGTGGTGGGATGCGGCTTCAGCATCCTGCTCTCGCGCTCGCTGTATCTGATGTTGCCCAAGTTCGGTATCGAGTTCGCTTTCAATCTCCAGCCCGACTGGCGCATCCTCCTGTTCGCCATCGCGATCACGGGCGCCATCGTCGTTGCCTGTGGGCTGCTTCCTGCGCGGCAGGTGCTGCGCATGTCGCAAGTGGAGAGCCTGCACTCCGGCTCGGCATCGGTGCTGGGTGGAAGGAACAGCTTGCGGACGACCGCGCTGGTGAGCCTGCAGCTGGCGGTTTGCTTCGTCCTGCTGGTCTCCTGCGGATTGCTGCTGCGCACGCTGTGGAATGTGGTGCACCACGATCCCGGCTTCGATCCGCGCAACACCCTGGTGGCCTCGCTCGATCTGACCCGCGCAGGCTATTCGGAAGAGCGCGGGCTCGCGTTGCAGCGCGCCTTGGTGGACAAGCTGCGCGCCGCACCTGACGTTGAGAGCGCAACCATCACCAGCTATGTGCCGATGGGCGCGACCGGCGGAGGACATGTGCGCGATCTCTCGATCGTGGGCTATGCGCCGGCAAAGGGCGAGAGCATGAGTACCGTCACCGACTCGGTCGGGCCGGACTACTTCCACACCATGCGCATTCCAATGGTGCGAGGCAGGGACTTCACCACGCAGGACGGCTCGGCGTCGGAGTGCGTGGCTATCGTGAACCAGAGCATGGCGGCCAAGTATTGGCGGAATGGCGATGCGCTCGACGGCCAGATCACGGTGAGCGGCCGCAGCTGCCGCGTGGTGGGCATTGCCCGCGACATCGTCTATCGCAGCGCAGTTTGGGACGGCCCCGATCCGGTGCTCTATCTGTCGATGCTGCAGGATTATCAGGGCTGGTTCAGCGTGGTGGTGCGCAGCCGCGCGTCGGCCTACAGCGTTCTGCCGGCGCTGCAAACGGCGGTGGCTTCGCTCGACGGAAGCTTGCCGGTCACCGATGTCGAGTCGCTCGCCGAGCACATCCAGGTGTCGTACTTTGGGCAGAAGATTCCCGCCGAGATGGTTGCGATCTACGGTGCGTGCTGCCTGCTGGTGGCGATGCTGGGCGTTTATGCAGCGGTAGCGTACTCCGTCGCCGAGCGCACGCGCGAGTTCGCTCTGCGTATGGCTTTGGGCGCACAACGCCTGCGGGTGCTGCAGCTGGTGCTCGGTTCGGGCGTTCGCGTTGCGTTCTTGGGACTAGTGATAGGCGGGGTAGGCGCGTTGTTCGCCGTGCGGGTATTGAAGTCGCTACTCTTCGGAGTGTCGGCCTTCGATCCGGCGAGCGCGTTCGTGGCAGCCGCGCTGATGGTGCTGATCGCGCTGGTGGCGGCATTCGTGCCGGCCCGCCGCGCGGCGTCAATTAAACCGATGGAGGCCCTGCGGATGGAGTAGAGCCAGTTATTCCAAGCTTGCGAATCGAGTGCGCCTGAGCGGCGTGGAAGGGAGAAACGGTGGCCCCAGGTAACAGCCGAAGGATGGCCGCGAACCTGGGGCACCAATCGTCACCTATTGTCAGTCGTCGATCTCATTGTTAGCGGGCCTCGGCGTCGGAGCTGGCGGTGGAGTGCTTGTCGGACTTCACCTCGAGTTCGTTCACCACTTCCTTCACGTTCGGAATGTGCTTGGCGAGCTTCATGGCTTCCTGCTTCTGCGTCGCCGTCTTGACGCTGCCCTTCAGGACCAGCGTCCCGTTTGTGGCGTCGTAGTGAATGCTCTGGTCGTCGAGATTCTTGTGCGCCTTGAGTTCGGCCTTGAAGTTGTCTTCGATGCCTTTGTCGAGGCTGTTGTCGATGGCCTTGTTCTGGCTGTTATCGGCAGTTGGAGGACGCACCGCGAGCTCGTTAGCGACCGCGTAATCCGGCGCGGTCTGCTTGGCGACCTGTTCGGCCTGCATCTTCTTGGCAGCTGAATCGACGTCACCGGTCAGAGTCAGCACGCCTTTGTCGCGGTCCTGAGAAACCTTCACGACGCCGAGATCGTTGCGCGTCATGGCCTGATCGACGGCATCTTTCACGTCCGCATGCTGCTGCTGGCGATTGCAGCCGGCGAGCAGGAACAGGCAAACGAAAGCGGCTGCCATCATGCCACTCATCAGCAGGACGATGCGGTTACAACTTCGATTAGACAAATTCACCTCCGAATTTGGACAAGACTACTCTCGTGATAGATAGCGAATGCGGAGGTGCGGGTTGGCTCCGAGACGTGGCAAATCGCTGGATGGTGGAATTCACCATGAAACCCGCATGGTACGGAGCTAGTTACGAGGAAAGGACACCAATGTTGACAAGTGACAACTGACAGCCGCTCCTCATCCCAGCGCGTTGGTGACCTACGGCGTGCACTACACCTGGACCTGCGGAGCCTTCAGTTTTTTGTGGGCTCGTGCCGGCGATCAGCCGCGCTCGAAGGCGTGCTTCAGGTGTAGTTCTTCCAGAGCGTGGTCTTTGGCGGCAATGAAGGCGTCGCGTTGGGCGAGCAGTCCGTCGGTGGCGCGGGCGTGATCGCCGGCAAGCTCGACGAGGCCGCGCGCGGCGAGAGCTTTGGCGGCGGCGGCCAGCTTGTCGACCATGTTGGGATCGTCCGCGCCGAGGTACTGCGCGTCGCATGGATCGGCGATCAGCACCGGGCGGCGCTCGCTTGCTTCGTGACCGGCGTGCGGGGCGTTGCCCCAGAAGACCTTGCGCGCGATGAATTCCTCGACCTCTTCGGAGGTGGCATGGGCGAAGGTGAAGTGCCGATGACGGATGCTGTAGCAGCGGCTGGAGACCGGCGCAGGCTGGCGCTTGCCGCTCCTGAGCAGTTGCAGTTGCTTGTCGTCGAGGGCCTTGCGGGCGGTGTTGATTGCCACCCAGAAGGCCAGATCGCTGTCGAGCGAGGGCAGAACGTCTCGGATGGTTTGTGAGAGGTTGAGGGCGATATCGGCATGCAGGCCGCTACCGTCGTCGAGCGCGAGGCGGCCATGGACGACGTGCCAGTCGCTGCCGCCTTTGGAGCGATGGAATGGCCATTGCAGCTCGATGTGGACGGGCAGGCCGTGCAAGCTGACGCTGGTGAAGGTGCGGTCGGGCATGTCGAGCTGGGGCGCCCAGTCGCGGCGCCGAACAAGTATTATGCCGCAGGGAAAGCCGGCTTTGCTAAGCTCGTGGGATTTCCGGCGGGAGCTGACAGGGGATCACGACGCAAGCGGTTTGCGGCGGTGATTGAGGCCGTCGAGCGTGATTTGTAACAGGGCACGGCTTCAGCCGTGCCGCAGCGGCTCATGTCGGAGACTGGGGCGATTCAGCGCAGCGGAGCAGCGCTGAATCGCCCCAGATCGTGGATGGCATCTTGCGGCACGACTGAAGTCGTGCCCTGACACAAACCTCCGTGCACGCCGAGATCCGTGCGTGCCAAACCTGCGCCCGCTCCGAGATCCTCGCACGCCGAGCCTTCGCGCACGTCGTTTACTCCGAGCTTTCGCGCTCGCCGAGCCCCCGCCCGCTCCGAGCCTCCGTGCACTCCGTGCCTCCGTGGTGAAACCACCCGCTACAATCGAGTGCGATGTCCTTCCGCTTTGAGATTGAGGCGCGCGATGGCGCGGCGCGCGCCGGACGCTTCGTCACCCCGCATGGCGAGGTGCACACGCCGGTGTTTATGCCGGTCGGCACGGTTGCGACCGTCAAAGGCGTGCCGCAGGATGTGCTGGAAGAGCTGGATGTCGAGATCCTGCTGAACAACACCTATCACCTGTACCTGCGGCCGGGCGTGGAGACGGTGCGGCGGCTGGGCGGGGTGCAGAAGTTCATGGCGTGGAACCGGCCGATCCTGACCGACTCGGGCGGCTTCCAGGTGTTCAGCCTGAGCGACCTGCGCAAGGTGATGGAAGAGGGGGTGACGTTTCGCTCGCACCTGGACGGCTCGTCGCACTTCTTCTCGCCGGAGAGTTCGATGGCGGCGCAGATCGGGCTGGGCGCCGACATCATCATGGCCTTCGACGAGTGCACGGAGCATCCGGCGGAGTATGCGCGCACGCGCCAGTCGATGGAGATGACGCTGCGGTGGGCCGCGCGCAGCAAGCGGTATTTCGAAGAACACAAACACGAGGCGCCGTGGTGCGGGAGGGGAAGGCTAACGACAGAGACACAGAGACACAGAGAAGAGTCGTTTGAAGAGGACCAGACGCAGGCGCTGTTCGGCATTGTGCAGGGCGGGATGTTTGCCGACTTGCGGCGGGAGTCGGCGGAGCGGACGGTCGAGATCGATTTTCCGGGATACGCCATCGGCGGACTCAGTGTGGGCGAGCCGCGTCCCATGACCTACGAGATGGTGAATGCCGCGATCCGCTTCTTGCCGCAGGACAAGCCGCGCTACCTGATGGGCGTGGGCACGCCGGAGGAGATTGTGCATTACGTCGGGCAGGGCGTGGACATGATGGACTGCGTGCTGCCGACGCGCGCCGCGCGGCATGGGCTGCTGTTCACGTCGGAGGGGCGCATCACCATCAAGAACGCGCGTTACGCGGCCGACGAGGAGCCGCTCGATCCCGCGTGCGGATGCAAGGTGTGCGCGCGGTATTCGCGGGCGTATTTACGGCATCTGTATGCGAGTAACGAATTGCTGGCGCAAACGCTGAACACGATCCATAATCTCGCGTTTTATCTGGAGACGATGCGGCGGGCACGGCGGGCGATCGAGCGCGGGGAGTTCGCGCAGTTCGTGGCGGGGGTGCCGGCGCCGGGGTTGGCCATGAACGACGGCCCAGGTTAGCGTCCAAAGGAAGGGCGCGAACCTGGGGCACCGAACGTTCTGTTTCGTCCCTACCTGCAACAGTTCGCTCAGGATGACATCATGTTCCTGGAACGCTTTCGGCGCTCGCCAACCTACACGTAGAACTCACCTTAATTCGGGTCGATCCGAAGCTGCCGCACAACCAAGCTGCGCCTGCGAATCATCGAACAGCTCTGAATGGTTTTTGCGGGAGGCAGTCCCTTGACTTTGCAGTCGCCTACCATGTCCACCTCACCGCGCGCCACTACGGCGCGCCTTGGGGAGCCCGGATTTCGTTTGCGAGCGATTCCCTTGTCCGCCATCCTGCTGATCACGCTGGCGGTGCACGGGCCGCTGCTCTTCATGCAGCTGCCGCTCAGCTCCTACGACGCCAACACGCATATTTTCTTTGCGGGACACTATGCCCAGCACTGGTTCAATCCCTGGAACCCGAAGTGGTATGGCGGATTTTCGCAGACCACATATCCGCCGCTGACGCACCAGTGGATTGCGCTGTTTTCGCAGGTGATGGGACTGTCGTGGGCCTACATGTGCGTGCAGTTGATTGTGGTGCTGCTGTTGCCGATCGGGATGTACCGCTACGCGGCGCTGTGGGTCGATGAGGCCTCGGCCAGCTACGCGGCGCTGGCCTCGGTGTTCCTGGGCTCGCTCTCGATGCTGGTGTATCAGTCGGGACAGCTGCCTACGACGGCGGCGGCAGCGCTGACGCTGAATGCGCTCCCGTTCTTCTACATGTGGCTGCGCAACGCGAACTTTGGCGCGCTGCTGAAGGGAGTGGCCCTCGCCTGGGCGGCGGCGGCGGCGCACCACGTTACGCTGCTGTTCGGCGCGGTGCTGTTCGCCATTCCGGTATTCGTGCTGGCGATTCTCGATCGCGACCTCCCGGGCGCGACCGAGGAAGAAGAGAGCGCCTCGGCCGGCGGTATCGTGCTGCGGGCCATCGTCTTTGCCGTTCTCGGGTTGGTGGGCGTGGTGGTCGTGCTCTATCCCTTCTGGATTGCGCTGTGGAAGAACCCGATCACGCAGATGCCGATTCCGCACGGCTCGCGAGACAACTACATCCTGCATCCGTTCAGCGGGATCAACTTCTGGATCATTCCCATGGGGGCGCTGATTCTGGCGCTGCCATTCATCATCTGGCGGGGCTCGGCGGAGCGCCGGCTGCGGCCGCTGCTGGTGGGCTGGTACTTGACCACGCTGTTCGGCCTGGGCGGTACGACTCCGGTGGGCCGGGTGCTTCTTGGCCGCGCCTATGAGGTGCTGACCTACGAGCGCTTCACCTTCTGGGCCACCCTGATGGCGATGCCATTTGTCGGACTGCTGGCGGTGGAGCTCATCCAGCGCTTCCGGCTGAAAGCCGTCGCTGCGTTGGCCGTTGCCGCAGTGGCCACGATGGCGGCGTCGGTGGCATGGATCGAGATCAACCCCATCATGGTTTCGCCGTTCAATGTGGACCAGGTTATCTCCTTCCTCAATCGCGATGACCATGCCAAATTCCGCTATATCACGCTGGGATTCGGCAGCAAGTTCGCCAAGGTGGCGACCTATGCCAAGGCAGGCAGCGTGGACGGCGACTACAACTCCGCCCGACTGCTACCGGAGATGACCGCGTACGGCTCGGCCCAGTTGAATAACGCGAAATACTTCGGCCTGGCCGGCATGGAGTCATTGCGAGCGGTCTTGAAGCACGCCAATCAGTACGGGCTGAAGTACGTCTTTGTGCGCGACCGGTATTACGAGCCGCTGCTGGCATTCGCCGGCTGGCGCGAGGAGGAGGTCTACGACAACGGCAACGTGAGCCTGTGGACGAAGGAAGATGTGCCTCCGGCGCGGCCTCTGGATTTTGGGGCCTTCATGCCGACGGCCACTCAAGGCGTGTTGTGGGGCATTCTCCCCGTGGCCAGCAGCCTGTTCGCGCTGCTGCTGGTGCTGCTGCTGCCGGAGCGGCGGCGGCCAGGAAGGACGCTGGAATTTCCGGCTCCGGCAACGGCCGAACCCATGGTTCTGCGGGAGGCGAAATGAAGCGAGTTTTGCCGATTGTGATCATCGTGCTGACGGTGGTGCTGATCGCGATGGCCACCATCCAGCCCAGCGAGCTGACGCCGGCGCACTCGCCGCAGGGCGCGGTGCAGGCGCTGCTGGGGCATGTGAAGGCGCACGATTATCGCGGCGCCTACGCGTACGTCGCGACAAACAGTGACATTGATGAGCAGGCGTTCGCCGCCGATCTTAACGGACGCAACGGAAGCCTGCGGACCTACTCTTCGCTGGCCCAGGCGGACACCAAAGTCCTGCGCGCGACCGACGACCAGGCGCTGGTGCGCGCCACGCTGGAGTACGCCACGGCAGTGGGCGCCTTCTACGACACGCGCGACCTGAAGGTGGTGAAGCAAGGCGACAGCTGGAAGGTCGAGTGGCCGGTGGCGAAAGAGGCCAAGGTGCCGCCGCAGGTGATCCAGGAGAACTACCTGCGCTGGGACGTCATCTCGCGCGGCTCGAACGATGACTGGGGAGCGCAAAACGTGGAGGCGCCGCGGGTGCGCATCGTCTCGATGAACGCGATCCCGCAGGGCAACGACACCATCATTGTGGGCGAGATCGAAAACGAGGATACGGTGCCCGGCTTTGTCTCGGTTGGCGCGACGCTGATCGGCAACAACGGCGAGGTGTTGGGCGAAGAGACCAGCTTCGACAAGATTTCGCACACGCTGCTGCCCAAGG
Source organism: Terriglobales bacterium (assembly GCA_035651035.1). GTDB lineage: Bacteria > Acidobacteriota > Terriglobia > Terriglobales > Acidobacteriaceae > Bog-257. The sequence continues at coordinate 9,946 of DASRGM010000096.1, forward strand.
AGATTTCGCCGTTCCGCATCGACTTCCCCAAGGTGAAGATGTCGACCGTGAAGAGCGTGCGCATGCAGCCCAACTCGATGCTGGTGCCGGCCTCGGCCGATCCGACCATCGGGGTGCTGCATCAGCGGGTGGAGACCGATGCGCGCGGCCGTCACGTGCTGAAGGGCGAGTTGGTGGAGCAGAGCGGCGAGATCGTCAACATCCCGCATGTGCTGGCAACGTACTACGACAATGCCGGCAAGGTGATCTGGGTCTCGGACGGCTACCTTGACCAGGCGCTGCTGCCGCAGACTCCGGTGCCGTTTGCGGTTGACCTGAACGACGCCGCCGCGGCCCAAGTGCACAACTATCGCGTGACCGTGAACGAGTACATCCTGAACCGCAAGGACCAGTGATCATGAACAGCCTTCTGGTAGAGCGGCCCTTCAGCTCCGCGCCGGTAGAGCGACCCTTCAGGGTCGCGTCCCTGGCGATTCTTGAAGAATGGGTGAGGATGCTGAGGTCAAAGAGCTCAGCATCTCCAGCGGGAGAATATTGTGATCGCATGGACGCGAGCCTGCAGGCCCGTTCTGCCGATGACAGCCGGTGCAAGCCTCGCTCTACCTGGCTTGCGGGAACGGCCGCGAAAGTTGCGATGGCCTGTGCGGCGTTTCTGTTCGTGGTGTGCTGCCTTGGCCTGTACGGCTTTGCCGGCGAGTTGAATGTGCCGGCGACGGTGACCGCCGGCAGCGGGCTCAGCATTCCAACCTCGGGTAGCGGCGACGCGACACTGTACCTGGTCGGGCCGGGAACGGCCATTGCCCGCAAAGTGCAGTTAGGAGCGAATGTACAACTGAGCGGCGAGGAGCTGGAGAACGCCGGGCGCTACGTGATTGCGCTCGACGGCAACAGCACCACGTTCTTCGTCACCGCGGCGCCGGTCCACTCGGTTGCGTTTCTCGCGCGGCCCTCGCGTGTGCCCGCCGATACTCACAACGTCATCAGCGGCACGGCGTTTCTGTTCGATCGCTATCAGAACCTGGTGCTGCAACCGCAGCCGGTGAAGTTCGAATTGAATGAGAACGGCCAGGTAGTCGCGCGCACCGAGACGTCCAAGGACGGCGTGGCGTATACCAAGCTGGACTCGTCAAAGAAAGCGGGCCCGGCACAATTCACGGCTGCGAGCGGCGACGCTTCGGTGCGGCGTGTGGTGCAGCAGGTCGCCGCCGATCCGTGCAACATCCGCATGAGCGTTCAGCGCGACCCGAAGGGAATCCTGGCGCGCACCGACCCAATTCGCGACTGTTCCGGCAATCCCGTTCCTGACGGGACGATCGTGACCTTCACCGCGACCGACGCGCAGGGCAAGAGCACGGTGGATGCGCGAATCAAGCAGGGCATTGCGCAGGCGCAGTTGCCGGCCTCGCGCGACGCAACGATCTCAGTCGCGTCAGGAGTGGTGGTGGGCAACGAGATTAAATGGAGGAGCGAATGATGCGGGGCGGGGTGCGGTTGGGTCTGGTATTGACGGCATTGGGCGCGGTCGCGTTGCTGGCGCCCATGCGGAAGTCAGGATTAGTGCTGGCGGGCGCGATGCCTTCGGTGTCGCTCAACGCGGCGCAGGCTCAACCTCGCCAGGTGGAAGAGACGACGGAGAAGGCCGTGGCTCGCGACTACGCTGCCGCCTGGCAGGCGATGGCCGAGGCGCTCGACCAGAATCGGACGGACCTGCTGGCGGCCAGCTTCATCGGCACCGCCAACGATAAGCTGAGGGCCGGGATCGAGCAGCAGCGCAAGACCGGGCTGCACCAGCGCATCGTCGACAAAGGGCACACCGCGGACATCGTCTTCTACTCGCCGGAGGGCTCGGCGATGGAGCTGCACGACACGGCGCGACTCGAGCTGCAAACGATGGACGGCGGCAAGGTGCTTCATTCAGAAAACGCGACGATCCATTACGTGGCGCTGCTGACCGCGGCGGAGAACTCGTGGAAGGTGCGAGTGATGGAAGCGGTGCCTGAGGGGCAGTAGCCAGTGGCCAGTTTCCAGTAGTCAGTAGTCAGTTGTCAGTATCCAGTTGCCAGCGGTCAGTTTCTGCCAGTCGGCAGTTGGCGGTGGCTGGGCTTAGTCAATTCCTGCTCTGAGGCGAATCGCACTTCCGTGAGACGGCGCGCCTGACCTTTCCTTCCACTTTGCGTCAAATAACAAGCGCATTGCCGGAACTTTGGCCTTATTTACCGTGAAGGATTTACGGATTGTTTGTCCCTAAAGACGGCGAGAACGGGCTAAAATAGCTGTAGACTCCAGTGTGAGGCGCGGCATCCAATCGCTGTTGAGTGGCTGGTCCTGAATGATCCTGAAGAATATCCGTGTCTCTATCCTGGCGTTGCTGGCAGCCGGCGCGAGCGCCGCTTTTGCCCAAAATCCGCCTACGACCCAGGTTCCAACCATAGTTTTGCAGCCCAGCACGCCTGAGGAGAAAGCTCCCCAGAAGCCGGCATCCGATCAGGCGACGGAACCGGCTGCGCCCGCCAAGGACGCGACTGCGACTAAGCATCCCGACCGCGGGGCGGCCTATTACCACTTCATGATGGCGCACATGTACGAGGAGATGGTCTCGATGTATGGCCGCTCCGACTATGCGACGAAGGCGATCGAAGAGTATCGCGCAGCCATCGAGAACGATCCCAGCTCCGACTACCTGAACGCCGGGCTGGCGGAGTTGTACGCCAAGACGGGCCGCATTCGCGACGCCGTGCTGGAAGCGCAGGACATCCTGAAGCGCGACGGCAATAATTTGGAGGCGCGGCGACTGCTGGGACAGATTTATCTGCGCTCGCTGGGCGACATGCAGTCCGGCAATCAGTCGCAGGAGATCCTGAAGCTGGCCATCGAGCAGTACGAGCAGATCGTGAAGCTTGACCCGAAGAGCGTCGAGGACCATCTGCTGCTGGGCCGGCTGTACCGGCTGAACAACGAGCTGCTGAAGTCGGAAAACGAGTTCAAGGAAGCGGTGAAGATCCAGCCTGATTCGGAAGAGGCTGTCACCACGCTGGCTTACCTCTACAACGAAGAAGGCGATTCCAGCCACGCGCTGCAGGTGCTGAGCACGGTACCGGAGAAGGCGCGCACGGCGAAGCTGTACTCCGCGCTGGGCTACACCTACGAACAGCAGAAGAACTACAAGCAGGCGGTGGAGGCCTACAAGAAATCATCTGAGCTGGACCCGGACAACCTGGATGCGGTGCGCGGCCTGGCGCAGAACCTGATGAACGACAACGAGACTGACGCGGCGCTGGAGCAGTACAAGGCCATCGTCGAGGCCGATCCGTCGGATGCCCAGACTTACATGCGGATTGCCGAGGTCGACCGCCGTAACGGCAAGTTCGACCAGGCGATGGACGCGCTGAAGAAGGCCGCCGCCATCGTCCCCGACTCCGTCGAGGTGCAGTACAACATCGCGCTGATCGACGAGGTGCAGGGCAAGAACGACGACGCGGCGCAGATCCTGAGCACGCTGCTGCAAAAGAGCGAGCACGCCGACGGCGACTACTCCGCCGCCGACAAGAACAATCGCGCCCTCTTCCTGGAGCGGCTGGGCACAATCTATCGCGAGACCAACCGCTACCAGCTTGCGGACGACACATTCCGCAAGATGCTGGAGCTGGGCGACGAGAATGCCGTTCGCGGCTACCAGGAGATCATCGAGACCTACCGCGACAGTAAGCAGTGGCAGAAGGCGACCGACGTTGCGGAAGAGGCGGCGAAGAAATATCCCAACGACCGCGGCCTGCAGATGGTGGCGGCCTCGCAGCAGGCCGATATGGGCAATGCGGCGGTGGCCATCGACCGGGTCAAGGCCATGGCCAAGGGGAATGCCGACGATCGCGACGTCTACATCGCGCTCGCCCAGATGTACAGCCGGGTGAAGGATTGGGACAACGCGGAAACCAACATCAACAAGGCCGTCGAGATGTCGACCAAGCCCGAGGACAAGGACTACGCGCTGTTCGTCGCCGGCTCCATCTATGAGCGGCAGAAGAAGTACGACAAGGCGGAAGAGGCCTTCCACAAGGTGCTGGCCGACGATCCCAAAAACGCCATGGCGCTGAACTATCTGGGCTACATGCTCGCCGACCGCGGCACGCGGCTGGACGAAGCGCTGGGCTACATCCGGCGGGCGGTGGCGCTGGAGCCGCAGAACGGCGCCTATCTCGACTCGCTGGGCTGGGTCTACTACAAGATGGGCAACTACGACCTGGCGGAAGAGAACCTGCGCCGTGCCTCCGAGCGCATGAGCAACGATCCCACGGTGCAGGACCACTTGGGCGAGCTCTATCAGCGGACAGGGCGGCTGAAGCTGGCGGCCACGCACTGGGAGCGCTCGCTGGAGGAGTGGAACAAGACCATTCCCGCCGAAGTGGACAGCGAGAGCGTCGCCAAGGTTCAAAGAGAGCTGGAGAGCGCGCGCGTCAAGCTGGCAAAGCAGGGCACTGGCGCGACGCCTGCCAAACCGTAATCCCATCCTCAGACGATTCCGCGGACGCTTTGCTTCGTTACGCCGAGAGAGGCGCGAAGTGAGGCGTCACGCCGCTTTGGCCCGCGGATTTTTCTATCTGACCTTTAATCGTCAATTGCCCTCGGTTGCCGCCGGCTGGCGGTAGATGTCTCCCCAGAGCGGATAAAAGCCGATGAGCCCGAGAACCGGGCCGGGCAGCAGGATCCACGCCACACTCAATCCCAAGCGAGCAAACACGGATGTAGCCAGAGCGATGGATGCGATCGTGATGGCGAATCCGACGGAGTTCTGGATGGCCAGCACGCTGCCCACCAGGTGGGTGGGAGATGCCTGGGCCGATAAGGCTGAGAATTGAGGCGAGTCGGCAATTACCGCGGCGCCCCAGACCAGCAAGAGAACAACGAATCCCGCGGGCGAGAGCTGTCTCCAGCCCAGCGCGAGAATCAAGCAGCAGGAGCCCGAGGCCACGAGCGCCAGGGCCGCGACTCGCGCGCTGCCGATGCGGCGGGAAGCCGCGCCGCCTGCCATGCAGCTGAATGCGCCGACGGCAATCACCGCGAAAGCAAGCCCTGGAACGCTGAGCTGCGGCAGCCTGGCGTGCAGCGCCGCGCCGATGATCAGCGGCACCAGCGTCCAGAAGGTGTAGAGCTCCCACATGTGGCCGAAGTATCCGAGAGCGGCGGCGCGAAGGCTCTCCGACTCGCGAAAGGCGGTAATCACGCCGCCCATGCGTCCGAGTGACACCTGGCGCCGCAGCGCGAGATGCGGCCCGTTTCCCAACAGCAGAATGAGGGCAGCGCCCGCAATGGCCAGTGCCGACGAAGTAAGGATGACCGTCTGCCACTGCCAGCGCGCGCCCAAGAAGCGGATGCCCTGCGGCAGCGCGGTGCCCAGGGTAAGCATGCCGACGAGATAGGCGAGGGCGGAGCCGGTCTGCTTCGGCGCCCAGCTCACGATCAGCTTCATGCCGATCGGATAAATGCCCGCCAGGCAGAGGCCCACCAGGAAGCGGAAGACGGCCGCCGTCAAAAGACCGTGCGCGAACAGGGCGAAGCTGGCGTTGAACCCGGCGCCCGCAACCGCGCTTACGGCGAAGATGCGGCTGGCGGGGAAGCGGTCGGCAAGCCCGCTGAGCGCGAAGGCGGATGTCCCCAGAATGAAGCCCAATTGAACGGCATTGGTGAGCAATCCTATGCCGGAGACGCCGATGCCCCAGGCGTGCATGAGGTCGGGAGCGGCGCTGTTGGCGCTGAACCAGAGCGAGGTGCCGAACAGTTGCGCAATGGCGATCGTCGCCACGGGATACGATCGCGCCCGGGGAATCGCGACTGCGCTTTCGAACCGCGTCTCGCCCATCGCGAAATTATAGTTTGCTTTTTGCGGGTGCCCGCTCGCTTAGAGTACCGACTCGGGTTTGCGGCCGGTGATCAGCTTCTTGCGCAGCTCCTGAATGTAGGGGTCGGTCATGCCGGCGATGTAGTCGCAGAGCACGCGCACCAGCTTCTCGCCGGCGGCTCGTTCCTGATAGATGTGCGGCAGAGCTTCGGGGTGCGCGATGAAATGCTCGAAGACCTCGGTGATGACCTTTTCCGCCATGCGCTTTTCCGGCTCCAGCGGCTTGCAGTTGTAGAGCGATTGATAGAGGAAACTCTTTGCCTGGCGCCGCTCCTCTTCGATCTGGGGACTGAATGCGGCCAATCGCCGGGGATAGCGTCGCACCTCATCGACGCTGCGGACGCCCGCGTTCTTCACCTGCTTCTGGGTATTCGCGATCAGGTCGCTGACGAAGCGGTCGAGCACACGCTTGAGCGCCTCGTTGAACTTCAGCTTGTCGGGCGCGTCGGGATACTGCCGCTCCGCCTCGACATAGAAGCTCTCGAAGACGGGAAGCCCCGCGCGGATGGCGTCCAGAGACAGCAGCTTGGCCTCGAAGCCGTCATCGAGGTCGGCGGTGCTGTAGGCGATTTCGTCGGTAAGGTCGATGAGCTGCGCTTCGAGCGGCGGGCGCAGGTCGAGCAGGTACTCGGCCAGCTCCGGGTGCTCCATCTCGCGGTAGTCGTGCGAATGCTTCACGATGCCTTCGCGGACTTCGAAGGTGAGGTTCAGGCCGCGAAAGGCGGCGTAGCGCAGCTCCATCTCTTCCACGGTGCGCAGCGCCTGCAGATTGTGATCGAAGAATTCGCCGTGGCGGCGCATCAGCAGGTCGAGTGTGCGCTCCCCGGCGTGTCCGAAGGGAGGATGCCCGAGATCGTGCACCAGAGCCAGCGCCTCCACCAGATCGACGTTGAGATCGAGAGCGGCGGCGATGGTGCGCGAGATTTGCGCCACCTCCATGGTGTGCGTCAGGCGCGTGCGGAAGTGGTCGGAGTAACGGCGGGTGAAGACTTGAGTCTTGTTTTCCAGCCGGCGAAAGGCCCGCGCGTAAATGACGCGGTCGCGGTCACGCTGAAAAGGATTGCGATAAGGGTGCGGCGGCTCGGGGTAGCGGCGCCCGCGCGAGTCCTCGACGCGGAGGGCGTAAGGGGCGAGCATATGCGCAGTGTAGCAGCGGCGCTGAATGGTCGCCAGTGACTGCGCGCTTGGCTTTTAGCTTTGGCTTGGGATAGTTATGCAGAGCTGCCGATTGCGATGCGGAGAAGCAACGGCACGGAGGCAACAGCCAACAGCCGAAGCCAAGGGCCAGCCGCCCCTTTGCTGCGCGATGGTTTTGCCGCGAAGAGCAACCGCAGGCCCGCGACCGCGTGTCTCAACAATATCGCGTACGAGCGGAGTGGACCATGAACTCTAAGCAGCCGGGGCCCCGGATCGTTAGCCGGCCCGCAGGTCCCGATGAGAGACCCTCGCCTTGGAAGCTGGGCGGACTGTCTCTGGTGGAACTCGCAAAGCGAGTAGGACGGTCGGCCAATGACGACAACGTCTTCGGTCGTTCCGCCGAGCTGGGCTATTACTTCTTTCTGGCGCTGTTTCCCGCACTCATCTTTTTCACAGCGTTGATTGGGTTGCTGGCCAGCACCGGCACCGAACTGCACCGCTCGCTATTGAACTACATGCAAGCTGCTATGCCGGGCTCCGCTTACGAATTGGTGTACAAGGTTTTCGAGAAGACCACGCAGGCGAGCGGCGCCGGAAAATTGAGTTTCGGCCTGATCGCGGCACTCTGGTCGGCCACCTCCGGCATGACGGCGCTGGAGGACACGCTTAACGCCGTGTACAACGTGCGCGAGGGGCGGCCGTTGTGGAAGACTTACGGGCTGGCCATCATTCTTACCATCGTGTGCAGCATTCTCCTGGTCGTCGCCCTGCTGGTCATTCTGTATGGCAATATGCTGGCGAATTTCACCTCTGCGCACCTGGGACTGGGGCCGGTGGCCACCTGGTCGTGGAAGATTGTTCAGTGGCCGATCGCGTTTGCATTTCTGTCGCTGGTGTTCTCGCTCATCTACTACTACTGCCCGGACGTCGATCAGCGCCACTGGGAGTGGCTCACGCCGGGCGCCGCTGCCGGCATGGTTTTGTGGCTGGCTGCCTCCTTTGGCTTTCGCGTCTACCTGCACTACTTCAACGCCTACAGCGCGACCTATGGCGCCTTTGGCGCGGTGATGATCTTGCTGGTGTGGTTCTATATCACCGGCATGATGCTGCTGTTAGGAGCGGAGGTGAATGCCGAGATCGAGAATGCCGCCGCAAAGCGCGGCGTGCCGGACGCCAAGCACAAGGGGCAGAAAGTGCCGGCGGCACCGGCGGAAAAGGGTGCGTGAATTTCTTTTTTCGCGCGAGAGTTTGTCAGCACTGACGGAAAGAGGAGATTGTCATCACGCGCAGCCGGGGAGCCGCTGTCTGTTACTACTCGAATCATCGGCTTCTCAACTCGGAAAGCAGATCCCTCGCTGGGGTGGTGATGACAACTTTCTAATTCGAACGCCGCATGGATCCCAAGCACAGTGCGGGAGGCCGTGGCCGTATGGTGTGGCATCTCGCGCGCTCGACGCTAGCTGGCCGCGTTGTGTGGCGTTCTCGGGTGCGCGACGCTAGGTGGTAGAAACCATCGCGGGCGCGATCTCTTCGACGTCCACAATCTTGGTGGGATACTTGCCCGTGTAGCAGCCCGTGCAGTAGGTGCGGGAGTCGCTGTCGCCGACGGACTTACGCAGTCCCTCCAGCGAGAGATAGGCCAGCGAGTCGGCGCCGATGTACTGGCGAATTTCCTCTACCGATTTATTGGCGGCGATGAGGTGCTCTTTCACCGGCGTGTCGACCCCGTAGTAGCAGGGCGAAATGGTTGGCGGGCAGGAGATGCGCAAGTGTACTTCTTTCGCGCCCGCGTCGCGCACGATGCGCACGATCTTCCTGCTGGTGGTGCCGCGCACGATGGAGTCGTCGATGAGCACCACGCGTTTTCCCGCGAGCACATTGCGCACCGGATTCAGCTTCAGCTTCACACCGAAGTCGCGAACGCTCTGTTCGGGTTCGATGAAGGTGCGGCCAACGTAGTGATTGCGGATCAGCCCGAACTGCAGCGGAATGCCGCTCTGGTGCGCGAAGCCCATGGCCGCGGTCACGCCGGAGTCGGGCACGGGGACGACGATATCGGCCTCGACGGGCGACTCCAGGGCGAGTTGGCGGCCCATGGCGTCGCGGCTTTCCTGTACCGCGCGCCCGAAGACCAGGCTGTCGGGCCGCGAAAAATACACGTGCTCGAAGATGCAGCTCGATTGCGGCTGCTGCGCCGAGTAGAAGCGGGAGTGCACGCCTTCCGGCCCCACGATGACCAGCTCGCCCGGCTTGACCTCGCGCTCGTAGATGGCGCCGATCAGGTCGAAGGCGCAGGTCTCCGAGGCGAAGACCACGCTATCGACGCGCTGCGCGCCTTGGCCGGGAATGCGGCCCATCACCAGGGGCCGGAATCCACGCGGATCGCGCGCGGCGAAGACACGATCGGGAGTGAGCATGACCAGCGAAAACGCGCCTTCGACGCGGCGCAGCGAATCGGCGATAGCGTCGGCCAGGGTCTGCTCGCGCGAGCGCGCGATGAGATGCACCAGGACTTCGGTGTCGCTGGTGGTCTGAAAGATTGAGCCCTGGTGCTCCAGCCCGGCGCGGATCTCAAGAGCGTTGGTGAGGTTGCCATTGTGGGCCAGGGCGATCTTGCCCTTACTGCATTCCACCATGATGGGTTGCGCGTTGAGCAGCGCCGAATCGCCGGTGGTGGAATAGCGCGTGTGCCCGATGGCCAGCGAGCCGGGGACGCGCGACAGCGCGTCGGCGTTAAAGATGTCGGCGACCAGGCCCATGGCCTTGTGAAGGCGGAGCTGCTCGCCGTCGGAAGCGGCGATGCCCGCCGACTCCTGCCCGCGATGTTGCAACGCGTATAGGCCGAGATAGGCGAGCTTGGAGGACTCCGGATGGCCGTAGATGGCCATGACGCCGCATTCTTCGCGGAGCTTGTCGGAGTCGGTGGCTAGTGGCCGGTTGTCAGTTGTTAGTTGCATTGGCCCGCCTGATCGGTCGTTGAAATCAATTCGTGGGTGCCCAGGTCTCGCGTATTTCGAGACCTGGGGCACCCGGCACTATGCCACTCTACCTAGCTCTTCTGCAGCGTTGCCGGTACCAGCCGCTCTTCTGTTTCTACATGCAAGGCGCGCTGCAGCGCTCCTGCCCATTCGGTTTTCAGCTCAGACACGTTTGCGGCGACGGCCGCCCTGCCATCCACCGCGATCTCCAATTTACCCGAGATGGTACTACCAATCTGTTCGGCTGAAACTGTGAATTTCCCCGCTATTTGTTTGATTCTCCCCACGTTTTGGGGGTCGCAGGAAATCGCGATCCTGCCGGCATCCTCACCGAAGAGGACCAGCTCCGGCGGCAGGCCGTTGGACGGCAGGTCGACCGATGCGCCTATGTCGCGGGCAAAGCAGCACTCGGCCAGGGTGACAGCCAATCCGCCTTCGGAGCAGTCCTTGGCCGACTCGACTAGCCCGTGATCGATCATTTCCAGAACCGCCTTCTGCAAGGCACCTTCGCACTCGATGTTGAGCGAAGGCGGAAAGCCCCAGATTTGCCCCAGAAGTTCCTTGGCGTATTCGGAGGAGCCGAACTCGGTTTCGAGATCGGAGCGCTCGCCGGGTGCGCTTGCCATCAACAGCAGCAGCGCGCGGCCTGGGGCCCGGAAATCGGATGCGATGGCCTTGTGCACGTCTTCCAGGATTCCGACGACGCCGATGACCGGGGTAGGGAAGATGCCTTCGCCCAGCGTCTCGTTGTAGAGGCTGACGTTGCCGCCGGTGATGGGCGTTTCCAGCGCCTGGCAGGCCAGGCGTATGCCGTCGATGGTCTCGGAGAATTGCCACATGATCTGCGGCTTCTCGGGATTGCCGAAGTTGAGGCAGTTGGTGGCGGCGATAGGCGTCGCGCCGGTGCAGGCCACGTTGCGCGCCGATTCGGCGACGGCATGCATCGCGCCGAGCTTGGGATCGAGCCAGCACCAGCGGCCGTTGCCGTCGAGCGACATCGCCAGCCCGCGCGGTGTGCCTTTCACGCGGATCACACCAGCCTCGTGGCCCGGGCCTTCGACGGTGTTGGTCTGCACCATCGAGTCGTACTGCTCGAAGACCCAGCGCTTCGAGCAAATGTTTGAGGCTGCCAGCAGGCGATTCAGGTCGGCGGTGAAATCGGTTTTCCGGCCGAGTTCGATGCCGGAAGGCATGGTGCGCGATACCGGCGCTTCCCAGCGCTCCATCGGGCGGTGGTAGAGCGGGGCATCGTCGGTCAACGCGGCGTTCGGGATTTCGGCCACCACTTTGCCGTGTTCGAGCACCCGCATGGTGGGCTCGTCGATCACGTGGCCGACCGCGACGGCGTCCAGCCCCCATTTCTGGAAGACGCGCAGGACCTCGTCTTCGCGGCCCTTCTCTGCCACCAGCAGCATGCGCTCCTGCGACTCGCTCAGCATGATTTCGTAGGGCGTCATGCCGGTTTCACGTTGTGGGACAAGGTCAAGCTCGATCTCCAGGCCCACACCGCCACGGCCGCCCATCTCGCAGGTGGAGCAGGTGAGGCCCGCGGCGCCCATGTCCTGAATGCCGACGACGGCGCCGGTCTGCATGGCTTCAAGGCAGGCTTCGAGCAGCAGCTTCTCCAGAAACGGATCCCCAACCTGTACGTTGGGCCGCTTGGCTTCGGAGGCTTCGCTGAATTCTTCGCTGGCCATGGTCGCGCCGTGGATGCCGTCGCGTCCGGTCTTGGAGCCGACGTAGATGACGGGATTGCCCGCGCCCGCGGCCTTGGCATAGAAGATCTGGTCGCGCCGCACCAGACCGAGCGCAAAGGCATTCACCAGCGGATTGCCGGAGTAGCAGCTCTCAAACTTCACCTCGCCGCCGACGTTGGGTACGCCGAAGCAGTTGCCATAGGAGGCGATGCCGCTGACCACGCCTTCCAGCACCGAGTGGTTCTTGTGCAGGGGGGCCTGATCGGTCGCGTCCCCCCCTGTGGGTGCCCCATCCTTTGCCTTCGGTGGGGAAGGGGTGGGCTCGGTGATCGGCCCGAAGCGCAACGAGTCCATCACCGCGACCGGGCGTGCGCCCATGGTGAAGATATCGCGCAGTATGCCGCCGACGCCGGTCGCGGCGCCCTGAAACGGCTCGATGAATGACGGATGGTTGTGCGATTCAATCTTGAAGGCGCAGGCCCAGCCATCGCCGATGTCGATGATGCCTGCGTTTTCACCCGGCCCTTGCACGACGCGGCGGCTGCGCGTGGGCAGGAGCTTCAGATGCACGCGCGACGACTTGTAGGAGCAGTGCTCGCTCCACATCACGCTGAAGATGCCCAGCTCGGTGATGGTTGGCGCGCGGCCGAGCGCCTTCAGAATGCGCTCGTACTCCTCGGCCGAGATGCCGTGCTCGCGCAGCAGTTCAGGGGTGATTTCGGGTTCTCGGGCGTGGGCGGTCTGGACCGGGTTCATGTGAGGGGAACTTCTATTGTCGCATGGGCAATGGGACAAGCATAGGTCTTATCGGCTGCGGTGAAAGAGCCCGACGTCGGCTTGAATCAAGGCGGCGGCCCGCTTTGCTCGATACCTGCGCAGCCCGAAGTGCGGCACGATCGTAGCCCGGCAGTGAGTGCTGGGAAAAGCTTATATGGATTTTTCCCGAGTCCCGCCAGGACGCCACAAAATCCTCGAATAACATTGCCGCGGGCGCGTCCCGCTCCGCGAATTTATGTTGTCCTCCGGACTCCCCGTTAATTTTCGCCGGTCATCCCAGCGCTCACGTGCTGGGCTACGTTTATGTGGCGCTGCGCGCTGCCGGTTAAAGTCGACTGCAGCCAGCTCTGCAATTCTTGCAACGCCCGCTTACACACCATCGCGTGGCGCTGCTTCTTGTCGCGGACGCGGCGGCGGGTCGCTTCGTCGAGCGGCAGCAACAGATCGAAGGTGATGTTTGCCGGCTGGAAGCTCTTCGCGTCAGCGTGGCAGATGTAGTTCATCAGCGCGCCGAAAGCGGTCGCGCGCGGCGGCGGGAGCGGCTCCGACCCCCGGGCCAGGGCCGCGGCGTGAACTCCCGCGAGCAATCCGGTGGCAATGGATTCGACGTAGCCTTCGACGCCCGAGATCTGCCCGGCGAAGAGCACGTTGGGATGCTGCTTCATCTGCAAGCTGTCTTGCAGAAGGCTGGGGCCGTTGATGTAGGTGTTGCGATGGATCTGTCCGAAGCGCAGGAAGCGCGCGTTTTCCAGACCGGGGATGAGCCGCAGCACGCGTGCCTGCTCGGCGAACTTGAGGTGGTTCTGAAAGCCGACCAGGTTGTAGGAGTCGGCGCGCAGGTTCTCCTGTCGCAATTGCACGACTGCATAGGGCATCTGCCCGGTGCGCGGATCGCGGAGGCCGACGGGCTTCATGGGGCCGAAGCGCAGGGTGTCGCGGCCGCGGCGCGCGATCTCCTCGATGGGCAGGCAGCTCTCGAAGTAGTTGAGGTTCTCCCAGTCTTTCTCCTCGACCGACTGCGCCTCCAGCAACGCATCGAGGAAGCGGTCGTATTCCTCGCGAGTCATCGGGCAGTTGATGTAGTCGGCGCTGCCTTTGTCGTAGCGCGCGGCCATGTAGACGCGTGACATGTCGATGGAGTCAGCCTCGACGATGGGGCTGATGGAATCGTAGAAGTAAAGCTGCTCGCTGCCGGTGAGTCGCAGGATTTCGCGCGAGAGCGCGTCGGAGGTGAGCGGGCCGGTGGCGATGACCGTGATGCCGTCGTTTTCGTCGAGGCTGGTGACCTCTTCGCGCACGATTTCGATCAGCGGCTCGCGCTCGATCGCGGCGGTGACGGCTGCGGCGAAGCGTTCGCGATCGACGGCGAGAGCGTGCCCGGCAGGCACGGCCGTCTGGCGCGCGATCTCCATCAGCA
>DASRGM010000097.1:0-21029 GCA_035651035.1 Terriglobales bacterium
GCGAGCGCCTTCTGGAGTTCGACCAGCTGCGTCAACTCCTCGGCGCCTACACGGCCTCTCCGCTCGGCCACGATCGCGTGATGCAGCTCGTCCCCTCGCGCGACCGCGACTGGATTCAGCGCCAGCAGCAGTTGACCGACGAGCTGCGCGGCTACCTGAAGACCGGCGCGCGCTTCGACTTCCACGGCCTTGTCGATCCCAGCGAAATCATCGACAAGTCGCGCATCCATGGCGCGGCGCTCGAGATCGCCGAAATCCGCGATCTGCTGCTGGTCGCCGACCGCGCCGCCGAGTGGCGCGAGATTGCTCTTCACCCGGCCGCCAACCTCGCCGGCAAATGGGAAGCCATCGCAGAGCTCTCGCAGGCCATCGCCGACTTCACTCCGCTGCTGCGCTATTTCCAAAACAAGATCCTGCCGGACGGCACCCTCGACGACCGTGCCTCGCCCGAGCTGGCCCGCATCCGCCGTGATATCGAGAAACAGAAGCGCGCCATCCAGGAGTCGCTGCGGGCTTACTTGCGGCGGCTTTCCGAGGGTGGCACGGTGCAGGACGAGCTGGTCACCATCCGCGGCGAGCGCTTCGTCATTCCCGTGAAGGTCGAGCAGCGCCGCCGCGTGCAGGGCGTTGCTCACGGCGCATCCTCCAGCGGCCAGACTGTGTTCATCGAGCCGCTGGAGACCATCGAGCAGAACAACGACCTGGTGCGGCTGCTGGAAGAGGAGCAGGCCGAGATTCACCGCATCCTGCTCGACATGACCACGCGCCTGGGTGCACACGCGGAGGCGCTGCTGGCTGCCGTCGAAGCGCTGGCTGAGCTGGAGCTGCAGTTCGCCAAAGCGCGCTTCGCCGAAGACTACGACTGCGTCGCCGTAAAGCTGCTGGACTCGGGGGGTGCCCCACTCATCCCACCCGTTGGGATGAGTGGGACCTCACCTGACGCTCTCATCCTGCGCCAGGCCCGCCATCCGCTGCTCGAGCGCACGTTGAAGGCCCGCGGCGCCTCCGTCGTCCCGCTCACCATCGAACTGGATTCGGGTGCCCCATCCTCGTCGCCGTCTGTTGGCGACAGTGTGGAACCCCCGGGACACCGGCAGGTCGTGATCAGCGGCCCCAACACCGGCGGCAAGACCGTCGCCCTGAAGACCATCGGCCTGCTGGCGCTGATGGCGCAGTCAGGCATTCCCCTTCCCGCCGATCGCGCCGAATTTCCCATCTTCGACGCCGTCTTCGCCGACATCGGCGACTATCAGTCGATCGAGCAGAGCCTGTCGACCTTCTCGGCGCACATCACCAACATCGACTTCATCTCGCACCACGTGGGCCCGCACTCGCTGGTGCTGCTCGATGAGCTGGGCTCGGCCACTGACCCGGAAGAGGGGGCGGCGCTTTCGGTCGCCATCGCCGACTTCTTTCGTCGCGCCGGCTGCCTCAGCATCATCTCCACCCACCACACCGCGCTCAAGGTCTACGGCGCAAACACTGCCGGTGTTTTGAACGCCGCCGTTGGTTTCGACGAGCAGACGCTGGCCCCGACCTACGAGCTGCGCATCGGCGTGCCCGGCGCCTCGGCCGGCATCAACATCGCGCAGAAGCTCGGCCTCAACTCCCACATTGTGGAAGAGGCGCGCCAACGGATGACTTCGCAATCGCAGGACGTAGCCCGATTCCTCGATCGGCTGCACAGCGAGCTTCGCCAGGCCGATACTGTACGCGCGCAGCTTCGCCAGCGTGAGCAGGAGCTGGCGCGCGAACGCGAGCGCCTCAGCCGCGAAGGCCAGAAGGAGCAGCGCGAAAAGCTGCACGAGCTGGAGAAGAAGCTGGAGAGCGTGCTGCGCGACTTCGAATACCGCGCGCGCGAGACGGTCAACGCAGTGCAGGACCGCGCCCAGGCGCTCAAGCTCTCCAAGGATGCCGAGCGCCGCATTGCCAAGATGCGCCGCGAATTTCGCGAGCAGTTCGACTCCACGGTCGTAGCGCATACCTCCGGCGCCGACGCCGGGGACCCGAACGCGCAGCAGCACATCGTGCGGCACATCTCCGTCGGCGATACCGTGCGGCTGAAGTCGCTGGGCCGCGATGGCCGCATCCTGCGTTACTTCGACGATGACTCCTTCGAGGTGGCCGTGGGGCCGATGAAGATGAAAGTCGCGCGCGACGATATCGCGAATGTGGTGGCGCGCTCGGCCGGCAACCCGGTCGAGGCGGCGCGCTCGCGCGGCATCAGCGTCTCGCTGGCCCGCGAGGACGAGAGCGTGCCTACGGAGATCAACGTCATCGGCCAGACCGTCGACGAGGCCACACAGGCGGTCGAGAAGTTCGTCGATCGCGCCTTCCTGGCCGGCGCTATCCGCCTGCGTGTGGTCCATGGCAGCGGCATGGGAATCTTGCGCAAGGCCCTGCGCGAATATCTGCGCAAGCACCCGCACGTCGCCACCGTCACTGAGGCCCAGCAGGCCGAAGGTGGCGGCGGCGCGACCGTGGTGGAATTACGAAGCTAACAACTTATTGCTGACGATCGGAATTACGCTCAGCCGTTGCCTCCTCATGTACCGAGTAGAGTTGCTGAGCTAGCAAGTCGGACAAATAACTTTCAAGTTCAACAAGGCTGGCTCCCTTTTCTGCGGTCGCGCCATCGGCTGATTCAAGGGCGGCGTAGTAGGGCTTTTTGTCCTCGATATCTGATCGGGAATAGTGTTCGTTCCTGGAAGGCGATACCCCAGCCGAAGGCACAGCACGAGATATGACAGTGCTCGGGAAGTCCTCCCGTTACCATCGGTGAATGGATGTATCCAGTTCAGGCGCCACAAACAATACGCTGCCAGATGGATCGGCGGCTTGGATTTCCAATTCTCATTAACGTAATCACAGAGCTCTTCCACCTTTTCCGGGACCTGGTGAGCTCCGACTGGTCGATGTTTGCTTCCGCGTATCCCGATTCCTGCCGGACGGAAGTTGCCCGCATACGCGCTGATGCCCTCAAGCGCTATGCGATGAAGATGCAAGAGGTGACTGGGGCGAAGTTTAAACGGCCTTTGTTCATCGAGGAAATAATCAACCATTTCCATTACAGCATCGAATTGACGCAGCGCATTTCGCGCTTCCTGGCGCGCTAGCGCCTCAGGATCGGAGATTAGTTCGGCTTCGAGTGCTTTTGCTGTGCCGATCTTCCGCGCCGTCCGGAGTCTCGGGCATATCATTTCTTGCCCGACGTAAGGGCTTCGGCCTCTTCGTTAACGGTATCGCGAGTGATTCTCGGATTTTCGATATTCGTGTTGCCGTATGCAAAGCTGCGCCTCTGCTCCTCCTTCTGCTCGGAGGTAGGGACGATTTTTTTGGCAGATTCAACTAGCTGTTCGAGGCGGTTCATCAGATCCTTCCTGAAGTGACGATTGAAATCCATTTCCGCTAACTGCGCGGCGGCAGGGGTGTATCTTACAACGGAATTCTCTGCAGGAGCGGAAAACAACTCCTCCCTGTACCTGCTACACCAACTTCTGCAGTCATTCACATTCTAAACGGCGCCAAGTGCTCTGTTGTGGCCGCGCAGTTCTGCGATAATTGACGAAGGCGCAAGCCTATGGCAAATGGCGAATAGCGAACAGCAAACCGCGGCTTCCTTCGGCCAGACCCTGAAGGGTTACTTCTGGTGGACGCACCCGCGCGGCAGCGTTCCCTACGACGTGATGGTCAGCCTCATTCTGGCTTTCATTTTTCTCGCGCCGATCTGGATCAACTTTCGCGACAAGCCGCAGCCGCGCCCGCCGCGCCAGACCGAGGTGGTCATGCAGCAGGAGGGCGGCGGGTTGCTATGTACCGTCGATGCTGCGGCGGTCAAGCCGGGCAACGATGCCGAGTTGCGCGCATCGCTGCTGCGCATCATCGAGCCGCTGGCCGGCGAGGTGACGATTGACCGTTATGCCGCCGTGCACGACCGCAATAACAACATCACCGCCTACAAGGTCTGGGCGCATCGCTGAAATAACAAGCAACTCGGGGCTGAAATCCGGTTTCACTCATACCAGCATTATGAATAAGCGATCTCTCGTCTTGATAACGTGCCTTCTGTTCGGCGTGGCGCTGGCGGCGCAAGCGCAAAGCCTGGACGCCGTGCTGGCCGCCATGGACCGCCAGGCCGCCGGCTTCCACACCGTGCAATGCGACTTCACGGCCGACATGTACCAGAAGGTAGTCGACGAGCACGACTTTCAGAAGGGCACGATGTACTTCCGCCGCCAGGGCGACAGCACCGAGATGGCTGCCGACATCACCGATCCCGACAAGAAGTACGTGCTGTTTTCCAACGGAGTCGTCAGCTACTTTCAGCCGTCGATCGACCAGGTGACGCAGTACAACGCGGGCAAGAACAAGGCCGAGGTGGAGAGCTACCTCGTCCTGGGGTTTGGCGGCGGCGGCCACGCGCTCACCAGCTCGTACGATGTGCAGTACGGCGGCAGCGAGCAGGTGCAGGGCGTTAACGCTGGCAAACTGCTGCTCACCCCCAAGTCGCAGCGCGTGCACAACATGTTCCAGACGATCACGCTGTGGATCGATCCGGCGCGCGGCGTCCCCGTGCAGCAGCGCTTTGACGAGCCCTCCGGCGACTACCGCATTACCAGGTACAGCAACATCGAGATCAACAAGAAGCTCACCGGCGACCCCTTTAAGCTGAAGACCAACGGCAAGACAAAGGTCGTCAAGCCCAACGGGTGAAAGGGCAGGGGTTAGTGGTCAGGGGTCAATGGCCAGGCGAAGATTGAGCTGCGAAGCAGCGACTGCGGTTCTAGCCCCGGGCGCGAGCCCGGGGTACTTGTTCCAGAAGATCTCGAGGCCGCGTAGCGGCCCATGACATCGTGTGACGTGGACCGCTACGCGGCCACGAAGTTTTCATAACGTCAGCCCACCCCGGGCTTGCGCCCGGGGCTAGAACCGCAGTCGCTGCTTCGCATCTCGAGCCTCCGCGTCGAGGTCCGGCCTCTGATCGCTGTCCGTTAGTCGCTGCTTCGCAGCTCGAGCCTCCGCGGCCTCTGACTTCATGGCCTCTGACCCCTGACCCTGAACCCTGACCTCCCGACCCCTGATGACTAGCCACTGACCACTAGCCACTGGCCACTGCTTTTACCTACTTCTTCCCGTTGTCCATGTGCTCGAGGTTCTGCGGATTCTGCTGCTGCGCGTTGTTCTTCATCTTCTCGGAGTTCTTGATGAACAGCACGCTCTTCCAGATATCGTCATCGGAGAGCACACCGTCCCACCCCGGCATGCCGCTTAGGCGAATGCCGTACTTCACTACGTAAAACAGGTTGCCGTCCGGATCGTCGGGGGTGCGCGTCATCAACTGCGGCACGTTGGGATAAAACTTGCGGCGCATGGGCGAGACCGGCTGCTTCAGATCGCCATGGCAGAGGGCGCAGTTCTTGTTATAGACGTCGGAGCCGGCGGAGATGTTCTCCATGGTGGGCTGAAACGGATTGGCCTGCTTGGGGGCGTGATCGTCCACCCACTCGTCGACCGACCGATTGGCGGTGCGCCGCTCGAAGGTCGTGGGCGTGGGACCGACCGCGCGCGTGTCGAAATGGCCGGTAGTGGTGTAAACGTAAGCGCCGCCGAAGACGACCAGCAGCGTGATGATGACTCCGATGATGAATCCGCGCATTAAGCTCCTTAAGAAAGTGGCTAGAGGCTAGTGGCCAGAGACAAGTGGGACGCAGCAAAACTATCGACTCGCCCTAGACACTATTCCTTGCACTACCTACCCACTGACCTCTGACCCCTGACCCCTGACCCCTGCCTTTCAATACTTCCGCAGCCGCCGCGCCTCGCGCACCACGTCTTCCACCCTCGGCAAGAAGACCTCTTCCAGCGGCGGCGAGAAGGGCACAGGCGAATCGGCCGACGCGATGCGCACGATCGGCGCATCCAGCGAATCGAAACACTCTTCGTTAATGATCGCCGCCACCTCGCCGGCAATCCCGCCGGTTTTTGTGTCTTCGTGCAGCACGATTGCGCGGTTCGTCTTCTCCACCGTCTGCCGGATGGCGTCGCGGTCCAGCGGCAGCACCGTGCGCAGGTCGACCACCTCGAGCTCGATGCCTTCCTTCGCCAGAATTTCCGCAGCCTCGAGGGCCGTATAGACCATCGCAGCATAGGTGATCACGCTGACGTCGCGGCCCTGGCGCGCGACCCGCGCCTTGCCGATCGGCACCGTGTAGTCCTCTGCCGGCAGCTCTTCCTTAATGCGGCGATAGAGAAACTTGTGCTCGAAGAACAGCACGGGATTATTGTCGCGGATGGCCGACTTGATGAGCCCCTTGGCGTCATAAGCGCCGGCCGGGCACACCACCTTCAGCCCCGGCGTGTGCGCGAAGTAGGTCTCGGGATTCTGCGAGTGGAAGGGACCGCCGTGCACGCCGCCGCCGGAAGGCCCGCGCACCACCACCGGCACCGGCGCGCCCCAGCGAAAATGCGCCTTGGCCAGCATGTTGGTGATCTGATTGAAGGCGCAGCTGATGAAGTCCATGAACTGGAACTCCGCCACGGGACGCAGCCCGGTGAGCGCCGCGCCAAAGCTGGCGTTGATGATGGCCATCTCGGAGATGGGCGTATCGACCACGCGCTCCGGGCCGAAGCGGTCGATGAATCCGTCGGTGACCTTGAAGGCACCGCCGTAGATGCCGATGTCTTCGCCAATGCAGAACACCGCGGGATCCCGCCCCATCTCCTCCCAGATCCCCTGGCGAATCGCTTCCAGATAAGTGACCGCTGCCATGAAAGTCCCTTGCGTTCGATGTTATCAGCAAAGTTGGCCAAGCTCAGGAGCACAGGCGAGAAGCAGTAGAAGGGGCCCGCATGCCGGTGGCCCCTCAGTTTGAAATTTATCGCTTAGGCTGCGGGTGGAGCACGCCTTTGAGGCGTGCAGATTGCAGCCCTACATGGGGCACGCGCTTTAGCGCCTGAGGTAAATCTACCCTGACCTCAGCGGCTAAAGCCGGAAGCTTTAGAGTGGAGTCTCAATGCGCGCCTCAAGGCGTGCGCCACCCTAAATCCGTTGAACACGATTTCAAACGGAGCCACCACCCACATGCCAAAGGACTTCGAGGAAGGGCGCTGATGGATTTCTTCTTGTGCGCACCTCTGCCGAGATAAATCACCACCCCGGTCGCGACTTGGGCGCGACAAACCGACCGCGCGACTTGGGCGCAGCAAACCGAGCTGCGAAGCAGCGGCTGCGCTTCTAGCCCCAGGCGCAAGCCCGGGGGCGTCGGAGTCTTGAAAATTCGCATGGCCGCGTAGCGGCCGTCATAGGGAACAGGCCACGACGCGGCCTTAAGAATCTTCCTGGAGAGGCACCCCCGGGCTCGCGCCCGGGGCTCGAAGTGCAGTCGCTACTTCGCAGCTTGATTTCAGGCCTTCCGAAATCGACCTTCACCCTACCGGCTGTTTGCTCGAGCCTTTCGAACTCACCGCGACGCCGGCATGCTGCGTCACGGTGCGCAGCTCCGAGGTCTCGTCCTGTCCCAATCCGATGCGATAGAGCAAATCGGCATAACGCGAGTCGCCACGAAGCGGATCGTAGATCGGGCCGACCTTCAGATAACACAACAGCGGATCGCGCGCCTCGGCCGCCTTCTCCAGCCACTCGAATGCCTGCTCGACGTCCCCGAGGCCGAGATAAGTCATCACCCACGAAATAGGCGCGACGTAAGCCTGGGTAGCAGCGGTGTTCAGCTCCTCCAACAGCGTCAGCGCTTTTTCCTTGTCGCCTGAGCCGCCATAGCAGGAAGCCAACGGCCCCAGGATCAGCGGATTGTAGCCGGAGAGCTGGTGCGCCTTCTCCAGCTCAGCGATCGCGTCTTTATACTTGCGCTGCTGCTCGTAGTTCAGCGCCATTACCACGTGCGCTTCAATGTCGTTGACGTCGAGATCGAGCGCGCGCCGCGCCTGCTTCAACGATTCCTCGTAACTGCGGCGATAGTGATAGACGCCGGCCAGATAGACGTTGGCGGGAACGGAAAGCGGATCGCAGGCCAGCGCGTGGCCAATCTGCGCCTCGGCCTCAGCGGAGCGGTCCATCTGCACCAGCAGCATGTTGTAATAAATGTGCGGCACGGGCAGCGCCGGTTTCAGTTCGATGGCGCGCAGGAACTCGCGCTCGGCCTCCTTCCAGTTCCACTCGTACCACATGAGGATGATGCCCATCGAGGCATGCGCCTCGGCCAGCGAGTCGTCGGCCGCCAGCGCCTTCATCACCGATTCTTTCGCCTTCGGCCAGGCTTCCGTCGGAGGCTCCAGGCCCCACGACGCCACGGAAACGTGATAGTCGGCGATGCCTGCCAGCGCCGGCGCGTAGTTGGGATCGCGCTCGAGCGCCTGCTGAAAGTATTCCAGTGCCTTCTGGAAGCCTTCGCCGCTGCGCTTGTTCCACTGAAAGCGCCCGCGCAGATAGAGATCGTAGGCCTCAAAATTCTCGGTATAGCGCTTCACCAGCCCGCTGCCTGCCTTCGAGCCCAGCTCCACCTTCAGCAAGTCGGCGATGGATCGCGCCATCTCGTCCTGCACGTCGAAGATGTCGGTCATGGTGCAGTCAAAGCGCTCCGACCACAGCACCACGCCGTCGCTCACGTTGGTGAGCTGGATGAAGGCGCGGATGCGGTCGCCCATCTTGCGCACGCTGCCCTCGACCACGGTGGACACCTTGAGCTGCTCGCCGATGGCGCGCACGTTGGTCTTGCCTTTGAACTCGAATGCCGAGGTGCGCGATACGACTTGCAGGCCGGGCAGGCGCGACAGCGCGTGGATCAGCTCCTCCGTCAGCCCGTCGATGAAATACTCGTTTTCCGAGTCGGCGCTGGGGTTGCGAAAAGGCAGTACAGCGACGGAGGCGTGGGGACGCGGCGCCACGGTGACCACGGGCGCAACGTCGGAACGCAAGGTGAGCGCGCGCAGCGCATCCACCAGCTCGCCGGCGTTTGCGGGCCGCTCCTCGCGGTTCTTCCGCAGCGCCTGGCTGATGATCTGGTCGATGGCCGCAGGCAGATCGGGACGGCGCGCCCGCAGTGATGGTGGCTGCAGGTCCATGATGGCCCGCATGATCGTCGCCTCGGTCTTCGATTCGAAGGGGCGATCGCCCGCTAGCATCTCGTAAAACGTTACGCCCCACGACCAGATGTCGGTGCGCCCGTCGAGGGGATCGCCGCGCAGCTGCTCCGGAGACATGTAGGGCACTGTGCCCACCACGCCGCCGGTGTTGGTCAGTCCCACATCGTGGGGGAGCTTGGCCAGGCCGAAATCGACGATCTTCACTCCGCCGTCGGGCAGCAGCATGATGTTGGCGGGCTTGATGTCGCGATGCACGATGCCCATGCTGTGGGCCTTGGCCAGCCCTTGCGCCACCTGCTCGGCGATGTTGACCGCCTTCTTCAACGACAGCGGGCCCTGCTCCAGCCGCACCCGCAGGTTTTCGCCCGGGCAGAAGGCCATCACGATGAACAGGTCGCCATCGTCGGTCTCGCCGAAATCGTGAATGGTGCAGACGTTGGGATGGTCCAGCAGGGAAGCGGTGCGCGCCTCGCGAATGAAGCGGGTGCGCTGCTCAGCGACGGCAGCGACCTCGCGCGAGATGAACTTGACGGCGACTGGACGGTCGAGCTTCACGTCCTGGGCTTTGTACACCAGGCCCATGGCGCCGCGGCCCAGCCGTTCCACCAGCCGGTAGTGAGAGATAGTGCTGCCAATCATCCGTATGGCCCCGGAGAAAGTAAGCGTGCAAACTTACGAGCAAGTTATTGTACAGCTTCGCTGGCGACACGGGTGAGAAGCTCGACGGTCTGAAAGGCGCTCACGCCCATGAGGGCGTGGTGCTCGTCGCTGAGCGGGAGCGCGTCCAGCATGCGGTCCAGGTCGTCGCGATGCTGGGGATCGAGCTTGCCATGCAGCAACAGGTTGCTGAAGGCGCGGCGCGGCACCCCTATGCGGTCCGCCGTCTGCTCGAAGAATTCCACGTCGGGGGGCGTGCCCTCCAGCACCGCGATAAAGCCCAGCAGCGCCACCGGATGCACGTGCCGTATCCAGTAATACTGTGCCCCGGCCAAGGCCGCCGCCGAGGGTGGCGGGATGCGCTTCAGCACCTCGTCGCGCTTGTAGCCGAGCGTCTCCAGGTCGTCGAGCACCCAGTCGTCGTGGCCCGTCTCCTCCGGGATGTGCTTGCGGAAATACGCCAGCATGCCGGGGGCAACGGGATCGCGCTCGAGCATCTTCTCGCATGCCTCGGCCGCTGCCTTCATCAAAGGCACGCTGCTGCGGATGACCGAGTGGTTGCGGAAGAGAAACTCGGGATAGATCTCGCGCAGCCGCGGATGGCTCCAGAGCTTCTCCGCGGTTTCATCCAGAGGCCTGCGCACCAGGCGGATCTTGTCTCGCAAGCGGCGGCTGTGGCTGAGGTGGTTCATACCAGGAGAACGTTCGCAGTAGTGCGGTCAGTAGCCAGTAGTCACTCACCAATGTCAGTGAGGTGCCGGTACTAGCCACTGACCACTGGCCACTGATCACCGATTTTAGAACACGATTCCCAGGCTCCGGGCCGGTCCCGGCGTTACGGAGGTGACGTTGCAGTTTCTTTGCAGAAACGCCGCGCCTAGCGTGTTGTAGATCTCGATCAGCCCCTTTACCTCGGTCTGCGACAGCGCGTTCAGCGTCGCCTCGTCCGTGGCGTTGGGAGGATAGTTGGCATCGATCAGCCCGGCGCTGATCAGCAGTTGAACGTTATTCATAGAAGCTCCTTACGGTACGGCCAGTTACCGCCAGGCGGCCGTCATTCAGAACACAATGCCCATGGACTGCTCGCCGCGCGTCGGCGAGCCCGACAAGTTCCGCTGGATGAAGCCCGGGGTCAGCTTGGCCTTGATGCTAATCAGCGCCGACACTTCGTCCGCGGTCAGACTGTTGATCAGGGTCTGGTCTTCCTGGCTAAGCGCCGCTCCGGCTGAAATGATGCCGGCATCCATGAGTTTCCCGATGTTTCCCATCGAATCCTCCAAAACTATTTAGTTGGAACTGCGTCAGGGTTTCAGGCAGAAGCGGCAGATAGTGGCAATCTCCGCTTCTGTTTGGCAAGTGATTGCGAGGCCCAGGTGAGTCAAAGTTTGTGCAGCCGGGGAGCGATGCTTCGCCGCACTTAAATCCCAAGCCATGAGTGACGACAAGCTTACGACAATCCGCGCCATTGTCAAGCGGGAACTCAACTCGTCTTCTGCTGGCCCTGCTCGCGGAAGTAAAGCACCATGTCGAGCCCGATGGTCTGCGCCCCAGCCTGCCGCAGCAGCGTCGTCACCTGCCCGCGATGATAGGTCCCATGATTCGCCACGTGCTGCATGAGCTGCCCCAGCGGCTGCGCGTTCGGCTTGCCGCTCAGGTCGGTGTAGCTGAGCACCGCCTGCACCTCCGCGTCGCTCAGCCCCTGCAGGTACTGCTGCCGCTCCTGCTCGATAGCATCGCAAAACGCGCGCAGCTCGGCGACCGTCGAAAGCTGCTGTGGCGGCGCCTCTCCCCCCGAGCGCACTCCTTTCCATACCTCCCACGACACGGCGTTCACCGGCTGCGAGGCCCGCGGCGGCTCCCCCTTCCAGCGCTTCAGCCAGATCCATTCCGCCGCCAGGATGTGGAACACCGATTCGCGAATTGAAGGAAAGCTGCTTTGGGTTCCGGCAGTGAACTGCTGCTCGCTCAGCTTCTCCAGCACGGAAAATATGCGCAGGTTCGCCCAGCGGTTGTAGGCGTAAAGAGTGCGAATATCGGAAGCATTCATACGATTTTGGATTTCACCACGGAAGCACGGAATACACAGAATTATTTCGATTGTTCAAGGCGTGGGAAAACCGATGGCTGCTTAAGGAGAGCACGCCGCGCACAACTCCAGGAATTCCATGTATGCCGTGTTTCCGTGGTGAATTCTTCACGGCTTCGGCGGCGAATCTACGGAATCGCCGGCGGGCGCTGCGCCATCAGCTCTTCGAAGCGTTTGTCGGTGCGCAGCGTCGCGAATTCGCGGTCCGTGTACACCTGGCCAATGTGCTTATAGCCGTTCTCCATGGCCTTTCGCAGATACTCCAGCGAGTGGTCCACGTCGCCCGCCTGCGCGTACATCTTGGCCACCATGAAGGAAAAGGCCGCGCGGTCCTCGGGCGAGGTCGACTGCGCCATCACGCCGATCCGCGAGACGCGGATGAAGATGTTGGGATCGAGCGCGAACGCCGTCTTGTACTGCTGCGCCGCCGTCTTGTAGTCGTGTTTGCCGAAATACGATGAACCCAGGTTGTAGTAGAACACCGCGTCATCCGGCCGCAGCTTGATGGCCTTGTCGTAGTACTTGATGGCATGGTCCCACTTCTGCCGCATCTGCTCGATGTAGCCGCGATTGTTATAGCCTTCGGGCGCGTGCTTATCGGCTTTGATGGCCTGGTCGAAGCACTTGCCGGCCTTGTCCGGGTGTTGCAACAGCAGGTACGACATTCCCTTCTTGTTCCACAACAGCGCCGTCGCATGCTTCTTCAGCGCCAGGTTGTAGAAGTCGATGGCATCCAGGTAACGCTTCTCGACGCGCAGCTCGTCGCCCTGTTTTTCCAGTTCGGCAGGCGAGGCATTTGGATCGGGAATGCTGGGAACGAGGGCGGGCGCGCTGGCCGGAGGCGTGCTCGGTTGAACGTCTTGCGCGAGAGTTGCAGTCGCAAACAAAAGCCCGGTGATGCTCAGAAGCAGGATCGATCGGAGACGAGCCATACTCACCCCCCGGTTCGATGGAAGCGCCAGGCCGCGGACAGCCTGCCTTTCGGAAACCTATTTCACCAGGTAAACGCGGAATTCATAAGCCTTGTGTTTTCTCCGTACGTTCCGTGCTTCCGTGGTGAAGCTTCACTCTTCCACCAAGCCGCCCTTTATACCGTAATAATAGACCTAATGGGGGTTAGTATTGTTCCCATTTTCTGCGCTACCTGTCCCGTTATTTTGCTGCTCGTCCCCGTGATCGCCACGGCCGAACAGGCGGCTGAAGAAACCGTGCTTCTTTTTCTTCTGCTGCGACGGCTGCGACTGCGCCACGCCTCCGCCGGCCGGCTGCCCGGGAGCGCCCATTCCCGGCGGCGGCGCACCATTCGTGTTGGGCGGCGGAGCGGCCACAGGCGGCGGCC
Organism: Terriglobales bacterium; assembly: GCA_035651035.1. Taxonomy (GTDB): domain Bacteria; phylum Acidobacteriota; class Terriglobia; order Terriglobales; family Acidobacteriaceae; genus Bog-257. Next base: position 13,182 of record DASRGM010000097.1, read on the forward strand.
CCAGCCCAAAGATCTTGGTGAAGAAGCCGCGATGGTCGCCGAAGCCCTGCTCGCAGGTCTCCCGCGGCTCGGTGCCGGCGATGAACGCCACGGTGTAGTCATCGGGGCACGACGGCGTCGCTATCCGGTTCGTTCCTTTGTCCAGCGTGACCATCACCACTCCTGAGGGCGGTGTGAAGTCCCGCGTCTCGGAGTATTGTGGCAGCTTCACCGCGCGCTTCATGAACTCGGCCCAGATGGGCGCGGCCGTCGTGCCGCCGGCCAGCTTCAGGTCGGTGTAATCGTCGTTGCCGACCCAGATGATGCACAGCAGGTTGCTCGTGTATCCGGCGAACCAGGCATCGTGTGATGTGCCTGTCTTGCCCGCCGCCGGCGCGGTGAAGCCGCGCGCCCGCACCGGATATCCCGTGCCGTTGTTCACTACCGCTTCCATCATGCTGGTCAGCACATAGGCCACGCGCGGATCCAGCACATCTTTCGTCTGCGTCTGGTAATTGTTCAGCACCTTGCCGGCGGCATCGCGCACCGACTTCACCATCAGCGGCGATAGATGCGTGCCTCCGTTGGCGAAGACCGTGTAAGCCCCAGCCATATCGATGGGCGTAGCGTCATAGGCGCCCAGCGCCACCGCCGGTGTGCCGCGCGCGCTGGTGATTCCCGCCGAGCGCGCCAGCGCCGCCACTTTATCGAAACCGACCTCCTGGCCCAGACGCACCGTCGCGTTGTTCAACGACAGCGCCAGCGCGTAGCGCGCCGTCACCTCGCCGCGGAAGGTCTCGTGATAGTTGCGCGGCTCGTAGACATCGTCGCCGTTGGCGATGCTCACCTGCGAATCGTCGATCAGGCTGGCGGGAGTAAAGATGCCGGGGCTCTCGGTGACGACGCCCGTCTCGGGATCGGCGCTGCTGGCCGCCAGCTCCTCGCCGGTGATCGCGGTATTCACCGCCGCCGCATAAACGAAGGGCTTGAAGATCGACCCTGTCGGCCGCCTGGCGACCGCATGATCGAGCTGGCTCAGTCCATAGTTGCGGCCACCCACCAGCGCCAGCACCTCGCCGGTATGCGGATCGAGGGCCACCAGCGCCACCTGCGGCATGGGGCCGGTATCCATCTTGATTTCGTAGTGCGCGTCCTTGCCTTTGCCGACCTTGATCTTGTGGGTGCGCCGCTTCTCCACCTGCTCGTCGACAATCCTCATGCCCACGTCAACCGCCTCGGCGGCGGCGCGTTGCAGGTCGAGATCGAGCGTGGTGTAGATGCGCAGCGCGTGGTCGTTCAGCTCCGGCTCGCTGAACTGCGACGAAAGCTGGTCCTTCACCAGGTCGACGAAGTACGGCGCGTCGCTGGCCTCGACGTTGGGCGCGGTCAGCTTAAGCGGCGACGCCTTGGCGCGCTCCGCCTCCTCGCGCTTGATCGCTCCCGTCTCCACCATGGAGTCCAGCACCAGGTTGCGGCGGTCCAGCGCACGCCGCGGATATTTATAAGGTGAAAGATAATTCGGCCGCTGGATCATGCCCGCCAGCAGCGCCGCCTCCGGCAGCGTCAGGTTGCGGACGTCTTTGTTGAAGTAGGCGCGCGAGGCCTCGCCGAAGCCATTGATGGTGAATGAGCCACGCTGTCCCAGGTACACTTCGTTGGCATACATCTCGAAGATGCGCTGCTTGGAAAACTTGTGCTCCAGCTCGATGGCGATCAGCATCTCGCGCAGCTTGCGTTTGAAGGTCTTCTCGGGCGTGAGAAAGAAGCCGCGCGACAGTTGCATGGTGATGGTCGAGCCGCCCTGCCCGTGCCGGCCTTCGCGCAGGTCCACCATCGCCGCCTCGCCCAGGCGAACGAAATTCACGCCATTGTGCTGGAAGAAGCGCCGGTCTTCGATGGCCAGCACCGCATTCACCAGCACCGGCGGCAGGTCCTGATACTTGATCAGCTCGCGCTTGGAGCGGTCGACGCCTTCGAACAACGCCGTGACCAGCTGCGGCTCCAGTTCGTAGGCGTCCAGCTCCTGGCTGCTGTTGCCGGTTGGGGTGATAGAGGAGAGCTTGCCGCCGTCAAAGCGCAGCACTGCGCCGTCGGCGCCATGCAACGATTGCGGGCCGGGTACGATGTCCAGGCCGCCGCGCGTCAGAGTGTAATGCCCCACCGGTGATGCTTCGTTGCTACGATTCTGTGAGCTCTGGGCCTCGCGCCCATGCACCGCGGCCTCGTCGTTATGGCCGACCAGACGGCCGCTGGCATCCAGTTCGCTGTAGCCGGCGCTGCGCAACTCGGCCGCAATCTCGGCCGCGTCGATCTTCTCTCCCACCGAAACCAGCCGCGGCCGCGCATAGATTTTGGCGGCATGGCTGAAGATTTCGCCAGACATGCGGCGGTCGACCAGGCGCTCGTACTTGAACCAGAAGTAGCTGGATACGCCCAGTACCACTGCAACCACAGCCACAAACACGGCGAGCGAAATCTTGACCGCAGGATCGCTGAGCCGGATATGGCGCAGGCGTTCAGAGAGGGGAACAGGCTTGGAAGATCGCGATTTGCTGCGTTGCGAGTTACCGCTGGATGGGCGCGCTGCCAGCCAATCGGGAAGTTTGATCTTGATTGCCACGTGTATGAATACGCAGAGAAGCCGCCGGCGATCCTGAACATCAGACGGCGAAGCAGCGCCCTTCGTTACCGTTAGATGCCGGTTATGCCTGAGGATTTTCCGCCAGTCGCCGGACCCGGGCCCGCAAACAATTGTAGCCCATCGCCCGCACGCCGCAGAACCGCGGCAGTCGTAGCGCTTTGGGCTTGATAAGGATCGTACTTCCCATGAGGTTCACGCAATTGTCGAAGTCGATCCCGTCCAGGGATTCGGAACGCCGGGTAGAGCTGGCCTCCAGCCAGCGTCCAATTCGGGTAGACCTGGACTTCAGGCCAGCGTCCAGTTCGGGTAGAGCTGGCCTTCAGGCCAACGTCCAGTTCGGGTAGAGTTGGCCTCCAGGCCAGCGTCCAGTTCGGGTAGAGCTGGCCTTCAGGCCAGCGTCCAAGCCGTCTTAATTTCTTGCTTCCAAGCGAGCTTTAGCTCGCGAGGAAGCTGTCTTTCCGGCCGGCGCGAAGGTTCACAATCAGAGCCCTTAATACCCGGCCTGAAGGCCGGCACTACCCAAGCGACTTCCTGCAAAGACAGAGTTGCGCAACGCGGTCATTCGCGCGAAAATGCCTCAGCCCGGCAACGTGCCCCAGCGGCGTTTCCCCGGCGCGCACGACCATCCCAGCTCGCGAAGAGGGCCCTCATGATACCGCAGTTGCAGCGGGACACACCCGTCGCATCCCCACCCGGCACAACTCAATGGTCGCTGGCGACGCGCATCGGCTTTCGCTTCGTGTTCTCGTATTTCCTGCTGTACCTGGGGCCGGGAGCGGTAGGCGCACTGGGGCTGCGCGACCGCATCATCAGCACCCCATACCGCGCGATGTGGATGGCGATCTGGCATAGCGTGGTTCCCTGGGTGGGCGAGAACCTTCTGCACCTGAAGGGCGACTTCCGCGAGATTCCCAACGGCAGCGGCGACGAGCTCTACGATTACATCCTGGTGTTGTGCATCTGCGTGCTGGCAGTGGTAGTGACAGCCGTTTGGTCGTGGATGGACCGCCGGCGCCCAAATTATCAGCGGCTGCACGCCTGGCTGCGCCTGCTGATGCGGCTCTCGATCGCGGCGCCTATGATTGGCTACGGCGTCAACAAGCTCTTCCAGGCGCAGTTTCCCGAGCCGCCGCTGGTTCGCCTGATCGATCCCCTGGGCCAGACTTCACCGATGGGCTTCCTGTGGACGTTCATGGGCTATTCGCGCGCCTACAGCTTCTTTGGCGGGTTAGGCGAGACGCTGGGCGGCGTGCTGATCCTGGTGCCGCAGTTTACCGCGCTGGCTTCGCTCATCACCATCGGCGTCATGAGCAACGTGTTCATGCTGAACATGTGCTATGACGTGCCGCGCAAGATCTACTCCATTCACATCATCCTGATCTGCACCTTCCTGCTGCTGCCCGAGCTGCGGCGGCTGGCCAACCTCTTCGTCTTCAACCGCACAGCCGAGCCTGCGCTCGAGACGCCGCTGTTCACCAAGAGCAATTGGAACCGGCTGGCGCTGCTCTTTCAGATTGGCTACGGCGTGCTGGCGCTCAGCACCGCCTCCTACCAGGCGCGCCAGGACGAGGTGAAATACGCCACCCATCTCAGCCCCGCCGTTCGCGGCATCTGGTACGTCGACGATTTCACGCTCGACAACGTGCCGCATCTGCCGCTGCTCACCGACAAGGAGCGCTGGAAGCAGGTGGTGCTCGACACTCCCAACCTGATTAACGTTCAGATGATGGACGAGACGCTGCAGCAGTACCCGCTTCGGCTGGATGAGCAGCAGAACACGTTGCGCTTCGCGGATATCGGCTCTCCGCATTGGAAGGGAGAATTCACCATCGAACACTCGCAGCCCGACAGCATGACGCTGACCGGAGAGGTGGACGACCGCCCCATGGTCGTGCACCTGCGCCGGCTGGACATTAAGGACCCAAACAAGTTCCTGCTCATCAATCGCGGCTTCCACTGGGTGAATCAGTTCACCTATCGGAGGTGAGATGCCCTCGAAGCCACGCAAGCCGAAGCCGTTCCGCGCCGCCACCGCGGTGAAGGCCGCCGCGCGGGCCAAGGTCGGCACTCCCGCTCCTACGCGCTCCGTGCCTGCCGACAAGAAGCGCAAGACCGAAAAGCACAAGCCGACGCTGAACGAAATTTTGCGAGATGCGGAAGGTTAGCTCACCACGGAAGGCACGGAAGGCACGGAATTTTTTCAGCTCAAAGAATTCCGTGTTTTCCGTGCTTCCGTGGTGAATTCATTCCCACGCGCCACGACGGGACCGCGAGGCTGAAGCATTGGCTTCAACCTGCTATTTCGGCCGCAGCACCAGCGTCCGGTCCAGCCGGAAGGTCATCTCGGTTTCGGCCGGCACTTTGATCTTCTTGCCGCGGGTGAAGAGCTGCGTAAGGGCGCCTCCCACGGCACCCGAGCCGGCGCCAATGGCGGCTCCCTTGCCCCCGCCGAAGATCGCTCCCATCAACGCGCCGACGCCCGCGCCGCTGCCGGTGAATTCCGCCGTGCGCTTATTTTCGCCCAGGCCCTTCCGGCCGCTGAAGTCCACGTTCGAGCTCACCACGCGATACTCCTTGCCGTTCACCGTGACCGAAAACAGGTCGAGCACCAGCTCAGGAGTGTGTACCTTGCCGCCGCCTTCGATGTTGCGCACTACCAGCTGCGCGCGCGAGCCGCCCGGAATTGCGGCGACGCCGCTCGAGTCGTTGACGTAAGCCGTAATGGTGGCGGGGAACAGCTCGCCCGGCTGAGTGCGGTCGGAATCGATGGTCTCGTCATTGCGCACCGAAATCTCGGTGCCTTCAGGAATCACCATCGCAGGCTCGCTGCGGCTGGGCGCCGCTGCGGCGGCCGAGCGCGCAAACACCAGCGACGAGATGTCGCTTACGGGAAAGCGATACGAGATGCCCTCTGCGCCCTGGAACGTAATCGGCGCCGGCCCGGTGTAGTGGCCTGCGTAGGACTTGCCGTTGCGCAGCGTCACCGTGTCGCCCGAGGCGGTGAACACCAGCGTCTGCACGTCGGCGACAGGGAAGTTGTATTGCACGCCGGAATTGTCGGTGAAGGTGACTTCGTGGTTCGGCAGCCCCTGCAATTGCCCGGAATAGCTGGAACCATCGTGCAGAATGACGGTGTCGGCGAAGGCGGCAGAGCCGCATAAAACGAGCGATAAGATTACGACCAGCAAAGTTGTCCGCATTGGATTCTCCGAGACGGAAAGCGGATTATATCCAAGTTACGTGTGTGTTTTGAATCAACTTACAATGTAGTCGCATGTAAGGTGTTACTCGTGCTGTTGCCTACGGGAGGGCTGATGCTGCCGATCGACCATCCACGTTTCTTTCCAGCTATGAAGTTGATCGACGAAGGTCAATTCGCCGAGGCAGCGCGGCAGCTTAGCGAATTGGCAGCAGGGTTGAGCGGCGAGAGTCGCGCGGGCGCGCTCTATTGGAAAAGTATTTGCCTCGGACGGCTGGGCCAGCGTGAGGACGCAATAGCGTCCATTGACGACGCGATGACTGAAGCGGAGCCTGACAGCGCAGTTGGAATTTGTTTGCAGTTGCAGAAGGCATACTACCCTGAAACAGATGAAGTGCCGGGGGCCAATATAGCGGCAGTCCGCTCGGTGCTAAGTCGTTATGCTAAGCAGTTCAGCACTCCAGATTTCTTTTGGCAGTACATGGATGCAAAGGCTGCAATCGGCAAAGGGCTATTGCGGGTTGGCGAATACTCAGAAGGCATAGCAGAGCTTGAGGAGTCACTATCAAGTGAGTCACGTGCCGCTGCTCGTTATTCCAAGCATCTTTGGCTGCAGGACGCATATTACAAGACCGGTCGGTTGGAAGAGGCTAAAGAGCATCTTCAGAATGCGCTCAAAGACGCAGAGTCTGCGCCCCAAACGCAGCTTCCCGCTGACCACCCGGCATTGATTCGCTACGAGTTGGCGCTAGTCGCGTACAAACAGCATCGTCTGGACGATGCACAACGTGAGCTGACACTCGCATCTGCAGTCGCGCAGAATCCTAAGACGTTGCGGTGCATATCGAAGCTCTGGAAGTTGCTGCACGAACCCAAACCGGTTGACCCGCCAAGCAAGAGTTGATGGAGTGCTTGGTGCCTGGTGCCCCAAGTTCACGGCCATCTTTTGGACGTTTACCTGGGACTACTAATGAGATGGACATTTCGCCTACGTCAGCCAACGGAAGGGGAAGGTGGGGCCACCGCACGCGCTTTGGCCAAGTGCTAATTGCTAACTGCTAACTGCGGCTTTTCCGCGTAGTGCGACTCGACGTAGTTGTTGAGGATGTCGATGAATTCGGCGACGATGCGGTCGCCCTTGAGGGTCAGCATCAGCCGGCCATCGACGTAGACCGGCGCCTTGGGCTCTTCAAACGTGCCCGGCAGCGAGATGCCGATGTTGGAGTGCTTCGATTCGCCCGGGCCGTTCACCACGCAACCCATCACCGCGACCTTCATCTCTTCCACGCCGGTGTAGCGCGTCTTCCATTGCGGCATCTGCTCGCGCAGATAGCTCTGGATCTGCTCCGCCATCTCCTGAAAGAAGGTGCTGGTGGTGCGGCCGCAGCCAGGGCAGGCGGTGACCTGCGGGGTGAAGCTGCGGATGCCCATCGATTGCAGAATCTGCTGCGCGACCGTGACCTCTTCGGTGCGGTCGCCGTTGGGCGCCGGCGTCAGCGAGACGCGAATCGTATCGCCGATGCCTTCCTGGATCAGCACGCCCAGCGCCGAGGCGGAGCTGACGATGCCCTTCGCGCCCATGCCTGCTTCGGTGAGCCCGAGGTGCAGCGGATATTCGCAGCGGCGCGCCAGTTCGCGGTACACGTCGATGAGGTCCTGCACGCCGCTGACTTTCGCGCTGAGGATGATCTGCTCCTTGCGCATGCCGTAGCTGACGGCCAGGTCGGCCGAGCGCAACGCGCTCTGGACCATGGCTTCCATCATCACGTCGCGGGCGTCTTTCGGCTCGGCGAGCTTGGAGTTCTCGTCCATCAGCCGCGTGAGCAGTTGCTGATCGAGCGAGCCCCAATTGACGCCGATGCGCACGGGGCGGTTGTTCTCGATCGCCACCTCGATCATGGTATGGAAGTTGTCGTCGTCCTTCTTGCCTATGGAGACATTGCCGGGATTGATGCGGTACTTGGCCAGCGCGCGTGCGCAGGCCGGATACTTCTTCAGCAGGATGTGTCCGTTGTAGTGGAAGTCGCCG
>DASRGM010000098.1:0-15496 GCA_035651035.1 Terriglobales bacterium
GGTAACCCATTCAGCCGTGCCGCAAGGAGACAACCGCTGATTTATGACATGGGCCTGCTTAACGGCCGAGGCGCCGTAGCACAATCGCACGGCCCGGCATGAGAGGCGGCGTGATGACGGTGATGGTGCCGATCTTCGTCAGCCCCGCCTTCACAATTCCCGACTGTGACGGCACATTGTCCTCGCGCGTCTTCATGTAGACGCGACGGATGCGCTGCTGCCGCGCGATCTCCAGCAGTTGCTGCACAGCGTAAGGGTAGAGGTTCCTGCCGCGGAATTGCGGCAGCGTCTCGCAGGCTGTGATCTCCGCCTCGTCGGCGCGCAGCTGCAAAGTCCGCGGGCTGTCGCGTCGCAGCGCTTCAGCGGGCAGCAGCCAGGAGATGTGCGCCAGCACGTTCGACTGGAAGACTCCGAAGGCGTAGCTTTTGCCGAATCGTTCCAGTCGCTCTAGTTGGCGCTCGCGGAATTCGGCATCGTCCGCAACAGGCGCGATCTGCGTCAGTTCCTGTTCGGACAATGCTGCAAAACGTGTTCCCTCCGGCGCCAGAACTGGCGCAACGTTCGCGTCCGTTGCAATCGCATACACCAGCAGCTTGTAGCGGCCTCCGATCACTGCCTTGCGCAGCCGCCTGGGATCTTCGCGCGCCAGCGTATAGGCACTGCGCAATTTCTTCCGCCATCCCGGACCCACGTAGCAGGTGCAGGCTTCGAGCGGCACCTCGGTCGCGCCGAAGCCGGCCTTGAAGCGAGCCAGACTCGAGCCGGGCTCGGCGCCTCCCAGGTTGAAGCCAACGGCGCCCTCGGTGCGCAGGCGCTCGCCGATCGCATGGATAAGAAAATGCGAAGCGCCCAATCCCATGCCTTCGGGACTGGTGCCCGCCGACTCGTAATAGCCGGCACGCGCCGAGCGCAGCACCAGCACCGACGACAGCACCGTCTCGCCTTGCAGCGCCTGGAAGATCTCGGCGGCGCCCGCCTCGAGGAAGGCGCGATGTTCGGGCCACTCTTCCACGTTCTGCGGCACATGCTCGCCGCGCGCCGAGCGCCGGCCGAGCGACTGGCCCATCAGCCGGTGATGCTCGGCCAGGCACAGCTCCGGATCGGCACTGCGCCGTATCACCAGCCCGGCTGCCGTCGCTTTCTTCACATTGCGCTTGTGGTTCGAAGAGAGCTCCGCCGGCGTCGCGCCGCGCAGAGGGACGACAAACTCGATGCGCCTGGTCCGCGAAGTCTCGCCCTTCAGCGGCGGCAGCTCGAAGGAGGACGACCCGAATGTTCCGCCCTCCAGATCGGTGACCTTCGACCGCTTGCAGAACGCATACACGCCCTGCCAGAAGATGTCGGCTGCGGCGGAGATCGGCAGCGACGGAATCTCCAGGCTGGTGCTCAGGCGTCCGCGCCGCAGAACCGCGACTGCGGCGTCTTCGACCGCAGCGCCCTCCCGCGTGCCCAGAATCCAGACCTCACCGCCCAGCTTCTGCCGGGCAGAGACGTAGGCATCCGTGAGAAACGGGTTCTCCTGTGCGGTAATGCCAAGCTGGGTGAGGGCAGCGTCGCGCCCGGCGCGCTCAGCGAAGAATTGCCTGCTCATCCGTGTCCGGCAGCTCTTGGCGCTCGAGTTGAAGGTAGTCCATCACAGAATCGCAGAAGAATTTCGTCGCCCAGTTCAAGACGGCCCATTGTCCATATTCGCCGCCGAAGGGATAGGAGCCGCGAATGCCACCGTCGAGTCCGGCCACGCCCGGCCGCAGGTCCTGCGTGAAGCACACAAAGCCCAGCAGCTTCTTGCCGGCCTGCAGATACTCGGGCTTGCGGGTCAGCTCGTACATCCGAAGAAAGATGCCGGCAATCTGCGCCGAACCGGTCAGGCAGCACGAATCCACGCCGGGCGTCCAATCCTGGCGCCAGCGTCCGGCGAGAAAGCCGTCGTCGCGAATCAGCCCCGCGATGCAGTCGAGCGTGCACTCGGCGGCGCGCAGGCAGTCGCGGCGTCCCAATGTCATGCCGAGTCCGTACAGCCCTTCCAGGATGTAGCCGATGGTGTGGGTCAACGGGACATCGTGGTCCTGCAGGTCGGCGTTATCGAACCAGCCGTTGCTGCGCTGCATCTTCAGCGTGTAGTCGGCAATACGCGAGGCCGCATTGCGCAGCCGGTCGTCGTCCACCAGCGAGGCGAATTCCGCGATCGCGACGCCGGTGCGCGCCTCCCAGGTCATAGCGCCGGGCGCATCGAAGAAATGCGATCGGCCGTCGACGAAGCTTCCATCGTCCGCCAGGCAGCGCAGCAGAAAATCAGCGCCACGGCGCGCTGCGGCCAAGAACGGCTCCTCGCGGAAACGCTCATACGTCGCGGTCAGCCCGAACAGCACCTGGCCGGTGACGAAGGTGCTCGAGGCCACCGGCTGCTCGCCGTAGATGCCGCCTTGAAAGCCGCCGTCGTCGAGCTGAATGCTCAGCTCCCACAACGCCATTCGGCGGGCGCGCTGCGAGCTGTCCTCATCGCCGCTCAGATCGGCGTAACGCAGCATGGTCGGAATAATGTAGCCGGTTGTCTCGGGATAAGGGCCGACCCAGCCCAGGGGCAGCGTGGTCCGAATTGGGCGGCGCGCGCGATAGCCCCACGAGACGCCGCCGCCGCTCGCGTCCTGTGCGCGCTTCAGCCAGGCAATGGCAGCCTCAAGATGACGCAACTCTGGTACGGTCGCGCGCGGCCGCGCCTGCCGCTCCAGCGCTTCCAGTTTGCGCGCCGGATAATGCCGCGGATGACGCGCGCTGAGCGCCTCTAACGTCTGCCTGCCGATCTTCTTTACCAATCCCATTCCGCTACCCGAGTTCGTCCCCGGACGCCGCCTTGCGTCAATCCCGGTTGAGAAATTCCGCTACTTTTCGCGCGCTGCTGTAAGGTGCGCCTTCCAGGATCGTCGCCAGATCGCTCATGACCTGCGGCCGCCGCCAGAGCAGCAGCAATGCATAGGAAGCAGCGCCGATGAGGACAGTGCTCAGCAAGTCTAGCAGAGCGTTACTGGAGCCCAACCGTTGCAGCATGCGCAACCAGGCCTCGCTCAATCCCGCCATTACCAGGCTCATCCAGATCGTCGGCCACAGGCTGGAAAACAGACGCGTGCCCGATAGTCCGACCAGCCGGAAGGGGATCAGGAACGACGGCGGCATCAGCAACATCCAAACCACCGCATAACAGCCCGCCACCCCCAGAATCCCCCAGCGCAAGCCCACCACGAACGATCCTACATACATGACACTCGTAAACATTACCCACTTGAGCTGAATGTCAGGTCTGCCTTTGGTGTTGTAGATCAGGGCGACGGTCGTGTAGATGGACTGCACCGCCCCGAGCGGAGCGAAGATGATCAGCAGGCCCGCCACCGGCAACCAGCGCGCGCTGAGGAACACGCGCACGAAGGGTTGTGCCGTGACCGCCAGCCCGAGCATCACCGGGAAGGTGAGCAATGCGATAAGACGGCACATGCGCACATAAACTTCGCAAAAGCGTTCGCGATCGTCATGGATCTTGGACAAACCGGGGTAGACCACCTGCGCCACCACCGAAGCGAAGTTATAAATGGGATAGGTCATCAGCATATAGCCCATCTGGTAGAAGCCCAGTGGGACGCTGCCCAGAAATTTTCCTACCAGCAGATTGTCGGTGTTGCGCGAGAAATAGTTGAGCAGGTTGACGCCACTAAGATTCAGTCCGAAGCTCACGATATGGCGCGCGTCCGAGGGGCGGAACAGCAGGCGGATGCGCATGGAGGATGCCAGGAAAATGGCAATGGCGGTCACGGCGCTGCCGACCACCGAGCCGGCAACCAGGCTCCATACTTTGCCGCCGGCCAAGGCAATTGCGATGGCGACCAGCGTTCCTGCGACGGCGCCGATGGTTTGCGCCACTGCGACCTGGCGAAACGCCATCGCGCGGTTCAGCATGGCCAGCGGCACGGCGCTGATGGCGCCGGCCAGAAAGCCTACCGCCAGCCAGCACAGAATGGGCGCGACCAGCGGCTCATGAAAGAACCTCGCGGTGGGCGCCGCCAACGCAACGATGATGAGCGCGAACGCCAGCCCCAGTCCGCAGGTCAGCCAAAAAACGGTGGACGCCAGCTCATCCGAAACCTCACGCTCGCGGATCAGCGCGTAGCCGGTGCCGGCATCGCGCAGCATCTCCAGAAAGCTGGTCAGCAGCACCGCCATGCCTACGAGTCCGTAAGCCGATGGTGGCACCTTGCGCGCCAGGATCGAGACGGATGCTACCTGTAGCAGCTGCCGTGCGATCTGGAACAGCGTCATCCAGGCGAAGCCGGATGCGGTGCGGTGGGTGAGCGATCTCCCAGCCGGGGGCGTGGGCGACGGGGCCCCACCGGTTTGATTCACTACAGTTGGAACCGGCCCGCTCACTCAACGGCTGTCCTTGGATAAAGCCATATTGGCCCGCAACGCGCTTGCGATGGGTGCAAGTGTACCGCGGGGACGCGCCGTCTGAATCGGAGTTTCATCCCCGCCGGCATTCTCAAGTTCTTTCTGGATTGCCGCTGCGATCTGCATCTCCAGCCCGGAGCTCCACGCATCGTCCCAGGCGTGACGCTTGCGCAGGTAATGCTCCATGTGGGCCAGGGGATCGCGCGCGGCGTCTGCGCGGCAGTCGATCAGCGTGGCGCCCCAGCCGTTGCGCGCGCGATGCACCGCCTCCTGCGCCACCCGCCACACCGCTACCACGTCGCTTCCGTCCACCACGATGCCGGGCAGATTGTGACCGCGCACCTGAAAGCTGACCGGTTCGAGATGACCATTTCGCGCCGCCGCCGACGCGGGATCGTTCTCGATGACGAAGATGATCGGCAGCCTCTCGCCTGCGGCAAACCGGAGCGCCTCCTGCCAGTCGTCGAGCGATGGATTCTGCTGGGCGCAGAAGGCCACTACCACGTGACGTTTGCGTTCCAGTTTATGCGCCAGCGCGCAACCGGCTCCGGCATGGAAGGGGTCTTCGGGGAGAAGGGGCGCCGGCGAGCAGCTTGCGCCGAAGCCGGCGACCAGGCTGCGGATGGGAATGCCGCGCGCAACCAGCGCCGAAAGATTACGCGAGGAGGCGGCAACCGTGTCCTCGGGCACGAGGTTGGCGGTCGCGCCGACGCTCACCGCCTCGTGCCCGGTCCTTACGTCGAAGCGTTCCGCTGCGGACTCGGAGCCCTGCGCCAGGCGCTCCTGCACGCGCCGGCAACACAGCAGGGAGGCGTAGAGATTACGCAGCGTCTCCGCTGCCGATGTCTCCTGCGGCGGGGACGCATCGGCCTGGCCCGCCGCAGGGCCGCTCTGCTGCGTTGTTGGTTTTGGATTTTTCGCTTTGCTCGGCATCACGAGGTTTCGCGCATGTGATTCTCGCGCGTGTCATTCTAACGTAGCCGAAGTCAGATGTCGGAGTAGATTACTCCGCGTTGTCTCTGTACCCCCATCTTGAGCGCGTTCCGCTTCCATGTGCCTCCGTTCAATTAACTCTGGGGGACGCACCGCTTCAGCAGTGCATTGAGGTGGCGCACTGCTTCAGCAGGCGCGGTTCGGGTAGAGCGGGCCTTCAGGCCCGCGTTTCGGCACGGCTGAAGCCGTGCCCTTCCACCACAATCGCGGTCGAACATGCGAGCGTTACGTGACAGTTTTCAACACCAATGTGCATAACCGTGTGGAAAAGGCGGGTGCCGTACTCCGAAAGTGGGATGTGGCCGATGTTTGTACCAGAATGCACTGAGTGGGGTGCGAAGTTGCGGCGCCGTTGCCCGTGCTAGTCTGGCGCGGTGAAAGTCCGGCTCGACAAGCTGCTCGTCGAACGCGGCCTGGTTCCGTCCCGCGAACGGGCCCAGGCGCTGATTCTCGCCGGCCGCGTGCTGGTTAACGAGCAGAAGCTGGAGAAAGCTGGCGCCGGCGTCGGCCACGATGCCGCGATCCGCATTCTAGGCGACCCGATGCCTTACGTCAGCCGTGGCGGCGTGAAGCTGGCGTGCGCTCTCGAGCATTGGCAGATCGACGTAGCGGGCGCGACCTGCCTGGACGTCGGCGCCTCCACCGGCGGCTTCACCGATTGCCTGCTGCAGGCCGGAGCCTCGCAAGTGATCGCCATCGATACCGGCTACGGCCAAATGGATGCGCGGCTGCGCAGCGACTCCCGCGTGCGTCTGCTGGAAAAAACCAATGCGCGTCATCTCACCCCGGAACAGCTCTGGGGCCAGGAGCCGCCGCGGCCGATCGCGCTGGTTGCTGTCGACGTTTCCTTCATCTCGGCGACGCTGGTGCTGCCCGCCGTGGCGCGCTGCGTACAGCTAGGGTCCCCGAGTTGGGAGCTGGTGCTGCTGGTAAAACCGCAATTCGAAGCGGGGCGCGAGCAGGTCGGCAAGGGCGGCATTGTACGCGACGCCGGCGTGCAATTCATTGTTCTGACCAAAGTCGCCGCTGCGGTTGCCGAGCTGGGCGGCTCGAAGCTCTCGGCCATCGAATCGCCAATCCTGGGCGCCGAAGGTAATCGCGAGTTTCTCCTGCACGCCATTTTTCGATGAGCGTCGCGCTACACTGGGGAGGCGAGATGCGATTCACCACGGAAGCACGCAAAGAACGGGATTTCCTTTTCAGGTGGCTTGCCTTCATTGCAATGTGCAAAGAATGAAGAGAACCGCGTGTCTTCCGTGCTTCCGTGGTGAACAAGCCGCTCGCGCACTCCCATGAAGTCTGCCGCCATCATCTCCAAGCCCGCTAAGCCTGAGCTCAGCACCATACTGCCCGAGCTGCTGACGTGGTTTCACGCCCGCGACTACAAGATCTACATCGACCAGCAGACGGCGCAGTATGTGGATGGAGAAGAGGTTGTGCCGCGCACTCAGCTTGGGCAGAGGCATCCCGGCTTCGCCCTGGTGCTGGGCGGCGATGGCACGCTGCTGTCGGCGGCGCGCGCCGTGGCGCACGAAGGGGTTCCCATCCTGGCCGTGAATCTCGGCTCCCTCGGTTTTCTCACCGAGGTGCCGCTCTCCGAGATGTATGCGACGCTGGAGGCGATGGACGCGGGGCTTTGCCCGACCGAGCAGCGGGCGGTGATCGAGTGCAGCGTCTATCGCGGCAATGAGCAACTGGTTCGACACTTCGCGCTGAACGATGTCGTCGTCAACAAGAGCGCGCTCTCCCGCCTGGTGGACTTCGACCTGCTGATCGATGGCGCCTTCGTTTTCAGCTACAAGGCCGATGGAGTCATCATCGCAACGCCCACCGGTTCGACGGCGTATTCGCTGGCCGCGGGCGGCCCGGTGCTGATGCCCTCGGTGCAGTCGTTTGTGGTCACGCCGGTGTGCCCGCACGCGCTCACTCATCGCCCGTTGGTAGTGCGCGACAGCGCCCAGATCGAACTGCGCCTCGAGACCGGAGCGGAAGAAGCCTTCCTCAGTATTGACGGCCAGGTCGGTATGCCGGTGCGCCAGGGCGATCGAGTGCTGTGCCAGCGCGCCGCGCACACGGTGAAGCTGATGCGGGTGCGGCGTACGTTCTTCGAAGTGTTACGCAATAAACTGAAGTGGGGACAGCGATAGCGCCGCGGCGGTTGGGGATGAGCGACTCTCGTCCCAAGGAAAGGCGCGGCGGGGCCGCGCCCTGGTTATTCGCTGGCGGACTTCACGCTCTCCTGCAGCCAGAAGCGCGCTTCGTATTCGCACTTCTTGCTGCAGAAACTTTGTCCGTCACGAGCCCGGCTCGCGCTGGTCAGGTATTGGGAACAGCACCAGAGACACACAGCAGTGGAAGTGGCTGCGTCGGAGTGATTTGGTTGCATGGTCTCTCCAGTGGAATGTGAGCATAGGCCAAGTTCCCGGTAAAGGCAATCCGCAAAATCGCTGAACCAAGACAGTCACCGCCGGTCTGCAGACCGGCCGCCTACGAGGTGGAATTCTTGAAGCACGACGACCGCACAGCTAAGGATGAAGGCATCGAACGCGTCCTTCACGACCCAATTTCCGACAAACTGGTTCCGCTCGATCCGCTCGATCTCGAGAGCATTCGCAGCGTGGATGGCCTGGTGCGTGCCATGGGCCGCACCGCATTCACCGGCCGGCAGGTTGGCGAAGGCGCCGACGTTCTGGAGGCCATGGCCCGCGATCGCGACTGCTTCATCGTGATGACCCTGGCCGGCGCCATGACCGTGGCCAAGCAGGGACTCATCATTACCGAGCTCATCGAGCGTGGCGTGGTGAACGCCGTGGTCTCTACCGGCGCGCTGATGGCGCACGGGCTGGTCGAGGCCTCCGGCCGCTCGCACTTCAAATACGACCCCAGCATGGACGACAGCGAACTCTACGAGGCCGGCTACAACCGCGTCTATGACACTCTCGAGCCGGAGACCAATCTCGATTTTGTCGAGACCATCGTGGCCCGCATCCTCGAAGCCTGGGACCACAACGAGGTGCTGTGCTCTTACAAGCTGAACCGCGAGATTGGGCGCTTCCTGAGCCAGCATGTAAAGGAGCGCGGCATCCTGAAGTCGGCCTTCGAGAAGAATGTGCCCGTCTTCGTTCCCGCCTTCAGCGACTCGGAAATTGGCCTGGATGTGGCGCTGCACAACCGCGCCCGCCGCAAGCACAACCTGCCGCCCCTGCACTTCGATCCCTTCGAAGATCTGGAGCACTATGCCGGCACCCTGCTCCAGCAGGAACGGCTCGGCATCTTCACCATCGGCGGCGGCGTGCCGCGCAACTGGGCGCAGCAGTTCGGGCCATTCATCGAGCTGCGTCATCGCCGCGGCGGCGAAGATTTGCCGCTGAAGCGCTTCCGTTACGGCGTCCGCATCTGTCCCGAGCCAGTGAATTGGGGCGGCCTGTCGGGTTGCACCTACAGCGAAGCGGTCTCGTGGGGCAAGTTCGTTCCGCCGGAGGAAGGCGGGCGCTTCGCCGAGGTCCTGCTGGATGCCACGGTAGGTTTGCCGCTAATTGCCGGAGCGGTGCTGGAACGGCTGCGCGGCGGCGGATCGTAACCTCCAACGGCAGTGTCGCCTAGGGGCATGATCTCGGTCACTTTGGGCAAGGTGGCGTTTTGCTAGAATCCGCTTGACGGCGATCATTCGTCGCGTAATGCTCTTCCGGATTGGTGACTGGCCCCTCCCGCTGTCGCATCTAAGGAGTTCCTGATGGCGCTCGAAAAAGAGCTCGCAACCTACAGAGAGAAGCTACCGGCCTGGAACGATCAGCAGGGGAAATACGTTCTCATCCACGGTGATACTGTGGACTTCTTCGCCGCTTATGAGGATGCGCTTAAGGCGGGATACCAGCAGTTCAAGCTGGAACCGTTCCTGGTAAAGCAGGTCAACGCTACCGAGCAAGTTTTGCACCTGACTCGCAATGTACTGCCCCACAAAAAGGCATCGTAGGACGTGCCTCATTTCTCGCTTACCTTCACGCAGGGAGCTCCCATCGTCAATATGGTAGTCGGTGTCAGCGGAGCTCGCCTGCAGGCACTGAAAACGGTCGGTCAAGCGGCACCCACGTTGCAAAACATCAGGGCATTGATTGACCGGGAGCCAGCATCACCTGCATTGATCCCATGGTCTTCGAAGCCTTACAGCTGCAACCCACCGGAAGCGTGTCGGTACTCACGCCAAGTACGGGAAAGACTCCGGTTGATGCCGATACGTATGATGTCGGAATCCTGATTCCGAACGGGTCACAGGCTGGACTCATCATCCACAACATGGCCGTAACCGCCAGCGAACTGTTCGCGGCGCAGGGGTTCGACGCACTCATCGGGAGAGACATTCTGCAGCAGTGTGTTCTCACATATAACGGGGCTATCAGTCTGTTCACCCTCGCGTACTAGCTGCGCGGGTTTGACCGCCCGACCAAAGCTCTCATACACTCGATTTTGGAGTAATTGGCAAGCCCTTCCAGGCCTCCAGAAACACAGGAGCGGGGACTCTCATCCGCATCTTCTAAGGCAATGCATTGACGACTGAAACTACCACCCCCGAGATCGCCTCTTCGGAAGAAACCAATCCCTGCCGGCGCGAGTTGAGCATCGAAGTTCCTGCCGAGGTGGTGCAAAGCGAAACCGACAACATCGTGGCCCGGTATCAGAAGCTGGCGCGCGTTCCCGGCTTCCGCAAGGGCAAGGTGCCGGCCTCGGTCGTGCGCCAGCGCTTCGCCAAGGAGGTCCACGACGACGTAGTCGACGAGCTGGTCCCACGATTTTTCCGCGAGGAAGCGGCGAAGCAGAAGCTGGTGCCGGTTTCGCAGCCGCGAGTGATCGACCTGCACATGGAAAAGGGTGAGCCGTTGCGCTTCAAAGCCTCCTTCGAAATTTTGCCCGAGTTCAAGCTGACACCTTACGACGACATCAAGGTCACAACCATCGACACCAATGTGACCGACGAGGAAGTCGAGGCCGCGCTGAACAATCTGCGCGATCGGCAGGCGACCTTTGCCGCGGTGGAAGAAGACCGCGCGCTGGCCGACGGCGACTTCGCGGTCGTGAGCTTTAAGGGCACCCCGAAAGAAGGCCAAGCCGACGACGAGCCGGGGGCTTCCGATGCCGCAGCCTCGAAGCCGGTGGAAGTCGACGAGATCATGGTCGAAATCGGCGGCGAGAACACCATCCCGGAATTCACCGCCAATCTGCGCGGCGCCAAGCCCGGCGAGCAGCGCACCTTCGACGTGAAATACGCCGACGACTTCAGCGACAAGCGCCTGGCCGGCAAGACGCTCACCTATGAGGTCAGCGTGAAGGGCATCAAGACGCGCACCGTGCCCGAGCTGAATGACGCCTTCGCCAAAGAGCTCAGCGCCGACTTCAACACCCTCGACGATCTCCGCAACCGCCTGCGCGAGAACATGACGGCGGAGAAGGAGCACGAGGCGCAGCACCAGGGCAAGGACAAGCTGGTCGAGGAACTGGTGAAGCGCAACGATTTTCCGGTTCCCGAAGTCATGGTGAACGACCAGATCGATACCCGGCTGGAGCGCGGGCTGCGGGCGCTGGCGGCGCAGGGCATGCGCACTGAAGACATGAAGCGCATGGACCTGGCGCGGCTGCGTTCCGGACAGCACGAGGCGGCGCTGCGCGAGGTGAAGGCGTCTCTGATTCTGGAGAAGATCGCCGAGGACGAGAAGATCGAGGTCACCGACGAGGAGTTCGATCGCGAGCTGGAGATCTTTGCCGAGCAATCGAAGCTGACGGTTGACGAGGTGCGCAAGCGCCTGGCCGACAATGGCGGCCTGGACCGCATGCGCCATCGCCTGCGCAACGAGAAGACGCTGGACACGCTGTATAAGCGGGCGGTGTAGGACCGCAGCGCGCCTCCGCTCAGGATGACAACCAGAACGCTCAGGATGACAACCGGAACGCTCAGGATGACAACCAGAAAATGAAGTCGCAACGCTTCGTGTCAGGGCACGGCTTCTAGCCGTGCCGCAGAGCCCAGTCAGGAATCGGCGTCGGCCCTGCGACTTGTCGCAGGGCCGACGCCTCCGACGACGGATAACGATTGTTTGGCACGACTAAAGTCGTGCCCTGTTACAAAGCACAAATTTTCGAAAGATTTGCTGCGAAGGAGACTCACACAATGCTTGTGCCCATGGTCATCGAGCAAACCAGCAGGGGCGAGCGGGCCTACGACATCTATTCCCGTCTGTTGCGCGACAATATCATCTTCCTCGGCACTCCTATCGACGACAACGTCGCCAACCTGATCATCGCGCAGATGCTGTTCCTGGAAGCCGAAGACCCGGAGAAGGACATCTCGCTCTACATCAACTCGCCGGGCGGCTCTATCACCGCGGGCATGGCGATCTATGACACCATGCAGTTCATCCGGCCCGACGTGACAACCATCTGCATCGGGCAGGCGGCCTCGATGGCCGCGACACTGCTGGCGGGCGGCGCAGCCAAGAAGCGCTTTGTCCTGCCGACCTCGCGTATCCTCATTCATCAGCCCCTCATGTCCGGCCTCTCCGGCCAGGCCACCGACATCGACATCCACGCGCGCGAGATCCTGCGCATGCGCGAGATCACCAACCAGCTGTTGTCGAAGCACAGTGGACAGCCGCTCGAGAAAGTCGAGCGCGACGTCGAGCGCGACTTCATCATGAACGCGTATCAGGCCAAGGAATACGGCATCGTTGACGACATAATCTTCAAGCACAAATGATGAGTGCGGAGAACTTTAGTTCAGAAGGGTGATTACTGTGCAAGGCTTTTCACTCGGGTAAACAACTTGGGAATTTTTTCGCGCATAATTCCAAAGTTGTACCTTTCATGACACGAAGGGAGCGTTACTGGACGAGAAATTGTGGTTCAATAGTCACGCAGCGCACCAGTGCAGAAGGTTCAACAGCAGGTTGCCGATCGCGCAAGAGGCGGCCTGTCGAGGGCAACATGGCTTCGCCCGGTTATGCGGGACGAGGATGGCGGTTCGGAAGGCGGCTTTCTGAAGTGCGCGAAAAGGAGTGGATTGCGTGAGAACCAGGACCGGTTCCGAAGAAGTGCTTCGCTGCTCGTTTTGCCACAAGTCGCAAGATGCCGTCGCCAAACTGATCTCTTCCCCCACCGATTATCCCCGCGCTTACATTTGCGATGAGTGCGTTGCCGTCTGCAACTCCATTCTGGAAGACGATCGCTCCGAGGCGCAGCCCAACGCCACTCCCCACCAGCTTCCCAAGCCCGCCGAGGTCAAGCAGTTTCTCGACGAGTACGTCATCGGCCAGCAGCAGACCAAGAAGAAGCTGGCAGTCGCCGTCTACAACCATTACAAGCGTGTCTACATGAACCGGCAGCGCGGGAGCGAAGTCGAACTCGCCAAGTCGAACATCATGCTGATCGGCCCGACCGGCACCGGCAAGACGCTGCTGGCGCAGACGCTGGCCAAGATGCTCGACGTGCCCTTCGCCATCGTGGACGCCACCACGCTTACCGAAGCCGGCTATGTCGGCGAGGACGTCGAGAACATCATCCTGAAGCTGCTGCAGGCCGCCGATGGCGACGTGCAGCGCGCGCAGACCGGCATCATTTACATCGACGAAGTCGACAAGATCGGCCGCAAGGACGAGAACCCGTCCATCACCCGCGACGTGAGCGGCGAAGGCGTGCAGCAGGCGCTGCTGAAGATCCTGGAAGGCACGGTTGCCAACGTTCCGCCGCAGGGCGGACGCAAGCATCCCCACCAGGAGTTCACCCCGGTCGATACCACCAACATTCTTTTCATCTGCGGCGGCGCCTTCGTAGGCCTGGAGCGCATCATCAGCCGGCGCATGGGCAAGCGCGCCATGGGCTTCCGCACCGACGCAACCAAGGAAGCGGCCTTCAGCGAGAGCCAGAAGCGCGATACCGAGTTGCTGGCGCAGGTCGAGCCGCAGGACCTTATCAAGTTCGGCCTCATCCCCGAATTTGTCGGCCGCCTGCCGGTGGTGGGCGTGCTCAACGATCTGGATGAAGACGCGCTGGTCGAAATCCTCACCAAGCCGAAGAATGCCATCGTGAAGCAGTACCAGCGGCTGTTTGACTTCGAGAACGTGAAGCTGCGCTTTGCCGACGATGCTCTGCGCGCCATCTCGCGCGAGGCCATGTCGCGCAAGGTTGGCGCCCGCGGTCTGCGCATGATCCTGGAAGAGCTGATGCTCGACCTCATGTACGCTCTGCCCGGCCAGAAGCGCGTCAAGGACTTCGAGGTCACGCGCGAGATGGTGGAGAAGCGCAACGTCAATCTGCCGCTGATGGAAAAAGCGGGATAGTGCCAGTCCAGGCAGGACACTTGGCGGCGCGGCTTCGGTCGCGCCGTTTCCATTAAACCAGCCGACGTGCCGGCCAACGGACATCACGTCCCCTCCGGGACTCCTATTCTTATTTCCTCGTCCACCCGGGACTTCGTCCTGGGCTAAGCTGAATCGTCCCGCAGAGCGGGACGAGTGCAGCGCCGATTCAGCTCTTTCCAGCCCCCTCACGCGAATCTTGCGGCCAACTGGTCCCGCTCTGCGCGGTTGCTGATGGGCCATGCACCGCCCCGCTCTGCGGGACGGCTCAGTTTAGCCCAGGACGAAGTCCTGGGTACGCGTGCATTAGTTGGCCAACTGGTCCCGGCAGGGACCCTGGTCTCACGCGAATCTGCGGCCAGCTCAGGGCCGCTTTCCAGGCGTTTTCATTTTCGATACAGTCCGCATCTAAGTCCTGCCGGCACATCAGATCCACCCATCCTCGTTGTCGATTGAAGTTTCACATGCCGGCGACACGCCATGAACAACTCTGGTTCCCCCGCCAGCTACATTGCATACAGCTTATGCATTTGGCCCTAACGCGAGAGAGGCAGCCATCATGCGAAGCAATTTCAGCTTGAAAGGAAAGACCAATGAAGAAAGTAATGACCCTCGTATTCATGCTGGCCCTGGCGGCCGGCGCCGGTGCTCAGACCGTGAACACGCTCAGCGCGAGCGACACCGCAACCGTGCCCGGCAGCACGGTGCACGTGCCGCCTGTCGCCAAGCCCGGCCCGGTGGCAGTTCCGGGCAAGAAGAAGTAGGAACCCATCGCCAAGGGGCGGAGCACCCTGCTCCGCCCTCTGGCTTGCATCTCAGCTGCGCACGAATCCGCTCACCCCGCATCCCATTCGTAATCCCAGCATCCAACCGGGTAACACTTACTCACAGCACGGGAACTCGCTCAGCCGATTACGTTTGTTCCTTCTACGCCGCTTTCGCTGCGTGGTATTCTTGATTTTCAAGGGCAGCGGCCGGCGGCGCACGTGCCGTCATTTTTTTCCGAGCAGCCAGTTGGCTCTTAACCCAGAAGGCGGTTATTCGTGACCCAGCGCGAGAAATTTGAGACCAAGAAACTCCCCATGATGCCGATCCGCGACGTCGTCATCTTTCCTTATATGATGACGCCCTTCGTGGTTGGCCGGGAGTCCAGCGTGCGCGCATTGGAAGAGGCGCTGGCCGGCGACAAGAAGATCTTCCTGGCCACCCAGCATGACGCCTCGAACGACGAGCCCAAGCCCAACGAAATCTATCAGGTCGGCACCATCGTCAACATCGTGCAGAGCCTCAAGCTGCCCGACGGCAATATCAAGGTCCTGGTCGAGGGCATCGAGCGCGGCAAGATCCTGCAGGTCATCGATACCGACGGCTACTTCGAAGCGACCATCCGTACCGCCAAGTACCTGGCCGAGGCGTCGCCCCAGGTCGAGGCCGCCATGCAGCGCGTCACCGGCCTCTTCGAGCAGTACGTGAAGCTCTGCCAGTCGCTGAACTACGAGACCATGATCGCCGCCGTCCGCAATGACGATCCGGCCAAGCTCACCGACACCATCGCCGCCAACCTGCAGCTCTCGATTGAAGAGAAGCAGGAGCTGCTGGAAATCTTCGATCCGGCCGAGCGCCTGAACCGCATTGGCGACGTGCTGGATGTCGAAATCGAAAAGCTGAACATGGACCGCACCATCCAGTCGCGCGTGAAGCGGCAGATGGAGCGGGCGCAGAAAGAG
>DASRGM010000099.1:0-11588 GCA_035651035.1 Terriglobales bacterium
ATGTGCGAGTCGCTTTGCCCCTCGCTCATATGCCGCTGGATGTTCTCGATCACCACGATGGCGTCGTCCACCACCAACCCAGTCGCCAGCACGATGCCGAACAGCGTCAGGGTGTTGATCGAAAAGTCCAGCAGCTTGATGAAGGCGAAGGCCCCAACCAGCGACACCGGGATCGTCACCGCCGGAATCAGCGTGCTGCGCCAATCCTGCAGGAAGACGAACATGACCAGCATCACGAAGACGATGGCTTCCACCAGCGTCTTCAGCACCTCGTGAATGGAGTCGCCGACGAAGGTTGTGCTGTCGAAAGCCACGCCGTAACGCAGCCCGGGGGGGAAGCGCTTGGAGAGGCGCGCCAATTCTTCGCGCACTCCGCGGTCCACGTCCAGCGCATTGGCCGTGGGCAGCTGCGTCACCCCGATGCCGATGCCGTTATAGCCGTTGAAGCGCAGCTTGCCGCTGTAGTTCTCGGCCCCCAATTCGGCGTGACCGACGTCGGCCAGGCGCACCAATGCCCCGTTATTTCCCGGCTTCAGGATGATGTTGTCGAACTGCGCCGCCTCGGTCAGGCGTCCCAGTGCCCGCACGCTGATCTGGTACATCTGCGTCTTGGCGGTAGGCTCGGAGCCGACCTGCCCGGAGGCGATCTGCACGTTCTGCTGTTGCAGCGCGGTGACCACGTCGGAGGCGGTAAGGCCGCGCGCGGCCAGGCGTGAAGGATCCAGCCACAGGCGCATCGAGTACTTGCGTTCGCCGAAGATTTGCGCGTCGCCCACGCCAGGAATGCGCTTGATCGCGTTCTTGACGTAGATGTCGATGTAGTTGCTGATGAACTCGTCGGTATAGCGATTGTTGTCGCTATAGAAGCCAGCGGCCAGCACAAACGAGGTGGACACCTTGTTGATGGTGATGCCGGTGTTCTTCACCTCGTCGGGCAGGCGGCCTTGCACGCCCTGCACGCGGTTCTGAACGTCGACCGCAGCCAGGTCCAGGGGACGGCTCAGCTCAAAGACGATGGTGATGGCGCTGCTGCCATCGTTGCCGCTGGTGGAGGTCATGTAGCGCATGCCCTCTACACCGTTGATGGCTTCCTCCAGGATGGTGGTGACCGACGACTCGACGGCCACCGCGTTGGCTCCGGTGTAAAAGCTGGTGACGGAAATCTGCGGTGGCGCCAGCTCCGGGAACTGCGCGATCGGCAGGAAGGGAATGCACACCGCGCCCGCAATCACGATGAACAGCGACGTTACCGTCGAGAAAACCGGGCGCTGGATGAAGAAGTCGGAAAACAACGAGTGCCTCTGATATCAGCTGTGGAAGGCGCAGCTGTAGCGCCAATCATGCCGCTTCTGAATTAGCTGTGATCCCGTTAATTGGTTGTCATCCTGAGCGCAGCGCCCGCCCTGCTTCTCCCCGACTCGCAGAGTCGGGGCGGGCGCGGAGTCGAAGGACCCCTATATCGTCTTCACACGAGCCGTCCTCGACAACCCTCACTGCTCAATCCGCACCGGCGCGCCTTCCGTCAGGTTCTGCCCGCCGGAAACCACCACCTCGTCGCCCGCCTTCAATCCTTTTAGCACCGCGTAATCGTTGCCCACGATGTCGCCTAGCTCCAGCGGCCGCTGATGCGCTACCTGCTTTCCATTTTCCTGCTCGACGACAAACGCGAAGAATTGGCCGCTAACGCGCGTGACCGCGACGACCGGCACCGTCAGGCCCGAATGCGTGCTCCACAGGATGCGCGCCCTCACCAGTTGCAGGTTGCGCAGCACATCGGCGGCCTGGTCGGCCGGCGCCTTCACCAGCACCGACTGGGTGCCCGATTCCACCTGCGCGGAGATGAAGTACACCGCCGTCCGCAACAGCACCTTGCCGCTCTGGTCCAGCACCTCCAGCGGCGCTCCCATCCTGATCTTCGAGGCCTGCTCCGAAGGGATCGAGATGTAAACTTCCAGCCCGGCCCGCTCGTCGATGGTGGTCAGCGGCGTCGTATTAGTCACCCGATCGCCCACGTGCACCGGGACGTCACCCACGATGCCGTCGGTCGGCGCAAAGACGCTGTAGTACTTCAGCTGCACCTTCGACGATTCGATTTGCGCGTCCAGCGCCTTCACGTCGGCGGCGGCGCTGTCATAGTTGGATCGCGCCTGCTCGAGCTCCTGCTTGCTGACTACCCCACCCTGGGCCAGCGCCTCGGTGCGCTCGTACTGCGATTTTTGCCACGCCAGGTTGGCTTCTTTCGAGCGTCGCTGCGAATCGTAGTTCGACACCGTAGCCTCCTGCCGCCGCGGGTCGATCTCCATCAGCGTGTCGCCCTTGTGGACCTGCTGCCCGGAGTGCACGTGAATGCCGAAGATCCATCCCTCAACGTCGGACATGATGGTGGCCGAGTGCCGCGACTTGATCTCGGCAACATACTCCGAAGAATCGCCGATGGGCTGATCCTGGACCTTCTGCACCTTGATGGGAGTCGCGGGCGGCTCCGCCGGCGCGGCAGCGTTGCCGTGATTACAACCGATAAGAGGGAAGGCTAGCGCGGTGGCCAGAAGCAACCAGCAGCCGAAAGCGGGCGCGTGCTTGCCGGAGCAAGAGCGCATATCTGGAAACGTCATATCGATTCGAAAAGCTGCCGCGGCAGCAGAACACTTGTGGCTTGCCGGTTACAAGGATTTCCTATTCTAACCTGAGCTGCGGAAACATGCGGCATCGGAATGAGATAAGCGGCAGACAACGCGCGGCGAGCCGCCCGGAATTGAGGGGAGGCGCAATCCCGCCACTCTCAAAACGCATCCCACCCTCATGCGCAAGAGATGGATTCTGCCGGCGGTCTTCGCAAGCGCTCTGACGCTGGGTCTCGCCGCTTGTAACGCCTGCTACAGTTCGCAGTCCTCCAGCCCGGAACAAATCCGCCAGAAAACGGCCGAGACCACCGCCCAGTTGAAGGACGACGCGAAGGCCGTGACCGAGGGCGTTCGCGACGGGCTGACGCGTCCCAGCTCCGACAAGCCGCTCGACTTGAATCATGCCTCCAAGTCGCAACTGATGAGCTTGCCCGGCATGGACGATGCCACCGCCGACCGCATCATCGCCGGACGGCCTTACTCCAGCGAGCACGAACTGTTGGAGCACCACATCGTTTCCCGCGACGAGTACAACAAGATCGCCGACAGCATCACCGTGAAGAGGTAAAAAAAGCGGCGCCGGCCTTCAGCCCAGCACCTCGCCGATCACGCACTTCAGGTAAGCCGTCTCCGGCACGTTGAGCAGGACCGGGTGATCGGCACCGGCTCCGCGCTTCTCCACAATTCGCAGCCGCCGCCCGGCATCGGCCGCTGCCGCCCCCAGCATCTCCAGGAACTCCGCCTCGCTCACATGAAACGAGCACGAGCAGCTGACCAGAATGCCGCCCGGCCGCAGCATCTTCAGCGCCCGGAGATTCAGCTCCTTATATCCGCTAAGTGCGGTGGGCACGGCGCGCTTGCTCTTGGCAAATGCCGGCGGATCGAGGACGACGGTGTCGTATTCGCGGCGCGCGGTGGCGTAGTCCTTCAGCAGATCGAAGGCATTGCCCTCGATCCACTCGATCTCGCCGCGAAGCTGCTCAGCGCGATTGAGCTGTTCGTTTCGCTCCGCCACCTCGAGTGCCGCGCGCGAGGCGTCCACTCCGGTCACGCTCTCGCACCGGCGCGCCAGATGCAACGCGAATCCGCCCTGATAGGTGAAGCAGTCCAGCGCCTGCCCGTGCGCATAGCGCGCCGCCGCCGCATAATTCTCGCGCTGATCGAGGAAGGCGCCGGTCTTCTGGCCCGCAAGCGCATCGAAATGAAATTGCACGCCATTCAGCGTGAACACAGTGCTGGAGCGCTCGCCCACGAGCAGCTGCGACGGCCGTGGCGGCAGCCGCTCCAGCTCCTGGATGTGTGCATCCACTCGCTCCACCACGCTCGCACCGGGAAACTCTTCGCCGAGTGAATCCACCACCGTCTGCCGCACATCGTCGCGATGAAACGCCTGGGTCAGCGCCTGCAGGACGAGCACATCGTTATATTTGTCGACCATGAGCCCGGGCAGCAGGTCGCCCTCGCTGAAGATCACGCGATAAGAATCCGCCTCGCGCACCCGCTGGCGGCGATATTCAATGGCCGCCGCCATGCGACGCCGCAGCAACTTCGGCAGGTTCTGGTTCGTTATCCCGTCATCGAGCAGGCGAACCGCGATCTGCGATGCGCTGCTGTAGAACGCCGTTCCCAGCTTTCGCCCGCGTTCGTCCTGCACACACACCAGTGCGCCGGCGGCCGGCTCGGGCTCCGCCTGCACATCCGAGCGGTACACCCACGGATGCCCCGCCCGCAGACGCGCAGCCCCGCGGCGGTTGACGACTACAATGCTGTTCGCCTCAGCCAAGAAAGTGTCTCGCAAGCAAGACTCAATCTTAGCTTCTGCAGGCGGCAGCGAGAAATCGCGTGGACGGTGCTGTTAGATTGGTTGGATTGTCTGGTGTAGATGCCCGGCATTAACAGCCGCAGCCGGATCCGGCACCGGCGTCGAGTTCACCAGGGGAAGCACGCCGGCCAGGGTCTCGGGCGGAGACACCACAGGAGCCAGATTGAGCAGCGTGCGCAGCTCCGGCAGAACGGCGCGTGCCGCCGTCTCGCCGATTTCAATCAGCTCCAGGGCGCGCTCGAAGCAATTGTAGGAATAGCCGCTCACATCCGGTTGGAGCACGCGGTCGGCGTCCTTCTTCCAGCTCTCGCACATCTTGTCCTGGGCAATCGAGAAGCACTGTCCGATGACCTCGAACAGGTGCCGCGGCTCCGCCCGCGTCCAGTGGGCGCTGAGATAAACGCCGAGCACGCGGTCGGCCCCCATCATGCGCAGCGGCGTGGTCGGCACGGCGTAAGCGAGCATGCCGTCCACATATCGGCGCCCTTCGATCTCCACCGGAAGAAACATTCCCGGATAGGCGCAACTGGCGCGGATAGGACCTACCAGCGGACCCTTGCGGAAGACGACCGGCTCGCCGCTGTGGAAGTCGGTTGCGGTAACGGCGAGCGGCACCCTTAGCTCTTCAAAGGTGGTTACCTTCAGGATGCGCGCGCAGAAGTCCTGCATGCGATCGTTGCTGCACAGCCCGCAGCGCGAGAGCGTCCAGCGCGCAAAATGTTTGAAGCGCGTGGCATAGGCGATCTCCTTCAGCTCCTCGGCGCTGACGCCCGCGCAGTAGCACGCGCCAATAAGTGCGCCTACGCTGGTGCCGGCGACGAAATCCACCGGGATGTGGGCGTCGTCCAGCGCTTTCAACACCCCAATGTGTACCAGGCCGCGCGCGAAGCCCCCGCCGAGGGCTACGCCCAGTTTCAACGGGCGCGGCTCCGCGAAAACCAATGCCTGTTGCTGCTGGCGCGTAGGATGCGACAGCTCGCGGGAGAAAGCCCGCACCGAGCGCACAAATCTACGAATAGATGTCAAAGTCGCGATCCTGAGCGTGCCAGCAACATTGCACTACTTTGTGTGATGCCGGATTTGCTTCAGATGATCCCTCAGGCCGCCGGATGCTGTCATCAGACGCCGGTAAAAATGCGCCTGAGTACCTGAAACGGCAACGGCCGGAGCCAGCGGGCGCCGCCGCCAGCCCGGCTGACGCCTCCAGGCCGGCGGCTCGGCTGACGCCTGCCGTGACTTTCGTCCTCCGAACCGCGCGTTTTGCGGCGACCCTGCTCCCCGGGCCAGCATTCCCGGAACGGGTTAACCTGGGGCACTACCCGCAATCCCAGCTTTGACGCCCCGCGTGGCAGCCGCTACAATCGGAGAGTCGCGAGCGCTTCTCAGCCCGCACATACACTCCTCAGTAGCTCAATGGCAGAGCATCCGGCTGTTAACCGGAGGGTTGTAGGTTCGAGTCCTACCTGAGGAGCCATTCTTTTTCTTACACTTACTGCAAGTTCGACTTCTCGCCTCCCTGCGACTTTGGGACTGTTTGAGGTAGCTCCGGGGAATTTTGGGGAGTTTCACTGCTCCGAGCACGTCCGCAGCATCACGCAGAGCTTGATTCTCAATGTGGACGTAACGCTTCGCCATGCGGATCGCCGTAGCCGAAGACCACCACGTCATGTGAGCGACGACGGGTAAAGATTGCCCGCCTCGAGCAGGCGGGTAATCGCGGTGTGACGTGGATTGTGGAAGCGGCACTGGAGGCGCGCCGGCTCACGTCAGCTTTCGGATGGCTGCGAGCAAGCGCGCGGGATGTATGGGTTTGGGCAGAAGTTCAAAATCGTGTCCCTCGGCTCTTGCTCTTTCAAGTATGTCGGAGGTCGCGGCCTGCCCGGAAAATAACAGGATGCGAGCGCCTGGGCAGGCGCGTTGAATCCCTATCGCAGTTTGTACTCCGTCAAGGTCGGGCATGATCACATCACTGATCACGATATCCGGACAGATCTGCTCTGCAAGTTCTATGGCTTCATTCCCGCTCAGGGCAAAGATCGCATCGAATCCTGCCCGCAAGAGAATGTCTCTAAGGCTCCGCGCGATCAACTGTTCGTCATCGACCACCAGGATGCGCTGCTTTTGCGAATTCTCGCGAATGAGCGTGGATCGATCTGACGAAGTATCAGGAACGGGTAGCTTCCCCGAGAACAGGTGTACTCCCGGAACGGTTATCTGACTGGGATCATTCCTCCAACACTCATACAATCGCACGTCGTCGCTCCTTCCGGGACCTAGATACACTCAACGGGAACTGAACGCAAAACACAGTCCCCCTACCGGCGGCGGTTCGAAATGCTATCCGGCCGCCGTGCTTCTCGACCAAACTCTTGGACACCCACAGCCCGAGCCCGGTTCCCACATCGCTCTTGGTTGTGAAGAACGGGTTGAAAATGCTCGCCTTCAGGCGTTCTGGTATTCCGCATCCACCATCTGCGAACGCTATTTGCGCGCACGGCTCGCCGTCTTTAACTACGGCCTTGCCATGCACCCTTATGACACCATCTTTCGGCGAGGCGTCAATGGCGTTGGATATCAGATTCGAAAAGACTTGGCGCACTTCGCCAGGATGCGCTTCGAAGTGCAGTCCGGGTTCTACGTCGAGCTCGATCCTAAGTGACTTGTAACGAAGCTTACCCTCAAAAACCCGCAGCACATCGTCTACCGAGGTGCGGGTATCTACACTGGTGAGAGCTGAGGTGTCGCGATAAAACCCGAGTGTCTGTTGTGCGATATGGCTGACGCGCTCGAGCTCGCGGTCAGCCAAAGTAAGGTACTCCTTTGCGGCTGTCGGCAGCTCTTCAGTCGTCTGAGCGAGGTAAATGAAGTTGGTGACTGCTTCCAATGGATTATTCAGCTCATGTGCGACGGTGGCCGCCAGCCGGCCAACGGAGGCCAGCCTTTCGGTTAACTGAAGAGCTCTTTCCGTTTTCTTACGCTGGGTGATGTCGCGAGCGATCTTCGCCGCTCCTATTACCCTGCCCTGTTCATCTTTGACAGGCGAAATCGTGAGCGACACCTCGATGCGCTCACCGTTTTTCTTCATGCGCACGGTTTCAAAATGTTCGATGCGCTCCCCACGCGCGATAGTGGCCAGGATGCGCCGCTCGTCATCGTGCAACTCAGGCGGGATGATGGTGATAATGGACCTGCCGATCATCTCTTCCGCGGTGTAGCCGAAAGTTCTCTCGGCACAGGCATTCCAGCTAGTCACAATGCCAGTCAGGTCCTTACTGACAATTGCATCGTCAGAAGAGTCAACAATAGCCGCCAGGCGCTGGGAGGCGATCAGAGCAGTTTGCAACCGTTCGTGATTTCTTCGCAATTCTTCCTTTGCACTGACTTCCGCGCCCACGTCTGTGTTTGTTCCGAACCACCGGGTAATCTTCCCGTGTTGATCATGCAGGGGAACAACGCGGGTGAGAAAAGGCCTGAACGCACCGTCCGCGCCGCGAATGGGAAAAGTCATTTCGAAGGGCTCACCGCTGGCCAGCGAATGCTTCCAACGGGTCATCACCGACGGCAAGGTCTGGGGGTCGTGCACCGTTTGCCATCCCCACCCCTGCATTTGTTCTGGCGTGGTGCCCGTGTATCGGTACCACTGCTGGTTGTACCAGAAGATCCCTCCGTCGGGATTGGCCATCCAGACGAGCTGCGGAACCGCGTTGGCCAGCCCGCGAAATTCTTCTTCACTGCGGCGCAGGGCTTCCTCTGCTAGCTTGCGATCGGTGACGTCGCGGGTAACCGCCAGCTGGACAGTCTGCCCATCTTCCAGCCGAAGGGGAGCAGCATGAGTTTGCATGTGCCGGCGAACGCCTTTCAGCCCCACAATGTCGAACTCTTGCGTGCCCTGCTCGCCGCGGCAGACTCGTTCGTTGAACTCGCGGAACTGTTCCCGATGCTCGGGCGCGATCACGTCATAAATATTCTTGCCGACAACGTCATTCAAGCAATCGGCACCCACCAGGGACAGCCCGACGGAGTTCATGTCAAGAAGAGTACCGTCGGATGCTACCAACTCCACGCATTCAGGAGTCGTCTCGATGATCGCGCGCAACTGCGCTTCACTCTCCTCGGCACGGGTTCGCTCCCGCCGAGCCGTTTCGTAAAGTCGAGCGTTATCGATGGCAATCGCGGCCTGTCGGGCGATACCCTCAACCAGCCTTTCCGCTCGCTCGGTAAAAACTCCGACGCGAGAATGGCCGTAGAACAGACCGCCGATTACCTCGCCCGACCTCGAGATCACCGGTACAGCCAAGTAACTGCGCACGGGCAGATGCCCGGGGGGCATGCCGTTATAAGGAGGGTTCTTTCCATATCGTGGGTCTTGTCGTATATCGGCAACGCGAACGGTCCCTTCGCCGCTAAAGGTGGCCCCAAAAACCGCAGTATTCCTTGGCATCGGGAAGCGGCTGAATGCTTCATAGGGAACGCCGGAAAGGGTATAGAGAAGGTACTTCTCGCCGGCCGCATCCATGTCGTTGTAAAAGAAAGCCCCGAACTCGGCCTGGCTGAGCTCGCGACCTGCATCCGTGACTTCCTGGACAAGCGCCTTTAGCTCGAGTTGTGACGCGAGAGTTGCCCCGATCCTCTGAAGGATTCGCAACTCCTCCTCGCTCTCGCGTATGGCTTGGTCCGCAAACTTGCGCTCGGTGACATCCTGGACGATTCCGAGCATTCGGGTTTCGCCATCGTTTCGGCGGCCTTTGCAATAGAACCAGCGCGTTCCAAGATCGGGATGCTGGTAACGGTACTCGAACTCCATTTCCCCCTGCCGATAACCTTCTTCCATCAATCGCTGGACCTGTTCCCAGTCTTCCGGATGGACTCGTTCAGCCCACACGCTCACATAATTGGGATCAGTCGCATCTGTAGCAAACAATTGATGAAGCTCGGGGGAGAGGCTCTGGGTGTCGTGCAGCGAATCCCATTCCCAGGTGCCAATCAGCGCGGCGCTCTGAGCTAATCGCAGCCTTTGTTCGCTTTGTGCAATGGCTCTTCTCGCCAGAACTTTGTCGGAGACTTCAACGGCATGTATCAGAATCCCTTCAACCTCTGCCGCCGAGTTCCGTACCGGCTGGTAAACAAAATCGAAGTAGACCTCCGAGGGCTGCGGCAGCCGGTTCAGAGTCACCTTCATTTCATGACCGACGTAAGGCTCGCCGGTCTGGTACACCTCGTCCAGCAATTTGCGAAAAACCTGCGTCTCGATTTCTGGAAGGCTCTCCTCTAACGTCTTGCCAATGAAGTCAGCCGGGCTGTTCCGACCGGTAACACGGACATAGTAATCGTTCACATAAGTCCAGCGGTGCTCCGGGCCGTACATCAGGCCGATGGCCGCGGGAGCTTGCGCCATAAGCTCTTGCAGTCGACGCCGTTCCAAATCCGCTTCCATGCGGAGCTGAGCTTCACGCTGGGCCGCCTGCTCCAACGCTTCCTGGGCTTGGCGCTGCGCCAGCAGCAGGTGCGCTTCTTCGAGGGAGACCGTAGCCTGGTTGGCGGCCACGGACATGAGCATGGATTCTGTTTCGGTGGGAAAGTCCGTTCGCGAAGAAATCGCCGCCACCATGCCGGATTGCGAAGCGACGGTGATCGGGACAATAGCGGCACGGTAGGATTCGGGGAGTTCGTGCACGACGGGGGCCCGGGGCAGTTCTTCCGAGCATTTCTGAAGCAGAGCGCCGATGACTTCGGCAGGGACCTGTCCCTGCAAAACTTCGATTGCGGGTGCGTCAGCAGCCAGCATCAGATAGCCGCATTCCACCCGCAGGGCAGAGACGAGGACGTCCACAACGCCTTTTGCGATTGCCTCAGGGTCGCGTCCTACCCAGGCGGCCGGAATCGTGCACAACGCCAGCAGGTCGCGCATCGCTCGGCGCAGTACGACGGCCTCGCGCACCTCCGCGTGGTCGGCAGAGGCGCCATCGAGTTCAGGCATGGCTGGGTGCTGCTTTGATCCGATAAGCACCACGTTCCCTCAACTCAAGGAGAAACTCGTCGGGCGGGACAAAGAACGGGTTCGACTGCAGAACGCCACCGATGATGACCATCGGGTGCGTTCGCATGACATCCATGACGACGCCGGCGCCAAACTTGGCGCAGTCGTACGTTCATATCACCGGATCTTTATAGCGTGGCAGCACATAATTCACGCGGGTCTCGTATTCTAGGAGATCGTTCACCCCCGGCATATCTTCCAGCGCCCACTCCATATGGGCTACTATCCGCGTTATGTTATACCCCTGCTTCGGCCCTGCCTGAAGCACGTCTTCGACGAGTGCCAGCATTCGATCCTGCGAGAAGTGCCCATCGCGAAGATAGGCCTCGTGCCAGTTGCGGACCTCGAGCTGTCCGCGTTCCATCGCCGAGTCAACGGAGATGCCAGCGTTGCGCAATCGATCCACGTGCCCTTGCCAATTGCGTGAATCGACGATGTGAAAGGCGCGGTCTCCACGCGTGAAGCCTTCCTGAATGAACGGCATCAGCACGCGATACATCTCCTCGGGTGTATGGAAGAACGCGCAAATGTGGCGATGCTGGCCTAGCGGACTACCAGCAAAAGTGACCGCTTCGGACATCGGGACCCCCCTTCCGCGATTTTACAAATGTGTAGCTAAGAACCGAGGAGATGCAAGAGGGGGCGCCCGGGTTGCTTAGCAAAGGCGGGAAACCAACCGAAAACTTCCCTCCGGTGCACTGTCGCAATACAGCTCCCTCAATGTCGAAATTCCAACCACTTTTGCGATTGCCTCAGGTTCACGCCCAACCCATGCAGCCGGAATCGTGCTAACGCAAGCAGGTCGCGCATCGCTCGGCGCAGTACGACGGCCTCGCGCACCTCCGCGTGGTCGGCAGAGGCGCCATCGAGTTCAGGCATGGCTGGGTGCTGCTTTGATCCGATAAGCACCACGTTCCCTCAACTCAAGCAGAAACTCGTCGGGTGGGACAAAGAACGGGTTCGACTGCAGAACGCCACCGATAATGACCATCGGGTGCGTTCGCATAATATCCATGACGACGCCGGCGCCAAACTTGGCGCAGTCGTACGTTCATATCACCGGATCTTTATAGCGTGGCAGCACGTAATTGAGGCGGGTCTCGTATTC
>DASRGM010000100.1:0-10097 GCA_035651035.1 Terriglobales bacterium
GATTTTCCTGCAGCAGGGGCTGAAGCCGGAATCGTTCAAATCCGCGTTCATCACCCTGGTGCTGATCGGCATGAATACCGTGGTGACCCATGCAGTGGCGCGCGCCTTCCGCATCGCGGAAACCAAGAACTGGCGTCCGAAGCCGGGTGAAGAGGTGCCGGTCGATCGCCTGGACGAGCCGGTCGAACGCAAGGAGGCAGCGTGAGACTGCTGCAGTGCGTAGTTTTGTTATTGGTAGCGATCACCGCGCCGGGTGTCGTGCTCAGCCGCGATCCCAAATGCCAGGTGGTGACGCTGAGCTTCTATGGGCTGATCTGTGCGCTGATGTTCTTCATCTTTCAGGCGCCCGACGTTGCGCTTTCCCAGATCACGATCGGGGCGGTGATGTTGCCGCTGATGATCCTGCTGACGCTCACCAAGATGCGGCGGCAGAACCTGCGCCGCGAGCAGGAGAAAAAGCGCCGATGAGCTCGCGGCAGCGCACAACGTTGTTCCTGATTGCGGTGGCGGGGCTGGCGCCGCTGTTCGCGTGGGGTTTTCGCAACCTGCCACCGATGGGAGACTATCGCGGCCCCTATGGCTATGCCGTCACCCAGGTCGCCGTCTACGAGCGGCACGCCACCGACGTAGTCAACGCCATTAACTACGACTATCGCGGCTTCGACACGCTGGGCGAGGAGTTCATCCTGTTCGCTTCGATTCTGGGCGTGCTGCTGCTCTTCCGCCCCTCCGGTGACGACCATAAGGGCAAAAAGCAGGCGCAAGTCGAGGACGCGCTGCCCGTCAGCGATACCTTGCGCGTCGGCATGCAGGCCATGGCAGGGACTATGGTCATCTTCGGCCTGTACATCGCAGCCCACGGGCAGCTCACGCCCGGCGGCGGTTTTCAGGGCGGAGTGATTCTGGCGACGGTGCCGCTGGTGGTTTACCTGTCGGGCGACGTGAAGACGTTCGAAGCGATCGTCTCCAATCCGCTGACCAAGCTGGCAGAATGCGGCGGGGCGGGCGGCTACGCCATTATCGGTGCGCTGGCGATGCTGGGAGGGGCGCACTTCCTCACCAACTTTCTCCCGCTGGGACAAACCGGCGACTTGTTTTCCTCGGGAACCATCGCCGTCATCAGCGTCACCGTCGGCGTTGAGGTCACGGGAGGCTTCCTGGTGCTGATGCGCAGCTATCTGCGGGAAATTATCGAGGAGCGCCTGCAGGGAGAAGAATGATGCTGAACTATCTTGCTTACGCAGTTGCTGCCTGGGTTTTCCTCTGGGGCCTGTACGGCATCGTGACCAGCAAGAATCTGGTACACCAGGTGGTGTGCCTGGCGATCCTGCAAACGTCGACATATGTGCTGCTGCTGGCGATCGGCTTCAAGATTGGCGGCACCGCGCCGATTTTTGCCGACATTCCCGTAGGAACGCCGGTGGTCGATCCGCTGGTGCAGGCGCTGATGCTTACGGACGTCGTCGTCGAAGCGACGGTCGCAGCCCTGCTGCTCTCGATGGTGGTGAAGGCCAATGAGGTGGCCGGCACGGTCGATCCGGAAGAGCTGCGGATTTTGATGGGATGAGCCTGACGACAGCTATTCCGTTTTGCGTGGCGCTGCCGCTGATCATCGCAGCGCTTCTGGCGCTGGTGAGCCGGTGGATAGGACGGCGCGTCTGCGACAGCCTGGCCATTGCCGCGGCGGCCTGCAATGTTTTGCTGGCGCTCGTAATCCTGCGCGGGGTGTGGTCGCATCCGCTGATCTACTGGTTCGGCAACTGGTGGCCGCGCCCCGGAGGCGTGGCGCTGGGCATCTGCTTCAACGTCGACGCCGTCGGCGCCGCCCTCGCCGTATTGACCGCGACCCTCACTCTGGCCGGGCTCATCTACTCCTGGAAAATCTTTGAGGACACGGAAAACCACTTTCAGCCGCTGATGCTGATCTTCATGGCGGCAATGTGCGGCTTCAGCTACACCGGCGACCTCTTCAATCTGTTCGTCTTCTTCGAGCTGATGAGCGTATCGGCGTTCGCGCTGTGCGGGCTGAAGACACTGGAGCCAGCGCCGCTGCAGGGCGCCTTCAACTTCGCCATCGTCAACACCGTCGGCGCATTCATGATTGTCATGGGCATCGGGTTGCTGTACGCGCGGACCGGCGCGCTCAACTTCGCGCAGGTGGGGCGCTCGCTGGGGAGGACGCCCGCCGATGCGCTGGTGCTGCTGGCGTTCTTGCTGATTGCTGTTGGATACATGACGAAGGCGGCGATCGTGCCATTCCACTTCTGGCTGGCCGACGCGCACGCGGTGGCGCCTAGCCCGGTTTGCGTATTGTTCTCAGGAGTCATGGTGGAGTTGGGACTCTATGCCGTCGCGCGCATCTATTGGACGATTTTCAGTGGGACGCTGGCGGCGCACGAAGGCCAGCTACGGGAGATTCTGCTGATGCTGGCGACGCTGTGTGCCGTGGTCGGCGGGCTGATGTGTTACGCCGAACATCATTTGAAGCGGCTGCTGGCGTTCTCCACCATTTCGCATGCGGGGCTGATGCTGGCCGGCATTGGCTTGCTGACGCCGAAGGCGCTGGGCGGCTTCCTCATCTACGTGTTATCGCACGGGACGATCAAAGGAGGCCTGTTCCTGAGCGCAGGCATCCTGCTGCACCGGCACCAGAAGATTGGCGAGGACCACTTGCACGGCTGCGGCCGCGGCATGTGGTGGACGGCGGCGCTGTTTGTGATCGGCGCATTCGGGCTGGCCGGCATCCTGCCGTTCGGTACGCTGCTGGGCGAGAGCATGATCTCCGAGGCGGCAAAAAGCGTGCAGCAAAGCTGGATCGCATATGCTTTCGTGTTTGCTGAAGTCTTTACCGCCGGCGCTGTACTGCGGGCCACATTCAGGATCTTCTTCGGCTGGGGTGAGCCGGCGCCCACAGATAAGTCGTCGCGGGTGGAAGAAAAGCCGGAGACCGAGGAAACGCGGCAGCGAACGCCGGCCGCGATGTTTTTGCCGACAGCCGCTCTGATCCTGCTGGGAATCGCAATCGGCGCCGTGCCCCAATTACGCGGCACCGCAGAAGGCGCCGCCGGAGTGTTCGTGGACTCCTCGCACTATGCGCAGATGGTGCTGGATAACGCAGCGCCCGCGCCGCCGCGAAAAGCGCCGGAGGAGCCGCTGACCTCGTCGATCGTGCGCTCCAGCGTTGCCGGAGCGCTTGCCCTGGCATTGGCCCTGGGCAGCGTATTTCGCAAGAAACTCGCACCGGCGCTGAACTTCACGCGCAGCCTGGAGCTGGGCAATTCCGCGCTGCGGGCGGCGCACAGCGGACATCCGGGCGACTACGTAGCGTGGCAATCGCTTGGAATGGCGGCCATCGGCGGGCTGTTCGCCTGGTTGCTGCACTAGCCGGTTATTGGCTATTGGCTTCTAGTTACGGGCTGTTTGCTTTCCGATCCGCCTTCAGCACTCCGCCGCGAGCGTAGTTTTCCCGCGGCACTTCGACCAGTGTAATGACGACAGCGTCCGGCTTGGCCTGCAGCTCTTCGCACAAAAGCTCGGTGAGGCGCTGCACGATGCGGCGTTTTTGTTCGATCGTGCGGCCGGTCAGCATCGTGATTTGCACATGTGGCATAAAGAGCTCGGAACGAGTGTATTCACCACGGAAGCACGGAAGACACGGAATTTTGTTAATGCATTCTGAATTCGATGTATTCCGAGCTTCCGTGTGACGATGCTTTTCTATGCAGCGAGTTCGTAGCCCGCGAAGAAGTAGCTGATCTCGAAGCGCGCGGTGTCTTCGGCGTCGGAGCCGTGCACTGCGTTCTGTTCGATGCTGGAGGCCCACTTCTTGCGGATGGTGCCTTCGTCGGCCTTGGCGGGGTCGGTGGCGCCCATCAGCTTGCGGTAGTCGGCGATGGCTTCTTCCTTCTCCAGTGCCATAACGACGATCGGGCCGCCCGACATGAAGTTGGTCAGCGACTCGAAAAATGGGCGATGCACATGAACGGCGTAAAAGCCTTCGGCCTGGTGCTTGTCGATGTGCAGCATCTTCATGCCAATGATGCGAAATTTGTTTTCCAGCAGCGTGTTGATGATGTCGCCCGCCGCGCCGCGTGCGACGGCGTCAGGCTTGATGATGGAAAGAGTGCGTTGGAGTGTTTTCATGCGTCGGTTAGGTTCCTTAGTTGTGTTCGCTTTTCGCTTTTCGCTTTTCGCCAGAGGGCTTAGATAGAACTGGCCTTCAGGCCAGCTCTATCCGAACAGCTCCTCGCAACGAGTTTTTTTAGCAGCCGGTGACGCCGACTCTGAAATCTTCTCGCGGCTGAGACGCTCGCCCACAAGGCCAGCTCTACCCGTTCGCTCTGGCGAATGGCGAACAGCGAAAGGCGAAAGGCGAATAGCGAACATCGAAGCCCAAACCGCGGCCTCTTGCTACTTCATCACCGCCGATTGCGCCTTCACCAATGTCTCGCCGATCTCGGCCGGCGACTTGGCGACGTGAATGCCCGCCGCCTGCATCGCCTTGATCTTCTCCGCCGCAGTTCCCTTCCCGCCGGAGATGATTGCCCCGGCGTGTCCCATGCGGCGTCCTGGAGGCGCGGTTTGTCCGGCGATAAAGCCGACGACCGGCTTGCGCACATTTTGCCGGATGAACTCCGCCGCCGTTTCCTCGGCGCTGCCGCCGATTTCGCCAATCATGATGATCGCTTCCGTCTCCGGGTCCTCGTTGAACAGCCGAATAGCGTCAACGAAGTTGGTTCCGATGATGGGATCGCCGCCAATGCCAATCGCCGTCGATTGGCCGATGCCGCGCGTCGTGAGCTGATAGACGGCTTCGTAGGTCAGCGTGCCTGAGCGCGAGACGATCCCGACGTTGCCCTCTTTGTGAATATGTCCGGGCATGATACCGATCTTGCATTTGCCGGGCGAGATAATGCCCGGGCAGTTGGGGCCGATGAGCCGCGAGTTCTTCGTCTTCAGAAACTCCCAGGCGTTCACCATGTCGATGGCCGGGATACCTTCGGTGATGCAGACGATGAGAGGCACGCCGGCATCGGCGGCTTCCATGATGGCGTCGGCCGCGCCCGGCGGGGGAACGAAGATCACCGTTGCATTGGCGCCCGTCTTCTGCACCGCCTCGTGCACGGAGTTGAAGATCGGCCAGCCCTCGTGCGTGCTGCCGCCCTTGCCCGGAGTGACGCCGCCGACCACAGTTGTCCCGTAGGCGGCAGCGGCTTTGGCGTGGAAGGTGCCCTCGCGACCGGTTAGTCCCTGGACCAGCAGGCGAGTCGATTTATCAACCAGTATGCTCATTTACAAATCCTCTTTCTGCATGGCCGCGCTTGCCAGGGCTGAAGCCCCCCGACAGGAGCCTTGTCACCGGGCTGAAGCCCGGCGCT
The DNA here is from genome assembly GCA_035651035.1 of Terriglobales bacterium. GTDB lineage: Bacteria > Acidobacteriota > Terriglobia > Terriglobales > Acidobacteriaceae > Bog-257. The sequence continues at coordinate 5,379 of DASRGM010000100.1, forward strand.
TCCACCCATGCATCAATTTCCCCTGGCGGCGGCGACGACTTTCTCAGCCGCGTCCTTCATGGTCTCGGCCACGATGAATTTCAGCCCGCTCTCTTTCAAAATCTGCCGTCCCTGCTCGACGTTGGTCCCTTCCAGCCGCAGCACGATGGGCAACTGGATGTTAGTGCTGCGCGCGGCGGTGACGATGCCGTTGGCCAGCGTGTCGACGCGCAGGATGCCGCCGAAAATGTTGATCAGCACCGCCTTCACGTTCTTATCGCTCAGCAGAATTTCGAAGGCGTGGGTCACCTGCTCGGCATTGGCGCCGCCGCCGACATCGAGGAAGTTGGCCGGCATGCCGCCGGCGTACTGAATGATGTCCATGGTAGCCATGGCGAGACCGGCGCCATTCACCATGCAGCCCACGTTGCCGTCGAGCTTGATGTAGTTCAGGTTGTACTTGCTGGCTTCGACCTCGAGCGGATCTTCCTCGCTGACGTCGCGCAGCTCGAGAATCTCGGGATGTCGATAGAGCGCGTTATCGTCGAAGTTCATCTTGGCGTCGAGCGCAAACAGCCGTCCGTCGGTGGTGGTGATGAAGGGATTGATTTCAACCAGCGAAGCGTCGGTGGCTTCAGCGGCGCGCGCCAGCGCCATCATGAACTTCATCGCGCCCTGGATGTATTTTGCTTCGAGGCCGAGGCGAAAGGCGATCTGCCGCGCCTGAAAAGCACGCAGTCCAAAGCCGGGCATCAGATGCTCTTTGATGATGGCGTTAGGATCCTTGGCGGCGACCTCTTCGATCTCCATACCGCCGGCGGCAGAGGCCATGAAGACGTAGCGTCCAGCAGCGCGATCGAGCACGATGCCGAGATAGAGCTCGCGCGCGATGGGCAGCGTCTCTTCGATCAGCAGCCGCTGCACGGTCTTGCCTTCGGGGCCGGTCTGATGCGTGACCAGCTTCATGCCGAGCATTCTGGTCGCGAGCTCACCGGCTTCTTCGGGAGTCTTGGCAAGCTTCACGCCTCCGCCTTTGCCCCGACCGCCGGCGTGGATCTGCGCCTTGACTACGATGCCGGAGGCGCCGTCGTCCATCAGCGCGTGCGCGGCGTCGAGCGCCTGCTCGCGGGTCTCGACCATGCGCCCACGCGGCACGGCCACGCCATACTTCGCCAGAATGGCCTTTCCCTGGTACTCGTGAATTTTCATGTTTGTATGACGACCAAGCCCGCCCTGGCCAACGAGTGGAGAAAAGCGGGTCCCTCGATTCCGCTTAGCTTCGCTCGGGATGACAAGAACGGGGCACCCGCAGTAACCGGAAGCTCTCGCTGCGGGACTTGTCTGCTCCTTACGAGGATGGCACAACTGCCGGGAAACTTGTGATTGTATAAGACAAGGTGAGGTGGAGGCTAGAAGCGGCAGCACAATGGCCGTGGTGCAGTGTGGAACTTGTAGCGGTGGAAGAGCCGGGCTTCAGTCCGGCGAAACCACGGGCCATCGACGGCGGCTTTAGCCGCGGCACCCGGGGCTAAAGCCCCGTTCCATCGTCATCCTTTCGGCACGGCTGAAGCCGTGCCCTTTCACCGCTCAGATTTCAAATTGACCCTACTACCCGCACAATGGCCGGTCAGTTTCTTATTGCCTCGCGCGCCGTCCATCCATTGACGCGCAGCTTGCGCTTCCCGGCACCCTTCGCGTCCGCCGCCGCTCCGTCGAGCACCAGCCGGCAGAGCTCCTCGATGTAGCGCTCGCTGAGCTCGTCGTGGCGGATCAGAAATCGCATGTAGATGGCGCCGTAGAGAATGTCGAGCACCAGGTCGAGGTCCAGCCCGCGCGGCAGCTCGCCGCGGTCGATGCCGCGGCGCAGGGTTTGGTAGGCTTCCTGGCGGCGGGGACGCAGCAGCCGGTTGCGAAATTCCTCCAGCAACTCGCGATCGGACTGGCCTCCTGCCACAATGGCGCGGACGATGCAACCGCGGGGCGAGCGCAGCACACCCACCCACTGGCACATCTGCCGGCTCATGTCCTTGTACACGGAGCCGGAGTCGGGGAAATGCAGCTCGTCTGCGGTGCTGGCGGCAAAGGCATCGACCACAAGCGCGCCCTTGTTAGGCCACCAGCGATAGACCGTCGCTTTGCCGACACGAGCGTCGGCGGCAATGGCTTCAATGGAGAGCTCGGCGAAGCTGCTCTTGCGCAGCAGCTTGATGGTGCTGCGCAGGATCGACTGGCGGGCATTCTCCGACCGCGGGCGCCCGGGTGGACGCTTGCCGTTATCGGCAACGTTTTGTCGAGAAGCAGGCATGAGAAGCAGTTGTCAGTTGTCAGTTGTCAGTTGTCAGTTGTCAGTTACCAGTTGTCGCCGCCGGCAACCGTACTGACAACGGTAGTGGTGCAGTTTGGAACGTTTAGGGTGAAAGAGCCGGGCTTCAGTCCGGCGAAATCATGGGCCATTGACGGCGGCTTTAGCCGCGGCAACCGGGGCTAAAGCCCTGTTCCATCGTCGCGCTTTCGGCACGCCTGAAGCGGTGCCCTTCCACTCGGCACGGCTAAAGCCGTACCCTTCCACCTCGGCATGGCTAAAGCCGTGCCCTTCCACCTCGGCATGGCTAAAGCCGTGCCCTTCCAATGACAACCGTTTGATTGATTCCAATACGAACCGTATCGTATCATATCGACTATTGTCAGCCGCTCAGCCGCGATGCCTTGGAGCATGAGGCGCGAGTCAGGCACTCATTAGCACATGTGGATTGTTGCTCTCGCGCTGCGGCGCCCCTATACGTTTGTCGTGATGGCGCTGGTCATCATTCTGCTGATGCCGCTGGTCATCGTGAATACTCCGGTCGACATCTTCCCCGACATCAACATTCCAGTCATCAGCGTGATCTGGTTCTACGGCGGGTTCTCGCCGCAGGAGATGGCGGACCGCATCGTCAGCAACTCCGAGCGCATTACGACCATTACGGTCAGCAACATCGACCATATCGAATCGCAGTCGGTATACGGGATCGGCGTCATCAAGGTGTATTTCCAGCCCCAGGCCAACATACAAACGGCAATGGCGCAATTGACCGGAGGCATGCAGGTGATCCTGCGGAGCCTGCCGCAGGGCACAACTCCGCCACTGATCATCCAGTACACCGCCTCGACGACGCCGATTGTTCAGCTGGGGCTCAGCAGCAAGACGTTGCCCGACCAGGTGTTGTTTGACCTGGGACAGAATTTCCTGCGCACGCAACTGGCGACCGTACCCGGCGCCGCCACCCCATATCCTTACGGCGGCAAGATTCGCCAGGTGCAGGTCGACCTTGATATACCGCGCCTGCAGGCGAACGGGCTTTCGCCCAGCGACATCGTTAACGCCATCAACACACAGAATGTCATCACCCCGTCAGGCACCACGAAAATCGGCTCGACGGAGTACCAGGTGGAGATGAACAGCTCGCCGAAGACCATCGCCGAGCTGAACGATATTCCGGTGAAGATGGTGAATGGGGCGACCATTTACCTGCGTGACGTGGCGCATGTCCGCGACGGCTTCGCCCCGCAGACCAACATCGTGCGCCAGGACGGCGTACATGGCGTCCTGATGTCGATGTACAAAATCGGCCGCGGTTCAACCATCACCATTGTCAATGCCATCAAGGGCATTGTTCCCGTCGCGCTGGAGACGCTGCCGAAGGGTGTTACCGTCAAGCCGCTGTTCGATCAATCGCTGTTTGTGCGCGCTTCGATCAATGGCGTGTTGCGCGAGGGACTGATCGCCGCGGCGCTCACCGCCTGCATGATCCTGCTGTTCCTGGGCGATTGGCGGCCGACCATCGTCATTTCGATTTCCATTCCGCTGTCGATCTTCGTATCGGTGCTGCTGCTGAGCGCCCTGGGCGAAACCATCAACATCATGACGCTGGGCGGACTGGCGCTAGCGGTGGGAATCCTGGTGGACGATGCGACGGTGGAAATCGAAAACATCGAGCGAAACCTTGCCCAGGGCAAGGAGATGAAGCAGGCGATTCTGGATGGCGCCGCGCAAATTGCGGTTCCCGCGTTCGTCTCCACGCTGTCGATCTGCATCGTGTTCGTCCCGATGTTCTTCCTGACCGGGGTGGCGCGCTACCTTTTCGTGCCGCTGGCTGAGGCCGTCGTCTTCGCCATGCTGGCGTCCTACTTCCTCTCGCGGACCCTTATCCCCACGCTGGTGATGTACATCATGCGCGGGCACGAGCATCGGGAGGCGGGCGCGAAGACCTTCTTCGGCCGCTATCAGCGGCGCTTCGAAGCGGGCTTCGAGAAGTTTCGCTGCGGCTACTACCAGCTGCTGGAAACCACTCTCGAACATCGCAAGCTGTTTGCCGTAAGTTTTCTCGGCTTCTGCGTGCTGTCGCTGATGCTGGTGTTCGTCCTGGGTGAGGACTTTTTCCCCGACGTGGATGCGGGCCAGATGCGGTTGCACATCCGCGGCCACGCCGGGTTGCGCGTGGAAGAGACCGCGCGGCTGTGCGATGAGATCGAGAGCTATCTGCGGCAGCAGATTCCGAAAGACGAACTGGTCACGATTCTCGACAACATCGGACTCCCGAATTCAGGTATCAATCTTTCCTACAGCAATTCCGGCGTGGTGGGCACCAGCGATGCCGAGATTCTGGTGGGTTTGAACCAGGAGCACCATCACCCTACCTCGGAATACATTCGCAAGCTGCGGGAAGGTTTGCCGCGCCGCTTCCCTGGAGTGGAATTTTT
>DASRGM010000101.1:0-8571 GCA_035651035.1 Terriglobales bacterium
GCGACATCTTCGCGCATACCGAACTCACGGCCGCTCCGGTCTTCGATGGCGAATCGTCGGAGAAAACGCGACCCAACCTTAAGGTCCAGGACGGCTGCAATAATCGCTGCTCGTTCTGCATCATCCCGTACGTCCGCGGACGCAGCCGTTCGCTGACGACGGACAATGTGATTCGCGAAGTCGACGCGCTGGTCTCCGCCGGCTACCGCGAGATCGTGCTGTCGGGCATCAACCTCGGCCGCTGGGGACGCGACCTGGTGCCGCGCACCAGCTTCGTCGCGATGCTGCGGGCGATCCTCGAGCGCACGGCCATCGAGAAGCTGCGCATCAGCTCGGTCGAGCCGATGGACTGGACGGACGAGCTGATCGAACTGGCCGCCTCATCGCCCCGGATCTGCAAGCACGCCCACGTGCCGCTGCAATCTGGCAGCGACAAAATCCTCCGCAAGATGCATCGCAAGTATCGCCCGTGGCATTACGCCGATCGCATCGAGCGCATCCGCCGCGCGATGCCCGATGCGGCCATCGGCGCCGACGTGATGGTCGGCTTCCCCGGCGAAACCGCGGACGACTTTGACGAGACGCGCGCGTTCATCGAACGCCTGCCGTTCACCTACCTGCACGTCTTCACCTACTCGTCGCGGCCGGGCACTCCGTCAGCCTCCATGTCCGATCAAGTGCCGGTGCAGGTCGCACGCGAGCGCAATCGCATCCTGCGCGAACTCGCGGCGCAGAAGAAGCGCGCGTTCATGGAGTCGTTCGTCGGCCGCGAATTGGAAGCCATCACGCTCACGCGCTTCGATGGCGAGTACACGGAAGCGCTGACCGACAACTACCTGAAGCTGCAAGTGCGCGGAAGGCAGGAAGCGAATCGGCGAATGCGGGTTGCAATCCAGGCGGCGGGGAGCGACGCATTGCTCGGCTCAGAAGGCGCGCCTCTGGCATCGTTCGTCTTTGACGGCGCGGCGCAAGCTTTTGGCTTGCAAGGGGCGCAGCTTTAGCTGCGCCGTTACGAGCGCTCTTCTCCGGCTTTGTAACAGGGCAACGTGGCCCCCAATCTGTTTGTCATCCCGACCGAGCCGCGTCAGCGGCGAGTGGAGGGACCTGCTGTTTGCCCGGGCCATCAATCGCTGACGAGCGAAAAGCGGATCCCTCGACTACGTGAGTTTCCGTTCGCTGCGCGAACGGAACTCACTCTGCTCGGGATGACAAAGGAGAAGGTGCGGCACGGCTGAAGCCGTGCCCTGATACGAAGCGAAACGGCTCAGACGTGTGCCGGTTCAAACATTCCCATCAGCTCAGGAGGATCTGCCAGCCGCTGCTTGAAACACGCGGCGTGGCAATACCAAATCTGCCACTTCTTAGCTTTCGTTTCCACCGCGACTCGACAGATCGGTGTCGCTTACTGCAATGAGTGAGCCGCAGAAGCAACACGGGCCCCCAGTTTATTTCGACAGTCATAATGCGGTCCTTGCCGCTGTCCGGCAACTCACGGTTTGGACTTGCAGCAGCTTTCACTGGTGAACCCCATGCTATACTTCCTCATCTAGCAGTTAACGGCGGAGGACTGTATCGACAAACGTTTTATCCGCACGAATGAGCGTATTCGTGCTCGCGAAATTCGCGTCATCGATGACGAAGGCAACCAGCTCGGCGTAATGCCGCCCTTCGAAGCGCTCAAAAAAGCCCGGGAAAAAAGCCTCGACCTGGTAGAAGTTTCCCCCACCGCGCAGCCGCCGGTTTGCCGCATCATGGATTACGGCAAATACCTGTACCAGCAGGAAAAGCGCGAGCGTGAAGCCAAAAAGCACCAGCACCAGATCACGGTCAAGGAAGTGAAGTTCCGCATCAACGTGGACGATCACGACTACGAGACCAAGAAAAACCACGTGCTGCGCTTCCTTGGCGAGGGTGACAAGGTGAAAGCCACCATCTTCTTTCGCGGCCGTGAAATGACGCGCCAGGGGCTGGGACGCGAGATCCTTGAACGGCTCATCAAAGATATTGGCGACAAAGGTATCGTGGAATTCCGCGCGCGGCAGGAGGGCAACACCCTGCACCTGATCCTCGCGCCGCCCAAGGTGCAGCCGCCGGCCAAGCCGCCGAAGCCGCCCCAGCAGGGCACGCCGCAGGCGCAGCCGCCGCGTCCGCCCGCGCCGACACAACAGCAGCAGTAGTAGTAAGGCCGCAGAAAGGCCGCGATTCGCCTTTCGCCAGAGTGGCCATGGGCGCCATTCGCCATTCGCCTTTCGCCAGAAGAAGAGTGCGGATTCCGTCTTTCGCGAGCACAGCGATGGCGGTTCGCTTTTTGTCAGAATGGTGACTTGGCGCGCATTCAGCTGTTGAAACCCGCACGCCAGAGTCCCGACTTGCGCGACGATTCAGCTTAGCCCAGGACGAAGTCCTGCGTACGCTATTCCCGCCGCCATCTGTCCCGGCAGGAACCATGATGCTGGCCCATTCTGCGCGATGTATGTTGTAATAGATAAATCACTATGCCAAAGCTGAAGACACATAGCGGAGCGGCCAAGCGCTTCAAGAAGACAGGCACGGGCAAGATCAAGCGCGGACACGCGTTCAAGCGCCACATCCTGACTTCAAAAGGCACCAAGCGCAAGCGCCAGCTCGATACCGATACCATTCTGGACAAAGCCGACCAGAAGAAGATCGAGAGAATGATCCCGTACTAGCCGCATGGTGCGGCAACCGGCGCGGAATTTTCACCACGGAAGCACGGAATACACGGAATTTGTTAATTTCAATTTTTCCGTGCTCTCCGTGCTTCCGTGGTGAATTCAAGATTGCGACGGTCAACAGCGTGTGAAGAGGCTATCCGGCCCCTCGACATCGAGCGTGGTCAACGTCCTGCCTCCAGCCGCTTAAGCAACCCATCAGTTCTTTAGAACTGACGGGTTGAAATTAAAAAGGAGAAGCCATGCCTCGCGTAAAACGTGGTACCAAGCGCCGTGCGCGCCGCAAAAAAATTCTTGACCGCGCCAGCGGTTATTACCTCACAAAATCCAAGCTCTACCGCTCGGCAAAAGAATCTGTTGAGCGCGGCCTGAAGTTCGCCTACAGCGGCCGCAAGCAGAAGAAGCGCCAGTTCCGCTCCATCTGGATCGTGCGCATTGGCGCCGCCGCCAAGCTGAACGGCCTCAGCTACAGCAAATTCATCAGCGGGTTGAAAAGGGCGGGCATCGAGCTGGACCGCAAGATCCTGGCCGATTTGGCGGTGAACGACCCGTCCGGGTTTGCGGCGCTGTGCAAGCAGGCGCAAACCGCGGCCGCGTAGATCGCCGCCCATCTCATCGAGAGAATCACATCAGCTCCGGCATTGCGCAGTTCACGTCCGGCATTGCTGCACATCAGCTCCGGCATTGCGCAGTTCCGGGTAGAGCGGGCATTCAGGCCCGCGTCCCAGCCGTTTCTTATTAACTCCCGTCGGCTTCAGCCGACGACAGGGGCCGGGCTGAAGCCCGGCTTGAGTTTGATTCCGAGGCGTGGACGCGGCGCTGAAGCGCCGCTCTACCTTGAACACCTTATGCATCGTTCTCTCCGTCCCGCGCTCATTGCCATCCTGTTCGCCCTGCAGGCGCTCTGCCTGGCTGCCCAAACCGGCCCGAGGTTCCAGGTCGTCGTTCCGCCCGCGGCCCACGCCGAGGCCATCACCGGACGCGTGTACATCATCGTCAGCCGCAAGCAAAGCGACAATCTGCTGAAGCTGATCGGCTCCTGGCAACAGGAGACCCCCTTCTTCGGCGCCGACATCAACGCGCTCCCCGCGGGCCAGCCCGGCCTCATCGACGCCGGCACGCCGGGATATCCGCTGCGCAGCCTGAAAGACATTCCCGCGGGCGACTACTATGTGCAGGCGCTGGTCAATATCTACACCGAGTTCCATCGCGCCGACGGCCACACCATCTGGGCGCATATGGACCAGTGGGAAGGCCAGCAGTTCAACGAATCGCCGGGCAATCTCTACAGCGATGTCAAGCAGGTGCATCTCGACCCGGCGAAGGGCTACGACGTTCGCCTCGAAGCCGGGCACGTCCTCCCGCCTGTTCAGGCGCCGGCGGACACGCAGTGGGTGAAGCACGTCAAGTTCGAAAGCAAGCTGCTGAGCAAATTCTGGGGCCATCCGATTTACATCGGCGCAACCGTGGTGTTGCCCAAGGACTATGACCAGCATCCCAAAGTGCGCTATCCGGTCATTTACGAGCAGGGACACTTCGGCCTGCAAACGCCGCTGTTCATGCAAATGGAGCCACCGGGGTCGGACTCGAAGTGGGGCAAGCTGCGCTACGAGACCTTCAAGGCGTGGAGCGGCGACAACTTCCCGCGTGTGATCGGCGTGACCTTCCAGCACCCCACGCCCTACTTCGACGATTCGTACGCGGTGAACTCCGCCAACGACGGGCCTTACGGCGACGCCATTATGCAGGAGCTGATCCCGCATCTCGAGGAACAGTTCCGCATGATTCGCGAACCCTGGGCGCGTGTGTTGATTGGCGGCTCGACCGGCGGCTGGGAGTCGCTGGCGCTGCAGCTCTATCATCCGGAATTTTTTGGCGGGACCTTCACCGGCTTCCCTGATCCCATCGACTTCCGTCACGACCAGCTGGTGAACATCTATCAGGACGCGAACGCCTTCGAAGTCCCAGGCTACGAGTGGGTGCAGCGCGAGCGGCCCATGATGCGCACGGCCGAGGGGCAGGTGGTCGAGACCATGCGCCAGATGAGCATGCTGGAAGACGTGCTGGGCTCGCATGGCCGCTCGGGCCAGCAGTTCGAGGCCTGGGAGGCGGTCTATGGGCCGGTCGGCGCCGATGGATATCCCAAGCCGCTATGGGACAAGCAAACCGGGGCGATCGATCGCTACGTCGCTGACTACATGCGCGAGCACGGCTATGACCTGCGCGATTATCTGGAGAAAAACTGGACGCGCATCGGGCCGCAGATCACCGACAAGATTTTCATCTGGGTGGGCGACATGGACAACTTCTACCTCAACCTCGCCGTGTACGACATGGAGGATTTCTTCAAGTCGCATCCCGAGGCGCATGCGAAATTCGAGTTCGGGCGTCCGGAGAAAGGCCACGGCTGGTTCCCGTGGGAGCCAAAGGACTTCATCGGGACGATGGCGAACCAAATGGTTGCACACGCGCCGGCCGGCGCGGACGTGAAGAGCTGGCACTATTAAGGGTAGAGCGGACCTTTAGGTCCGCGTCAGCCGGTTTTGTTTTAAGGTGCCATCCTGAGCGCAGCGACCGTGCAACTATCGTGACAACCGCGTATTTGGCGGTTGGCGCGATAGTTGCCCGGTCGCGAAGTCGAAGGACCCCTATCACGAAGCCAGTGCAGGGGTCCTTCGACTCCGGCGGGCGAACAAAGCCGCCTCCGCTCAGGATGACAGCAGACCGGGTTCACGTGGCTTAGGGTGAACATGTACACCGTCCCCAAACTCGACGACTACTCGCCTGAGGCGCTTGATCGCGCGGCCGCCGACCTTCTGCGCGCACTCGAGAACGAGTCCGCAGCGCTCCACAGCGAATCCGACTACAAACTTTTTCGCGATCGCTGGCTGGCGCGCAAGAACGGCGTACTCACGCAAGTGAACGATACCTGGCTGAAAGCCGCGCCCGGCCCGGCAAAGCGCGAGGTTGGCCAGCGCGTCAACGCCTTGAAGGCGCACGTTGAAGCCGCCATTGAAGGCGTTCACGGCCAAATTCACGCCTCATCGGCGGACGCAAAACTTGCCGCCGAGCGCCTCGACATCACGCTCCCGGGCATCCAGCGTCCCATCGGCGTCCGGCATCCGGTGCTGCGCGTGATCGATGAGATCGTCGCGGTCTTCCAGGCGATGGGCTACTCCGTCGGCGAAGGACCCGAGGTCGAGAGCGACTACTACAACTTCGAGTCGCTGAACTTTCCGCCCAACCATCCGGCGCGGGACACGCAGGACACGCTGTTCATCGCCGGGCAGGAAAATAAGCCGCTGCGTGAGCGCCTGCTGTTGCGCACCCATACTTCGCCGGTGCAGATTCGCACCATGGAGCGGCAGCCGCCGCCGGTGCGCATCGTCATCCCCGGCAAGGTACATCGCAACGACCCACTGGACGCGACGCACTCGCCCGTCTTCCACCAGGTTGAGGGGCTGGCGGTCGACACCAACATCACGTTCTGCGATCTGAAGGGAACGCTCGACCACGCCATGAAGGCGCTGTTCGGCTCCTCGGTGAAGACGCGTTTCTACCCGTCGTTCTTCCCTTTCACCGAGCCCAGCGCCGACATGCAGGTGAGCTGCATCTTCTGCGGCGGCAAGGGCTGCCGCAAATGCAAGTTCAGCGGCTGGATCGAACTGCTGGGCTGCGGCATGGTCGATCCGAACGTCTTCGAGTTCGTGAAAGAGAACGGGTATGACTCCTCGAAGATCTCGGGCTTCGCGTTCGGCATGGGCGTCGAGCGCATCACCATGCTGAAGTACGAGGTCGAGGAGATCCAGTTGTTCTACGAAGGCGACGTGCGGTTTCTGGAGCAGTTCGCGTGAGGCGATGGTCAAGCAGCAACGCATCCAAGGCCGCAACAACAAGGTGTCATGCTGAGCGCAGCGACCGTGCGAGTGTCGTGACAACCGCGCTTTTCACGGTTGGCGCGACAGTTGCCCGGTCGCGGAGTCGAAGGTCCCCCTATCATCAAGCCAATATAGCGGTCCTTCGACTCCGGCGGCAAAGGTCGCGCGCCTCCGCTCAGGACGGCATCATTAGGTGATGCAATAGCATGAGAATCCTTCCTACGTGGTTGCGTGAGTTCGTCGACATACCCGCTGACGACCGTCAGCTTGCCGAAGCGCTGACCTCGGCCGGGATCGCGGTCGAGTCTGTCCAGCAAGAAAACGGCGAGACTGTTTACGAGATGGACCTCACCACCAACCGCGTGGACGCGATGAATCACTACGGGGTCGCGCGCGAGGCGTCGGCGATCTACGACGTGGAGCTGAAGCAGGTCGAACCTGTGCTGTCTCCCACTCTTTCGCCGACAGACGGCGAAAGGATGGGGCAGCCGCATCCGAATTTCCCCATCGTCATCGACGACCCGCACGGCTGCGCGCGATACACCGCGCGCATCGTTCGCGGCGTGACGATCGGTTCGTCGCCCGAGCGCGTCGTCAAGCGCCTGGAGCTGCTCGGCTCGCGCTCCATCAACAACGCCGCCGATGCCACCAACTACGCAATCCACGAGCTCGGCCATCCCACGCACGCTTTCGATCTCGATCTGCTGGAGGGCGGCACAATCGTTGTGCGCCGCGCTCGTGCGGGCGAAACATTGAAGACGCTCGACGGCGTCGATCGCAAGCTCACGCCCGATGACCTGGTCATCGCCGACGCCAACAAGCCGGTCGCGCTGGCCGGCGTGATGGGCGGCTTCGACACCATGATCACCGAGCGCACGAAGAACGTGCTCATCGAGTCCGCATGGTTCGAGCCGTGGACGGTGCGCAGCATGGCCAAGCGCCACCTGATGCACACCGACGCCTCGCACCGCTTCGAGCGCGGCGCCGACTATGGCATCACGCCGCTGGCCTGCGACCGCGTCGCGGAACTGATTCTCGCCAGCGCCGGCGGCAAACTGGAGGGCGGCCGCATCGACACGATCGGCCGAAGGCTCGAGCGCGCGCCGCTGACCGTGCGCAGCTCCGAGGTGCGCCGCCATCTTGGCATCGGGATTGCCGCCGAGGAGATCGAGCGCATCCTGCGCCGCCTCGGCTTCATCGTGAAAGCGGAAGAGCAAGCGAACAGCAGCACCGCCGCTCGCCCGGAGTCGCTTTCCGCCGCGCCCTGGGTCGAGCCCGCATACGCCGGAGCCGCGGTGGTCCGCGAAACATCGCCGTCGCCGACGTCCCCGAGCTGGAGCGTGCACGTCCCGAGCTGGCGCCTCGACGTCGAACGCGAGATCGACCTGCTGGAAGAGATCGCGCGCATTTACGGCTACAACCGGTTTCCCAACACGCTGCCGCCGTTCGTCGGGGCTGTGATTGAGCTGCCGGACGAGGCGAGAAACTCGAAGGTCCGAGAGACCATGCTCGCGCTCGGCTACAACGAGGCAATTTCGATCACCTTCATCTCCGAGCAGGACGCGCGAACGTTTGCCTCCCACCCTTTCTCTAAGAACGGGCGAAAGGACGGGGCGCCCGCACCCACCTCCGAGCCGCTGCAAGTGGCGAATCCTTTGAGCGAGGAGGCCCGCTGCATGCGCACTTCACTGCTTCCCGGACTGCTCACGCTCGCCGCCTACAACCTAAACCGCGGCACCAACGATCTTCGGCTATTTGAAACGGGCGCGATCTTCGAGAAGACCGGAAACAGCCATGACGAGCGGCGCCATCTCGGGTTCGTTGCGACCGGCGACCTGCAGCCTGCGACGCTGCACGCTGCCGCGCAGCCGTACACGTTCTTTCACATGAAGGGCGATTTGGAAGAGCTGCTCGGGGCGTTCGAGTTCAGTTCGCTCGAGTTCGACACCAGCACACCGGCGTATCTGCATCCCGGACGCTCGGCGCGAGCCGTGATGGAC
>DASRGM010000102.1:0-3364 GCA_035651035.1 Terriglobales bacterium
CGGACGAAGGCGATCTTCGCCTTCGCGATCTCGGTGATGCTGGCTGCGACGCTGGCTGGCGGCTACCTGCTGCTCGCCAGGCACTCGCCCACAGCAGCCCCCCAACCAGTTCCCAAGCGTCCCATGCTCGCCGTGCTGCCCTTCGCCAACCTCAGCGGCGATCCCTCACAGGATTACTTTGCCGATGGCTTGACCGAAGAGCTGATCACCGAGGTTGGACGGATGGATCCGGCCGAGCTGGGCGTGATCGCGCGCACCTCGTCGATGACCTACAAGCACACCAACAAGGATGTTGCCGAGATCGGCCGCGAGCTCAAGGTTGACTACATTCTGGAAGGCAGCGTCCGGCGCGAGAAGGGCGTCACCCGCATCTCCGCGCAACTGATCCAGGTGCAGGACCAGAGTCATCTGTGGGCGCAGAGCTATCAACAAAACGTGGAGCACGTGCTGGACGTGCAGCGCGCGGTCGCGGCCGCGGTGGCCGACAAAATTCGTGTGCGGCTGCTGGCCTCGCAAAAGACCCAGCGCCCGGAAGGCGCCAGCACCTTGCCCGAAGCCTACGACAACTATTTGGAGGGACTCTACTTCTCCAACCAGCGCAATCTGCCGGAGCTGTTGAAGGCGGTGAGTTTCTTCAACCGCGCCATCGCCATCGATCCCGGGTACGCGGCCGCTTACGCAGGCTTGGCGCAGTGCTACACCCTGCTGGCCATCGACGCCGTGCAGAATCCCGACGAGATGAAGCGCAAAGCCAAGGCGGCGGCCGAGCGGGCGGTCGCCCTGGATGATTCTTCCGCGCGGGCCCACGTGATTCTGGCGGGCACCAAGGTTTTGTTCGACCTCGATTGGAAGGGAGCGGAACAGCACTTCCGGCGCGCCCTGGCGCTCAATCCTAACGACGCGCTCGCCCACCACTGGTACGCCAACCTCTATCTCGCGCCCGAGGGCCGCCTGCAGGAGGCCATCGCGGAGATGAAGGTCGCCCAGCAACTCGATCCGCTATCGCTGATCATCAACACCGATCTGGGCTACACCTATTATCTGGCGGACGACGATGACGACGCGCTGACGCAGTTTCGCGATGTGTTGCAGATGGACCCGGAGTTTGTTCCGGCCCACTATGATTTGTCGAAGCTCTATCTCAAGCGCCGCATGTACGATCCGGCGATCAAAGAGCTTACCCTGGATTTGCAGTACTCCGGCCAGGGCAAGCGGGTGCCCGTCCTACAGCAGACCTACAGCAGAAGCGGCTACGGCGGGGTAGTGCAATTGATTGTCGCCTCCAACGACCGCCTGGGAGGCGGCGTTCGTTCCTCTCCGCTCGCAGTCGCGCAAGCCTACCTCTTCTTAGGCGACACGCAACGCGCCCTCACCAATCTGGAGTACGCTTACGCTGACCGCGAACCGGGGATCATCTACCTCAAGGCCGACCCAGCCTGGAACGAGCTGCGTCCCAACCCCCGCTTTCAAGCCCTGGAACGTCGCGCCGGGCTGATCGATTAACGCCGGCCTGATCAGTTAAAGTCGCGGCGGCCTGATCAATGAAATAGGTTGCGAAGGGTTTTGGTTGTCACTGTCCGCCGGCCCCGACCCCCGGTCACTGACGCGGGTGCCCCATCCTTTCGCCGTCGTTTGGCGAAAGGGTGGGAGACGTCAGACTCCGACCGCAGACCACCGACCACCGACCACAATTTCTGCCTCGTCCGAGGAAAAAACTCCCAGGTCTCGAACCGCGCGAGACCTGGGGCACACGGCTCCGCACTTGGCGAATTCCCGTTCCTCTGCAACAATCCTTTCACCCGACCCCATGTCCCTTTCGCTGGCGGAATTCGTCACCCGTTGGAAAGCCAGTTCTCTCTCCGAGCGCGCCGCCGCGCACAGCCACTTCATCGATCTGTGTGAAGTGCTGGGCCAGCCGCGCCCTGCCGCGGTGGATCAATCGGGCGAGACCTTCACCTTCGAAAAACACGTTTCCAAAAATCTCGGGGGCAAGGGCTTTGCGGACGTCTGGTATCGCCACCGCTTCGCGTGGGAGTACAAAGGTAAGCACAAGGACCTGAACGCCGCGTACGGGCAGCTGCTCGACTATCGCGAAGCCCTTGAAAACCCGCCCTTGTTCGTGGTCTGCGATCAAGACCGTTTCGAGGTGCATACCAACTGGCCGAACACGCGGAAGCAGGTTTACGCCTTCACGCTTAGCGACCTGATGCGTAATCAGGCGACTCCCAACTGCGCGCTCCCCCCGCTCGACGTGCTGCGCGCGTTGTTTGAGCACGTTGAAGAGCTGAAGCCCGACGCGCCCTCGGCCCGGGTGACCGAGAAGGCCGCCGAAGAGTTCGCCAAGCTTGCCGAAAACCTCAACGTCCGCCGCATCGATCCCGAAAAGGCCGCGCACTTCCTCATGCGCCTGCTCTTTTGCCTCTTCGCCGATAGCATCGGCCTGCTGCCCAACAATCTTTTCCAAAGGATGCTCGATGTCGATCGCGGCAATCCCCTGAACTTCAACCGCAAGCTGCGCCGCCTCTTCGGCGCCATGGCCCAGGGCGACGCCTTCGGCGCCGACGACGTGCCCTTCTTCAACGGCGGCCTGTTCATGGACGACAGCATTGTCGAGCTCTCCCAGTCCGATCTGGCCATCCTCAGGGCCAGCGGAACGCTCGACTGGTCACGGGTCGAGCCCGCCATCTTCGGCACGTTGTTCGAACGCAGCTTCGATCCCAGCAAGCGCTCCATGCTCGGTGCGCACTACACCAGCAAGAAAGACATCCTCACCATCATCGAGCCGGTGCTGGTCGCGCCTCTGCGCAAACGCTGGGAGGAGGTGAAGGCCAAAGCAACAGAGCTGGCCGAGGCCGCGGAAAAACAGGCGAACGGCCCCGCGCGCAAGAAGCTCCGCAGCCGGCTTGAGCAGACCGTGAACGCCTGGGTCGAGGAGTTGTCGAAGGTTCGCGTGCTTGACCCGGCCTGCGGCAGCGGCAACTTCCTCTACCTCGCACTCAAGCGAATGCTGGACCTGTGGAAGGAAGCGCAGGTCTTCAGCGCGCAACATCACCTGCCCAGCTTGCTGGTTCACCAGGTCGATCCCTCGCAGCTTTATGGCATTGAGAAGAATGTTTATGCCCACGAGCTGGCTTCCGTAGTCGTGTGGATCGGCTACCTGCAATGGCTAAAAGAAAACGGCATGGAGCAGGAGCGGCGGCCCATTCTCCAACCGCTGGATAACATTCAGCACCGCGATGCCATATTGGACTTCGACAAGAAGGGCCAACCGATTGAACCGAAGTGGCCGGAGGCGGACTTCATTATTGGCAATCCGCCGTTCCTGGGTGACAAGAAGATGCGCGCAGAGCTCGGAGATGAGTAC
>DASRGM010000103.1:0-11456 GCA_035651035.1 Terriglobales bacterium
TGGTCCACGGCGCGCTGGAAGGCTTGGGATACCGAGCCGAGGCTGTGCCGACTCCGAACGTGCGCGCCTTCCAGACTGGAAAAGAGTACGGCAACAACGGGCAGTGCAACCCGACGTACTTCACCGTCGGCAACCTCGTCCAGTACCTGCAATTCCTCGAGTCGCAGGGCATGTCGAAGCAGGAGGTCTGTGACAATTACATCTTCTTCACTGCCGGGTCGTGCGGGCCTTGCCGCTTCGGCATGTATGAGGCGGAGTATCGCCTGGCGCTGCAGAACGCGGGGTTTGGGGACTTCCGCGTGCTGCTGTTCCAGCAGAACGATGGCGTAAAGGCCGCCTCCGGCGAAGCCGGCCTGAAGTTCACCGTCGATTTCGGCTGCGGCATGTTCAACGCGCTCAATCTCGGCGACATCATGAACGAGATGATCTATCGCATCCGTCCCTATGAAGTGGAAAAGGGCAAGACGGACGAGGTCTGGCAGAGTTCGATGGACACGCTCTGCACCATGCTGCGCGAGCGCAAGCCATTCGAGGACCACGAGGACCTGCCGGCGTGGATGGCGAAGAAGTGCCGCGAAAACAAAGGCAAGAAGTGGGAAGTGACCGTGAATTCGCTGCTCAAGCTGCGCGAGCAGCTTTACGGCAATCCCTATAAAGACGCCATGGCTGCGGTCCGCGAACAGCTGAACACCATCGAAGTCGACCGCCTGAAGGTGAAGCCGGTAGTGAAGATCATCGGCGAGTTCTGGGCGCAGATCACCGAAGGCGACGGCAACTTCCACATGTTCGAGTTCCTGGAGCGCGAAGGCGCGCAGGTACTGGTTGAGCCCATCGGCACGTGGGTGATGTACATGATGTACCAGTGCAAGGCGCGTGCGAAGGCGCGTTGGGCTCTCGACGCTCCCTACAAGCACCCGAAGTGGTACGAGCCGCAGAAGCACTTCGTTAACTACATGAAGTACAACTCGAAGCAGTGGATGTGGTCGATTGGCGAGCGCATCTACGCGCGGCAGTACCAGCGCGTAGTGGAAGGCTTGGGCAACATTGCGCACGAGCTGGTCGATCAGCAGGAGATGGCCGAGCTGGCCAATCCCTTCTACAACGAGTTTGCGCGCGGCGGCGAGGGACACCTCGAAGTGGGCAAGAACGTCTACTACACCAAGAACCACCTCTGCCACATGGTGCTGGCGCTGAAGCCCTTCGGCTGCATGCCGTCTTCGCAGTCTGACGGAGTGCAGTCGGGCGTTGCGAACCACTTCAAGGAGATGATCTTCCTGCCCATCGAAACCTCGGGCGAAGGCGAGATCAACGCCCACAGCCGCGTACAGATGGCACTGGGCGAAGCCAAGGTGAAAGCGCGCATGGAGTTCGAGCAGGCGCTGAAATCGACCGGCAAGCGCCTGGAAGACATTAAGGACTACGTCGCCGCGCATCCCGAGCTGCGCAACGTCTTCTATCCCGTGCCTCATGTTCACGGCTACGCCGGCGTAGCCGCGACCTTCGTGTTGCACGTGAATGACCTGATAAACGGCAAGGAGAAGCTGGCGCGGGTTCCCGCGCCGGCGGCGCGCAAGATGGAAATGGCGCCGGCCTTCGGAGACTAGGACGGGTAGAGCAGGCCTTCAGGCCTGCGTCCAGATGTTCTTCTTATTTGAGTCGGCTTTAGCCGGCTTATGAAATACGGAAAGGAAAATTCAGCTAGATGCCGACCGATGTCCAGCTACCGGAGGGGACGACCGCAGCCCCCTCTCATCGATTGGATGTTCAGCTCCACGACCTGCTGATGAAGCAGCCGGAGACGCCTCGCCTGCTGCCCCCACCACCGGACGGCAAGTTGCAGACGCTGCCAACGCCGGTCTTCCCCCAGCATCCCGAGCTGATGAACGCGCGCGACGAGGACTACTTCCCCAAGCCGGGCGAGCGTCGCACGCACAGCATGAAGCGCGTCTATCGCGCAATGCGAGGCTGGGCCTTTCCCTGGATCCGCTCGCGTGTCCTGCCCGGCGACTTCCACCCGATCATCGCGTACCTGTTCAATGAATGGAAGTGCAACCTCGATTGCCATTACTGCTGGGCATTCGATAACAGCGTTCGCGGCATGACCGAAGACGTGGCCAAGCGCTCCATCGATTGGCTGCGCGACACCGGCGCGGGTGTGCTGGCATTGATGGGCGGCGAACCGCTGCTGCGTCCCGACTTCGCGCACAAAATTATCTACTACGCGGTGAAGAAGGGCTTCTGGGTCTATCTGCCGACCAATGGCCGGCTGATGTGGCCGAAGGTCATCGATAAGGTCGCCGATGCCGGTGTTGGTGTAGTCAACCTGGCCGTTGACTCCTGGGACGACGTGCCCGGCAAGGGGCTGCCCAAGGCAATGGTACCCATCCGCTCGCACTTCGATTACCTGGTGAAGAAGCAGTACAAGTACGGCTACAACGTGTTTCTGAACATCAACATTTGCGCCAACAACATGGACGATGTGCGGCGCCTCACCGAGCTGGCGCACGACAGCGGCATCGCGACCGACTACCACATCTGCGAGTCGCCGATGACCGAGCAGCCGCACTTCAAGCACCTGTATACGAACCCGACGTTTATCCGCGAGGAGCACCATCCCGCAGTTGCCGAGCTGGTCGACTGGCTGATTGAGAAGCAGAAATCCGGCTATCACATGGTGAACTCGGTGGAGCGCCTGGCCCAGATGAAAAACTTCGTACACGGCGACCTGCATGATTGGGGCTGCCGCGCCGGGCACAACTCGCTGATCGTGCGCGTGGACGGAACGCTGGCGCCGTGCTTCCCAATGTATTCCGCCGGATACGATTGGGGCACGATCGAGAACCACAAGTTCGAGACCACGCAGCTGAAAGAAATGAAGAAGGAGTGCCAGAAGACGTGCTTCTCGACTCTGAATCACATCCTGGCGTTCTGCTACAACGATCGCCGGGTGATCAACTGGATGCTGAAGCAGGCGAAACACGGCTTCCGCCGGGTTGAAGGCAACTTCGGCGACGCCTAGGACGGGTAGAGCAAACCTTGGCGCACGGGACGTAGAGCAAACCGGATAGAGCAAACCCTCAGGTTTGCGTCGCTGCCAGGTGTTTTCGAGTTGCGGGGCTTTAGCCCCGCCGACGAACCAAGCGGGCAAAGACCCGCACGAATCACGGAGGTCGAGTGAGTCACTCTCACCAACACGGGGACCACGGATGCTGTGACACTCCGAATCCCAAGGTCGACGTCTCTCTTAGCGCCTTAACCAATTCTGCGCCTCAGGAAGATTCCCTGCCTGCCCGCATCATGGCGAAGTCGCGCGAGGTCGCCGCACAATCCGGCCACAAGACGGTCTACACGGTCGGCATGGACGTGGGCTCCACGACCGTCAAGGCGGTCGTCGTCGAGACCGAGACCGACAAGATGATCTGGCAGGATTACCAGCGCCACGAAACCAAGCAGCCGGAGAAGCTGCTTGAGTTCCTTAAGCGCATGCAGGACGAGGTCGGGATTGCGCCGCACAATTGCCGCATCTTCATTACCGGATCGGGCGGCGGCGCACTGGCCAATCTGATCGGCGCGAAGTTTGTTCAGGAAGTCACCGCGGTCTCGCTTGCCGTCGAGAAGCTGCACCCCGAGGTCAACTCGGTCATCGAGCTAGGCGGGCAGGACGCGAAGATCATCGTCTTCAAAGAAGACGAGAACACCGGCCGCAAGAAGAAGATTCCCTCGATGAATGACAAATGCGCCGGCGGCACGGGCGCGGTCATCGACAAGATTAACGCCAAGCTAAAAATTCCAGCGGCGGACCTGTGTGACCAGGGCTACACCGGCATCAAGCTGCATCCTGTAGCCGGCAAGTGCGGCGTCTTCGCCGAGACCGACATCAATGGCCTGCAGAAGCAAGGCATTCCCCCCGACCAGCTCATGGCTTCGCTGTTCGATGCCATCGTGCTGCAGAACCTCACGGTCCTGACGCGCGGCCACACGCTGCGCCCGCATGTCCTGCTGCTCGGAGGGCCCAACAGCTTTATCCGTGGCATGAAGGAAGCCTGGCAGCAGAACATTCCGCGCACCTGGGAAGAGCGCAAAGTGCAGTTGCCTGAGGGCGCCAAGCCGGAAGAGCTGATTAAGGTCCCGGAGAACGCGCAGTACTTCGCGGCGCTGGGCGCGGTTGAGTTCGGCAAGGATGAAGACCAGGACGTCGGCATCTACATGGGGACCGAGTGCCTGGAGGACTACATCTCCGTCGGACGCGCGGCGGAGAAGGCGAAGTCCGGTTCGGCCGGCCTGAGCGCCTCGAACGAGGAGCTGGCCGCGTTCAAGGAAAAATATCGCGTTCCGAAGTTCATTCCGGCGACGTTTACGGCTGGAGAAACCGTTCGCGGCTTCGTCGGCCTCGATGGCGGGTCCACGTCGACCAAAGCCGTGCTGCTCTCTGAGGGCGGCGACGTGCTGTGCAAGGCCTACCAGCTTTCCGGCGGCAATCCTATCCAGGACACGATCGACATGTTCGTCGCCCTGCGTCAGCAGGTCGAGTCACAGGGCTGCACGCTTGAGGTCCTCGGCGTCGGTACGACCGGATACGCCAAAGATGTTCTGAAAGATGTGCTCAAGGCCGACGTCGCGCTGGTGGAGACCGTCGCCCACACCGAATCGGCAATGAAGTTTTACGAAAATCCGCACGTCATCGTCGACGTCGGCGGCCAAGACATCAAGCTGATCGTCCTCAAAGACGGCCGCGTCAAAGATTTCAAGCTGAACACACAGTGTTCGGCCGGCAACGGCTACTTCCTGCAGGGCACGGCCGAATCCCTGGGCTATAAAGTCGAGGAGTACGCGAATATTGCCTTCTCGGCGGGAACCATGCCCGTCTTCGGCTACGGCTGTGCCGTGTTCATGCAGTCCGACATCGTAAACTTCCAGCGCCAGGGCTGGCGCGGCGAAGAGATCCTTGCCGGCCTCGCCGCCGTGCTGCCTAAGAACATCTTCCTCTATGTCGCCGGCATTCCGAATCTTGCCAAGCTGGGCTCGCGCTTCATCCTGCAGGGCGGCACACAGAAGAACCTCGCTGCGGTGAAGTCGGAAGTTGATTTCATTCACTCGCACTTTCACGGCGCCGGGCACGAGCCCGAAGTGATCGTTCACGAGCACTGCGGCGAGTCGGGCGCAATCGGCGCTGGCGTCGAAGCGATACGACTCTACAAAAACGGTCAGCGCACCACATTCATCGGCATCGATGCAGTGCAGAAGATCGGATACAAGACCACACGCAACGAAGACACGCGCTGCTATTTCTGCAAGAACAACTGTCTGCGCACCTTCATCGACGTCAATATCGGTGACGGGGTTATGGAGCCGGCGTCGCCGCTCCCGGTCTTCAAGTCGAAAGTTCCGCTGCAAGCCGGCGAGCGCCGCCTCATCATCTCTACCTGCGAAAAAGGCCAGGTTGAGGACGTCAACGCCATGCGCGGCATCAAGGCCGGACTCGACGAGATCAAGAAGAAGAACCCGAACTTCGTCGATATCGCCGCCAATGAAGTCTGGCGCTCGCGTAACCCGAAAGTCGTCGCCGAAGCGCCCCCCACACCGGGGCGCTGGGATTTCGGCAAGGCCAAAGCCGCCATCCAGCAACGCGCTGCGCTGATGGAGAAACGCAAGACGCTGCGCGTCGGCATGCCGCGCGTGCTGAACATGTATCTGTACGCGCCGCTCTTCAGCGCCTATCTCGAGAGCTTGGGTCTCCAGCCGGAGAACCTTGTCTACTCCGAGTTCACCGGCCAGGAGATGTACCGCCAGGGCGCGGGTCGCGGCGCCATCGATCCCTGCTTCCCCTCAAAGATCGGCATCCCGCACGTCTATAACCTGATCTTCCAGAAGCACGCGAAGAAGCCGCTGGACGTCATCTTCTTCCCCATGATCGACACGCTCCACCAGCCGTTGAAGAACTGCACCGGCTCGAACGCGTGTCCCACCGTGACCGCAACCCCCGACGCCGTAAAGGCCGCATTCACTAAAGAGAACGACGTCTTCAAAGAGAACGGCATCCAGTATCTCGATCCGCTCCTGAACATCCACGACAAGAAAATGCTTGGGCTGCAAATGTGGCAGACGTGGGCGCCGATCTTGGGCCTGTCGGAAGAGGAAAACGAGCGGGCGCTCGATGCCGGCTTCCAGGCATTTGAGGACTGCAACAACAGCCTGCTAAAGCGCTCCCGCGAGGTGCTGGATACGCTCGAGCGCGAAAACCGGCTGGGCATCGTCATGCTGGGCCGCGTTTACCATCATGATCCGGGCTTGAACCACGAGATCATGGAAGAATTCCAGAAGCTCGGCTACCCGGTGTTCTCGCAGAGCCTGCTGCCCATGGACGACGACATTCTCGACCGCTTGTTCGGCGAGGAGGTGCGTTCAGGTGCGATCACCCACGCGCTGGACATTCGCGACGTGTGGAAGAACGCCTACTCGGCCTCTACCAACCAGAAGATCTGGGCGGCGAAGTTTACGGCGCGCCATCCCAACCTGGTGGCGCTCGAGATCTCCAACTTCAAGTGCGGTCACGACGCGCCCATCTACAGCGTGATTGAAGACATCATCGAGAAGTCCGGCACACCATACTTCTCGTTCAAAGACTTGGACGAGAACAAGCCGACGGGCTCGATCAAGATTCGTGTCGAGACCATCGACTACTTCCTTAAGCGGTATCGCGAAGACCTGCTGAAGAAGGCCGAGACGGCTAAGAAGCTCGACGAGCAGCTCGCTGAATACGAGCGCCAGCTGCGGATGTCACTGACGCACAAGTCGGTGCGGCGCGAAGCCGAGATCGTTCCCTTCCCGCAGCCCATGGACGAGCCTCATGCGGCGACGGCCTCAGGCGACGATTAGGGTTGGAGGGGATACCGTCAGGTCCGTATCAAGCGAAGTTGGCCGAACTGGCTTTTAGTGAGTGCAGCGCCGTAGGCGCGGAACGGGAGAGCCCGCTTCAGCGCTGGGTACGGTGGGAAGAAGAGCCAGAGTCCCGTCCGGCTTTATAATTCAGAGTGCGCGCTCGATGCGGACCTGAAGGTCCGCTCTACTCGGCCCGTCGGATCCTCATGCCCCTGACCAGCGACACCAAGAAAGTGATGTTCGAGATCTACCGCGATGCCGATTTCGGCGGCCGGTACAAGGTCGTCTATTTCACCGAGCTCGGCGAGCACGACAAGGAAAACGAGATCAACAACGCCATGCGCGGCCAGCATGTCTTCGACGGCTTCCTGCTGCACCGCGAGCGCAACACCGCTAAGCAGGTGGTCGACGACTTGCTCCATCGCCTGAACAGCGGCGAGCCACTGGACGAGAACTCCATTCGCCAGACTCTCCAGCCATACCTGGCCTGAGCGCCGGCGTTCGCCTTGTGCTCATGCAAGGCCAGCCGGCCTCAGCCTGAAGTTGTCGCGATAGTCCGCGAGTAAAAAACCGTGCTTCAGAGCCTGCTCTGAGTTTTCCCGAAGGTTCCCGCCCCATCTTTGGAGCTAACGCGGGGTACCGCGTCTAGTTTGCCGGGTTAACCTGTATTTTCGCCATCATCCCTCCATCCTCATGATCGAGAATATGGCAGTGATAAACAAAGGTGCCGGCGATGTTTGGATCACGGAAGTCCATGCGCACTTTCACGCTGTGATAAGCACCGCTGCCGGACCAGGCAGGAATCGTGACCGTATCCAGCATGTCCGGATTGGTTACCGGGACACCGTCGACTTCCATTACCAGGAAGTGCAGTTGGTGCATGTGAAATACGTGAGCTTCGCCTGAACGATTTTCAATGGTCCAATCCTCTACGGCTCCTACGTTTGTCGTGATCGCCGGCGGGTCATCCATGTGGAACACTCGCGGCTTTTGACCCACCACGGTTATGAATAGCGATGTCGGGCCATTCGACGATATCGCCTCTTCGGAGAAATAGAGATTTCGTTGCGACGTGGGCGTGAGGAACCTCAGATTGGCGAAGCGCTTGGTCGCGATCGGAGTCGTTGCCGGATGGTGCTTGGCCTGGTAGGTTTGCATGCTCTGCTGCGACGGTCTGATCCTCACAAGGGGCGCCGGAGGATCGACATCGCCGATTGGGCCACTATTGTATCCAGCGGTCAGGAATACGCCCTGTTGACCCGATGGCAATGCCGGCGCAATGAATTCTGCCCTCCCCGCCGGAGGCAGATTAATGGTCGTGTAGTTAGTAGGGGTCGTCAGAGGGATGCCATCGAGTGCGATGACCTGGAGCGGCTGCGCGACACCGCCGTATTGCATCTGCAGGTTGAGGACGGCAGTCGTGCCGGCATTCACCACCCGCCAGAATTCACGGTGGCCCACCTGAGCGTTGATAAACGGCAGGCCAAGGTTCGCAATCGCCGGCTGAAAATTAACGGTCAAAATACTGGGGCCATCTTCCGGATCGCCTCCGCCGCTGGTAGGAAACTCCTGGCGGATCACGATCACATGTTCCGTCAGCCCGTCAGTCAGAGGATTGCTGCCTTCGACAATGATTGCCCCCGATGCACCGCCGGCCACCTGCGTGAAAGTGAAGCCGTGAGCATGCGGGTGATACCAATACATTCCCGGAGGCTCATTCGCTGGGATCTGGGTGTCGTATTGGAAAGTTGGATCGCCTGACTGAATCAGAGTATTGATGACATCGTCCTGATGGCAGACCGGCGGAACATTCAGACCATGAAAATGAATATTGGTCGACGACGGTAGAACCTGGGTGCCGTGGCAGGGGTCGTCGGGCGCGCCGGCCTGGTGCGTGCCGCCCATCTGCATAGGCATCAACATGTGCCGGTTCTTAAATTTCAACTTCAGCTTTTGTGGAAAGCTGTCGAAAGGCTCTTGAATGTTATTGGTCAGGTTCAGGATCAGCTGGTCGCCGGGATTCAGCCGTAAAGTCGGAGCTTCCATCTGCTGCCCCTGACTCATGTAGACATAGCAATAGTGCATGTAGCCATCGGTGCCCTGCTGGTTTTGCAGCGTGAGGTCGACACTGAGCACGCCATTTTGACTAGAAATATCGGGAGGGTTCTGAACCAGCGTGCCGGAAACCGGGCGAGGCGGGCAGATTGGCGCCTGTGCCCATGCGGTGGCGAAGCCGCCCGCAGCTAATGTAGCCATCAACAAAACTTGCAACAACCTGAATATATTGCGCATTCCTACCCCTGTATAGTCGGCGCCGAAGTAGCCACTCTTATAAATATCCAACAGAATCCTAGACGATGAGCTAGAAGGGCCGCGGCGGATAAGCCCATAACGAGATCAGCGCAGCCCCGCTCACGGGATCGGACACCGGTGAGTTCGCCGACTCCGTGAAGCCGCAGGTCCCTCCGCTGACGTTGATGTTCAGAATGCCGATGGAAGACTGCTTGCCAAACTCCGCCACGTAAAGCACGCCGCCGCTGCCGGAAGTATTCTCCGTCACCATCGATCCCAGATAAAACCACGGATTATAAAATCCGCTCAGCCGCGGAGAGATACATCCCGGGCTGACCCCACCGGTGGCAGGGTTGAAGAAGCCGGCCGTAATATTTCCGCTTTGATTATTGCTGATGAACAACAGCCTTTCGTCCGGACTGAGCCGAACATTGGCCGATCCGATTCCCGGGCCCACGGCGGTCGGCGAAACGGCCGTCGCGCTGGCGCCCAACTGGTAAGAGCGAGTGGCTGCGAGCCTGCCCGAGGTTAAGTCGGACACTTCTACCGTGGTGAGGATCGCGCCATCACCGAAGATGGCGTAGTGCCCGTCCTGGGTTATGTCGATACCGGAAGGTAGATTATTGTTGTCGGCGATGTATCCGGTCGAATTCTGCTCATCGTTATTCGAGATGGGTACTCCACCGGAAACATTGAAAGACTGTATCGAGCCGTCGCCATAAGTAACAATAAGGATGGTGGCATTGGCAGCGATAGCATAGATTCCGCCTCCATTAAGGCCGGCTACATTGGTGTCGTTGACGAAGCTGAGCTGACATCCCGGCAGGATTTGGAAGGTCGCTATCGTGTTCGAGTCGGTAAAACTCGCATACAGGTAATTACGATTCAGGGCAAGACCGATGCCGTTCGAAGTTCCCGCGTCGGTGGGCGATGCGGAGAAGGTTCCAGCCAGCGCTTGCGACTGAATATTGACGGAGGCGATCGCACCCGAACCGGCATTAGATACGTAGAGGCATTGTGCGTTGCTATCGGGCAGCGAGACGATGCTCGATGCCCCGAAATTTCCTCCTCCTCCGCCCACTCCTCCAATAGGTACGCTGTTCTGGTAGGTGAGCGACGGCGCCGACGGCGAGCCTCCAGCTATGAAATAGCTGATGGTGTTCTCGTCGAAAACTATACCCGCATCGTCATTCGTCACTACATAGGTCGGAGGCGAGGGATGCGACGCTGAGGTGGTGGATGCAGAATGGGCGCCGAAGCATGCCGGCGTCAGGGCAAAAATAAGGACAACTCTCAACACAAATTGGGAGCGCATTTCAATCTCTCGGAATAGTTGGCCGGTGCGGATGAGTGAGCCAACTGTATTATGGTGGGCGGCCCAAGTCAATTAGGTGAGGACAAATACTACCGAAAATAGACAAATACTACCGAGCGTAGTAGCGCTGTCCGTCGATTTTGTTGCAAGCCGTTGCAAGAAGTCTGCAGTGCCGGACAACGAAGCCAAATCTCGCAACTATTCTCCATAGCTACGGTCTATGGCTTTAGGCTACCTTCTGCCGCAGTGTTTTCGCGACTACGCGAAGATCGTCCACAAACAGCTCGTATTCGCGATGCCGCGACTCACCGTCAGGCGCGCGCAGGATCGACGACGGATGCACTGTGGCCAGCACGTGCGGCGCGCGCTCGAACGGCAGCAACTGCCCTCGCTGTTGGGTCACGCGGAAGCTGCGGCCCAGCAGCGCCTGTGCGGCGGTCGCGCCCAGGCAAACCACAACTTCGGGCTTCACCAGCCCCATTTCGGTATCCAGCCAGGGACGGCAGGCGGCGATCTCCAGCGAGTTTGGCTTTTTGTGAATGCGGCGCTTGCCGCGCGGCTCCCACTTGAAGTGCTTCACAGCATTCGTGACGTAGGTTTGCTTGCGATCGATCCCAGCCTCGGCCAGCGCCCTGTCGAGCACCGCGCCCGCGGGCCCGACGAACGGGTGCCCCTGTAAGTCTTCCTTGTCTCCGGGCTGCTCGCCGACGAACATAACGCGCGCATGCGCCGCACCCTCGCCGAAGACGGTCTGGGTGCCGCGCTTCCACAGGTCGCATGCGCGACAGTCCTTCGCCGCCTCGCGCGCCGACTGCAGCGTCCGATGCGAAGGCATCACTGGCAAAGACAGGCTGGATTGTACCGGCCGTCGCGGCATTATCTAAAAGATGCCGCAGCTGCAGCCGGCGTTGTAGAAGCGAAATCCCGCTCCCAGACTTCTCATTCGGCGAAGCATCGCACTGTCGCAATG
>DASRGM010000104.1:0-32165 GCA_035651035.1 Terriglobales bacterium
GGCGTCCACTACGGCAAGCGGGTCGGGATGCATCATTGCGCTGGATCCTACAGACTCAAACACCCTGCTGTTGAACGGCAATGTGAGCGTCAGCTCCAGTTGCGGTGTTTTCGTGAATTCAAGCAGTTCCCAGGCACTGAATATAAACGGCAACAGCGGCTACCTGAATGCAGGTACTGCCGGCGCGGGCATTGGAGTAGTCGGGCCTGGGACCCCCGGTAGTGGTTGGTCGCCGAGTGGAGGCCCGTACTGCGATGGCTCCAGCGGCTTCTGTCCGCAACCAGTAAATATCCCGTCGTTCACGGATCCGCTGGAGAATCTGGCCGAGCCGGTTCCAACCGGATGCGACCACAACACGACCGTCAAAATCCAGGGCTCCGGCAGCCTCATGCCGGGCACCTACTGTGGCGGAATAAGCCTGACTGGTAATGGAACGGTCACTTTCGCCGCCGGAATTTACCAACTTTGCGGCGGAGGTATGAGCTCCAGCGGTGGAGAGATACTCACTGGTACCGATGTCACTATTTACAACACCGGAAACGTGAAAGGAGTTTGTCCCGGAAAGAACTATGCTCCGGTTAGCATTACGGGTGGAGGAGGCAGCAATCTCTCTGCTCCAACCAGCGGTACCTATGCGGGAGTCCTCTTCTTCCAGGACCGCGCTTACCAGAGCACGAAAAACGTCGATGCCAGCAACATCAACGGAACCGCCGGCGCGACCTTCACCGGCGCGGTCTATTTCCCAGGAACGGACTTGACTTACTCCGGCAACCCCAGCGTGGACGTCTCTTCACTCATCATCGCTTATCAGATAACGATCAATGGCAACACGTCGATCAACGACAATCTGGTGACCGGTGGAGGGTCGCCGATCCATACTGCAGCCCTGGCTGAATAGCAGGCATGCTGACCTTGAGAAACGAAACAAGGGAGGACGACATGCACAAAACTGGCGAGCGCGGGCAAAGCCTGCTGGAATTCGCGCTGATGCTGCCGTTCCTGATCCTGCTTGCGGTTGGGGTGGTGGAAATCGGACGGTCGATCTATTACACCGTGGCCGTCAATAACGGGGCCACTGCCGGCGCCGAGTACGGCTCGCAAACCGAGATCACCGCGGCCGATACGATGGGAATCACCAACACCGCCGTGTGCGATGCGAACGGCGGCAGTCCGCCCTCTTGCCAGAGCGGCGTCCTGACCTCCGCCAACGTCACCGTAACCAATGGCTGCGTGTGCGATAACAACGATGCGGGCACATCCTGCAATCCCATGCCAGCCTCGGGCAGCTGCGTGAGTATCTCATGCAGCGGTCAAATTGCCGAGTGCGTCCAGGTGCAGACCACGGCAACGTATTCTCCGCTGTTCAATTATCCGGGACTGCCCCGCAGCTACTCGGCGAGTGGCAAGGCGGTAATGCGAGTACGCAAGTAACAGAAGACTTCTGTGTGGCTGGAGATTTAAACATGACTCGAGCGTCAGGAAAACATCGGCACGAAGAAGGTAGCGCCCTCACAGAGTTTGCCTTGGCGGCTGCTACTGTTCTGCTTGTCGTCTTCCTGATTGTGGATGCTGGCCGGGCGCTTTATGCGTACGACTGGATTTCGGATGCGGCCCGTCACGCTACCCGTTTTGCCATGGTGAGAGGCACCATGTGCGATCCGCTCCTGGCCAGCTACTGCGCGGTCGCAAGCCAGCCCCGCGGCGCTCAGTCAGCTGACATCACGACCTATGTCGACAGTCTCGCTACCGCGATCGACACCAGTCAGGTGACTGTGAGCAGTCATTGCTTTGCCAGCGGAACCGTTGCCGGCAACCCGCCGTGTGCTCCCAATGCCTGGGTGCAGGTGAAAGTCAGTTACAACTTCCAGTTTTTGTCGCCCCTGTTCCCACTTTCCTGGACCATGCATAGCACCTCCGAAAGGGCCGTGCAGCAATAGCCCTGGGCCGCAGCTTACAGCTTCGACTTCATGGAATACTTTAGGTTGTTGGTGAGAAACTGTTCGGTCAGCTTCTCCGCCTGCTCGGCATCTTCCTTGCGATAGCCCTGGGTATTGTTGGGATTCTCGAAGGCGTGGCCTGCGTCAGGGAAGATATGGATGTCGACTTTCTTGTTCAGCGCCTTCATCTGCTTCTCGAATTTCTTCACATCGGCCGGGGAGATGCCGCGGTCCTGTCCGCCAAACAGGCCGAGAATCGAAGCGTGGATCTTCTTCAGCGTGGCGTCATCGGTAGCCAGATGGCCGTAGTTGATGACCGCAACCTTCAGATGAGGGTCGGCGATCGCCAGGTCGAGCGCGTAGCCGCCGCCCATACACCAGCCGATCGCGCCGATGCGCTTCGGGTTCACCGAATTTAACGACTTCAGGTAGGCGGTCGCAGCCAGCAGGTCGCGCTGCGCCCGGTCTTCCGGGACGCCGCGCATGATCTCGTGCGCCTGGTCGGGCGTGGTGGCCACCTGCCCGCGATACAGGTCGATGGCCAGCGTCACGTAGCCAAGCTGCGCATAGCGGTCCGCCTGCTGCTTGACCCAGTCGTTCAGCCCCCACCATTCATGAATGACCACCAGCGCGGGGAAGGGCCCGTCGCCCGCAGGCTTGTAGAGGATGGCGTGTACCGTCTCGTCGCCGCTGCGGTAGGAGACCTCGTGGGATTCGGCGGCAAGGGCCGACATGGCGAGCGCGAACAACAGCGCAGTGGTGAGCAGAAGCTTCATGACGTTCCCCCACATTGGAGCAGTAACCCGCAATGTTCTCACATCTGCTTGCAAACGGTCACGACGCGAGCATTGTTGATCACAAGCACTGCATTCAACAACGAGGGTGTCATCGCGAGCGGGTGTCATCCTGAGCGGAGCGCCCGCCGTAGTCTTTCCGGTTCGCGAAGCGAAGCGGGGCGGGTGCGGAGTCGAAGGACCGCTATGGTGAATCCGATGTAGAGGTCCTTCGACTCCGCGACCGGGCAACTACGCCGCCAACCGCCAAAAGCGCGGTTGTCAGTGCAGTTGCGCGGTCGCTCCGCTCAGGATGACACCATCAAGAGGAAAGCGATCGTCGAGACCGACGAGGCTACTGACAACTCTCTCCCCTGCTAATCTATTTACATGCCTTCTCGCAAGCTATCCGGCTCGGAGGTCCGCTCCACCTTCCTGCGCTACTTCGCCGAGCGCGGACACAAGATCGTGCACTCCTCCTCGCTGGTGCCGGCCAACGATCCCACGCTGCTGTTCACCAACGCCGGCATGAACCAGTTCAAGGACGTCTTCCTTGGCATCGAGAAGCGCGACTACTCGCGCGCCACGTCGTCGCAGAAGTGCGTTCGCGCCGGGGGCAAGCACAATGACCTGGAGAACGTGGGCTTCACCAATCGCCACCTCACCTTCTTCGAGATGCTGGGCAATTTCAGCTTCGGCGACTACTTCAAGAAGGAGGCCGTCGCCTATGCGTGGGAGCTGGTCACCTCGCCCGAGTGGTTCGGCCTGCCCAAAGACAAGCTCTACGTCACCGTCTTCAAGGGCGAGCAGGGAATCGCGCGCGACGACGAGGCGTATGAGCATTGGATCGCGACCGGGGTTGCGCCCCAGCGCGTCTTCGAGCTCGGCATGAAAGACAACTTCTGGCAGATGGGCGATACCGGCCCTTGCGGCCCGTGCAGCGAGATTTACTACGACATGGGCTCCGGGGCGAGCGACGCCGGCCACACCGATTGCGACTTCCCTTGCGATTGCGGACGCTACGTCGAGATCTGGAACCTGGTTTTCATGCAGTTCGACCGCCAGCCCGACGGCGAGATGCGGCCGCTACCCAAGCCGTCCATCGACACCGGAGCGGGCCTGGAGCGCACGACCACGGTGCTGCAGGGCGTTGTCTCGGTTTTCGACACCGACATATTCACGCCATTGATTGCGCGCGCGGCCGAGCTGACCGGAGCGAAGCTCGATCAGGAAAAGAAGAAGGAAGATGTAGAGCAGACACACAAGCAGGCGGCGTCGCTGCGCGTCATCGCCGATCACGCGCGCGCAGCAACGTTCCTCATTTCCGACGGCGTGCTGCCGTCGAACGAAGGACGCGGCTACGTGCTGCGCAAGATCGTTCGTCGCGCGATCCGGCATGGAAGATTGCTGGGGCAGGAGAAGCCGTTTCTATTCGAGATGGTGTTTGCCGTCCGCGATCTGATGAAGGATGCGTATCCGGAGCTGATCGAGAGTGCAAATCGCGTCGCGGAAATGATCAAGGGCGAAGAAAGCCGGTTTGCACACACGCTTAGCGAGGGGCTGAGGATTCTAGAGAGCGATCTGAAGGAAACAGTGCTTCGAGAGCTTACAGCGCTCCCTGACGCCGCAGCCACGACGTTGCGGGATGAGGAAGGG
Source organism: Terriglobales bacterium (assembly GCA_035651035.1). Classification (GTDB taxonomy): domain Bacteria; phylum Acidobacteriota; class Terriglobia; order Terriglobales; family Acidobacteriaceae; genus Bog-257. Next base: position 4,367 of record DASRGM010000104.1, read on the forward strand.
CACCTCAATGAATTTAGCCTCGCCAGAGGAGGAGCTGCTGGCGTCGTCCCGGTAAAGAATCTTGAGGCTGCCGTGAATGCGCTCACAGCGATGGGAAAGGTGGCAACCTATCCGGGCGAGAGTGCGTTTCGCCTGTATGACACATTCGGACTGCCCCGTGACTTCATCGAAGACGCCTGCCGCGATGCTGGAATAATTTTTGGTTCTGTTGGGTTCGACGCCGCGATGAAAGAACAGCGCAAGCGGGCGCAGGCTTCCTGGAAAAGCGGTGCGAAGGCCACGGCCTCTCCCCTCTACCAGTCGCTTCCGCGCACCGAATTTGAGGGCTACAACAAAACGCTCTCCACCGGATGCGAGGTGCTGGCCATCATCAAGCCACATAACGGCACCGGCGTCGGCGTGCAGGAGCTCAAGCCCGGCGAGCGCGGCGAGATCGTGCTCGATCACACGCCCTTCTACGCCGATGCCGGCGGACAGGTTGGCGACGTCGGCTGGCTCTACTCCGACGATCACAACACCATCGTCGCCGAGGTCGCGGGCGCGACCTATCCCGTGCAGGGCGTGCGCGCGCATCGCGTCCAGGCCAAGCAGGCCATCCACGTCGGCGACAAAGTCGACGCGATGGTCAACGCCGAAGTTCGCAACGCCACCATGCGCAACCATACCGGCACGCATCTGCTGCACGCGGCACTGCGCAACGTCCTGGGCACGCATGTGAAGCAGGCGGGTTCGCTGGTCGATCCCGGCCACCTGCGCTTCGACTTCTCGCACTTCGCCTCCCTCGGCGACGAAGAGCTGCAGGACATCGAGGACCTCGCCAACCGCGAGGTGCTGCGCAATGACCGCGTCGATGTCATCGAGGACGTGCCCATCGACGTCGCCATCAACGAGTACAAGGCGATGGCCCTGTTTGGCGAGAAGTACGGCGACCGCGTGCGCGTCATTAAGATCGGCGACTTCTCCACCGAGCTGTGCGGCGGCACGCACACGGCGGCGACCGGCGAGATCGGGCTGATTAAGGTGCTGAAAGAAGGAAGCGTCTCCAGCGGCGTGCGGCGCCTCGAAGCCGTGACCGGGGAAGGCTCGCTGCGCCACTTCCGCAAAGATCACCAATTGGAGAACGTGGTCTCCACACTGGTGCGCGGCGATGACGAGTCTCCCGCCGAGGCCCTTAAGCGCGAACTGGAGCGGCGTGAAGACGAACTGAAGAAGCTGCGCAAGGAGCTGGAGCAGGCGCGCATGAAGTCGGCGGCATCCTCCGTCTCCTCAGCGACGGAGAACGTGCGCGAAGTGAAAGGAGTGAAGGTCCTGGCCACGCGCGCCGACAACCTCGAACGAACGCAGCTCCGCACGCTGGTCGACAACTTGCGCAACAAGCTCGGCTCAGGCGTGGTGGTGATGGGCTCAGTCGCTGACGGCAAGGTCGCGCTGATCGTCGGCGTTACGAAAGATCTCACGTCACGCGTGCAGGCGGGCAAGATCATCGCCGAAGTCGCGAAGAAGGTGGGCGGCTCCGGTGGCGGACGCCCCGACATGGCCGAGGCCGGCGGCAAAGATCCCGCGGCGCTCGATGCGGCGCTGGCCGCAAGCTACAGCGTGGTGGAAACCTTGCTGCAGTGAGCGCCCGCGATGGAGCTACATCCGGCCCCTCTGTCTCTACTCATTCCTCAACGCCTGCATGGGCTCGATCGACGCAGCGCGCCGCGCCGGCACCAGGCTGGCGATCAGGCCTACCAGGATCAAGCCGAGGGCCAGCAGCGCAATTGCCAGTGCGTCGCGCGCGACGGCCAGCGGCAGCAGGTTCTCCAGCAAGCGCCGCGAGGCGATGCTGCCCAGCACGCCTATCGCTACGCCTGAGACCGTGAGCAACGCCGCGCGGCTCAGCACCAGCCGCAGGATCCCTCCGCGCGAGGCCCCCAGCGCCATGCGCAGGCCGATGTCGCGCGTTTGCAGGCTGACCTCCTGGCTGAGCACGCCATAGATGCCCGTCAGCGCCAGCACCAGCGCGATTACGGCGAAGATGCTGAACAGCCAGCCCTGCATGCGATTGAAGACCAGCGCGTCGGCCAGCACATCGTCCATGGTTTCCGGTGTGGGGAACGGGACCGTCGGCGCGACCTCGTGCAGCGCCTGGCGCAACGGGCCCACAATCGTTTCCGGTGGGACGCTGGTACGCACAAACATCGCCATCGGTGTCAGCGTCTCGGCGCTATCCTTCAGCGGCACTTCCGACATGGGATAATCCACTTCCGCCAAAGGGGGTTCTTCGATCGATTGCCGCCCGTTGCTCACCACCCCGACGATGGTCTGGTTGTCCTTGTCCTGCTTAATCTGCTTGCCGATCGGTTCTTCGCCCGGCAGGAAGGTGTCGACGAATTTCTGGTTGACCACGACAACGTTCTGCCCGCCGGGCTTGTCGATGGATGGATCAGGCAGCCGCCCCCGCAGCAGGCGCAGGCCCATCGCCTGATACCACCCCGCCGATACCATGCGGACCTCCGCCAGCCGCTCGTGATTGGGTGGATCGGGCGGTTTGCCCACCATTTGGATCCCGCTGTTCCATCCCCACTCGATGAGCGGGATCAGCCGGTTGTAGCCGGCCGCCTTTACTCCGGGAATGGCCTTCACCCGCTCCTCCAGCGGGCGGTACAGCGTCGCGTCCAGGTCCCTTCCGGCGTAATCGCCAGGCGATGCATTGATCTCCAGCGTGAGCAGATGATCGGCGGTGTATCCAAAATCGAGATGCTGCATGCGCCACAGTTGCATCAACGTAAGGCCGGTGCACACCAGCAACATCAGCGACAACGCCACTTCGGCCACAACGAAAACCGAGCGCAGCCGGTAGTCCCCGCGGTCGGTTCCGGCCGCCGCGCCCGCTTTCAGCGACTGGTTGGGATTGGCCGACGACATCTTCTTCGCCGGAATGATTCCAAAGAACAGGCTGGAGACAGTGGCGATACCTAAGGCCGCCACAAACACGGCCCAGTTCAGATGAATGTCGCCGCCGCGTTCAAACGACTTGGTCAGGAACTGGGACGTTGCCGCGGTCATTCCCCAGGCAATCAGCAATCCGGCAAGCGTCGATATCAGGCCGAGCACCAGGTTTTCGAACAGGATTTGGCGCACAATGCGCACGCGTCCGGCGCCCAGAGCGGTGCGAATCGCCATCTCACGTTGCCGGCTGACGCCGCGAGCCAGCAGCATCACGGCAACATCGACGCAAGCGATCAGCAATACGAACATGACGCCTGCCGCCATGATCCACAGCGCCTGCCGCTGGTCCGTACCGGTAACGAACATGGTCAAAGGCATGACCTTCGCCGTGCGGCCCTGGTCGGTATCGGGATGGGCCTGTCCAATATTTGCCAGCAGGTGATTCATGTCGGCCTGCGCCTGGGCAACGCTCAGCCCCGGCTTCAGACGGCCGACCACTCGCATCCAGTGATCGCCGCGCGCCGTACGCAGCTCTTTGGGGATGCGCATCGGAGTGTAGATCAGGTTCGGCAGTTTGAGGGGAAAACGGAAGCCCGCTGGCATCACGCCGACGATGGTGTAGGGAAAGCCATCGAGGTGAACTGACTGGCCGATGACGTTGGGGTTGCCGCCGAAGTTCTGCTGCCACACTTCGTAGCTCAGCACGGCAACGTTATTGCGCCCGTCCTGCTCTTCGCCGGGAAGAAACGTCCGCCCCAAAAGCGGCTTGACCCCTAAGACATCGAAAAAATAATCGGTTGTCGCCGTGTTGTGCAGGTGGACGAGCTGCGAGCCGGTGTCGACATTCACTCCCGCATAGCCGGAGTACCCGGCAAGATACTGAAACGTGTTGTCTGCTGGCGCTCGTCGATGTAGCCCGGCCACGACGCGGGCTGAGTGTAGCCGGCGGCCGCGTGCGTCTCGACAAACACGATGCGGTCGGGCTCAGGAAAGGGAAGCGGCCGCAGCACCGTCGCGTAGATGACGCTGAACATCGCAGTGGCCGCGCCGATGCCAAGCGCAAGCGTCAGAACGGCGACGATGGTAAATCCGGGCGCCTTGCGCAGTTGGCGCAGCGCGAAGCGAAGGTCCTGGCGAAAGGAATGCATGTCACACCCCGACGAGAATGGCTGGGGTGATAGACGGAAGGGGCGGGGGTTTGGTTCCGCGGAAAAGGCGAGTGCACCACGGAGGCACGGAGGTCACGGAGTTCTTAATGTTTGAGAAGCGCCGGGACGATCCTTTCGCTTGAGGGAGCACCTCATCAATTCTTCGAGCGCGGATTCGAATTCGAAGATGTCCCCTGTCTGGGTTTCTGACATGCAGAAGAAATAAGCCCGAGCAGATGTGTCTGCAGCGTTCGACCCGTGCCGGATGCCCGCTAGATACGATCCGACATCCTGGAAGTAAACTTGTCCGGCGTCATCCTCTCGGAGGTCGCGTCCAATGAAGACCACCGTCTCTATAACAGGGATGAACATGTCGTCGTCCACGTAGTTCACCATGAAATACGTGGAGCCCTCTTTCAGGTCTTTTCCTGTCACCGGATTGGCCCAAGGGTTGAGCTCGCGGGCCAAGAACTGCAGAGTTGGCATGATCGCCCCCATCATAAACAAGTAGATACAATTCCGCCTTGGAACCTTTTGTTCGTGACTCACATCACCGACAGCCACTGCTGCCGGAATAACAATGGATGGCGCACCGCGTCAGCGGTGCATAATTGAATCTGGCTTTAGCCACTGAGGTTTTCCGCCATGTACCTCAGCGGCTAAAGCCGCCAGTTATGGATGAGTCTTTTATGCACTGCGCTAAAGCAGTGCGCCACCCCCTCTGAACCAGTGCGCGCCTACTTCGCCACCGCTTCAGTCTGCGGGCGCCAACGCAGCACCGGCTTGCGCGCTGCGGTCGTTTCGTCCAGCCGCGAGATGCGCGTGTTGAAGGGCGCTTCGGCAATCAGTTCGGGATTCTGCTCGGCCTCCTCGGCAATCGCCTTCATCGCGTCAATGAACAGATCGAGCTCTTCCTTCGACTCGCTCTCCGTCGGCTCGATCATCAACGCGCCATGCACCACCAGCGGGAAGCTGACGGTGTACGGATGGAAGCCGTAATCGATGAGCCGCTTGGCGATGTCGCCTGTCTTGATGCCTTTTTGCGTCTGCTTGCGATCGCTGAAGACCACCTCGTGCATCGTGGGCGTGGTGTACGGCAGGTCGTAGTAGCCTTCGAGTTTCTTGCGAATGTAGTTCGCATTGAGCACGGCGTCTTCCGTGGTCTGGCGCAATCCATCAGGGCCGTTGGCCATGATGTACGCCAGCGCGCGCACGTGCATTCCGAAGTTGCCGTAGAACATGCGCACCCGACCAATCGACTTCGGACGGTTGTAGTCGAAGCCAAGCGTGCCGTCGGGCTTTTGAATGACGATCGGCGCCGGCAGGAATGGCTCAAGAATCTTCTTACACGCGACCGGCCCGGAGCCGGGGCCGCCTCCGCCGTGCGGCGTCGAAAACGTCTTATGCAGGTTCAGGTGCATCACATCGGCGCCGAAGTCGCCGGGGCGCACTTTGCCGACCAGCGCATTCATGTTGGCGCCGTCCATGTACATCAGCGCGCCCTTGGCGTGCAGCACGTCGGCAATTTTGTGGATCTCCTGGTCGAAGACGCCGAGCGTGTTGGGGTTGGTCAGCATCAGCGCGGCGACATCTTCGTTCACCTGCGCCTCCAGCGACGCAATGTCTACCATGCCGCGCGAGTTCGACTTGATGTTCTCGACCGCGTAGCCCGACATCGCCGCGGTCGCGGGATTGGTGCCGTGCGCCGAGTCGGGGATGAGGATCTTCTTGCGCGGATTGCCCTTCGACTCGAGATACGCGCGCACCATCAGGATGCCGGTGAACTCGCCATGCGCGCCGGCCGCCGGCTGCAGCGTGATAGCGTCCATGCCGGTGATCTCGATGAGCTGCTCGCTCAGCATCTTGAGAATGCGCAGCGCGCCCTGGCTGATGCGCTCCGGCTGATAGGGATGGGCCTCAGCCAGGCCCATCAGCCGCGCAACGTACTCGTTGACGCGCGCGTTGTACTTCATGGTGCACGAGCCCAGCGGATACATGCCGTGATCGACGGCGTAGTTCCACGTGGAAATCCGCGTGTAGTGGCGGATGATTTCGATCTCGCTGACCTCTGGCATCTCGCCCAGGTCCTCGCGCGCGTGCTCGCCCAACAGCTCGGCGGGATCGATCTCAGGCACATCGAGCGGCGGCAGTTTGTAGGCGCGCTTGCCCGGCGACGACTTCTCGAAGATCAGGCCTTCGTTCTGGCTGATGTGAGTAGTGGCTTTCTTGATCTTGTCGTTCGGGTTCACAGCGCCACCTCCTTCGCAGCCGCGTCAATCGAGGCCTTGCTCGTGGTCTCCGTGCAGCACCACAGTGCCGCGTTGCTCAGCTCGGGATAGAACTTTCTCAGCGGGAAACCTCCAATGATCTTCTCCTGCAGCAGCTTGTCATTGATGGCGTAGGGATCGGTCTTTGTCTGAATCACGAACTCGTTGAATCGCGGCGCGCCCTCGAAGAGCACGGTCGCGCCCGCCTTCTTGAATTGCTCGGCGGCGTAATGCGCCTTGGCCAGGTTGTGCTTGGCCAGCTCCTTCATTCCTTCGCGGCCGTAGACGCTCATGAAGATGCCGCACATCAGCGCCATCAACCCCTGGTTGGTGCAGATGTTCGATGTGGCCTTCTCGCGGCGGATGTGCTGCTCGCGCGTCGAGAGCGTCAGCACGAAGCCGCGGCGGCCCTGCTTGTCGCGCGCCTCGCCGACCAGCCGGCCGGGCATCTGGCGCACGAACTTCTCCTTCGTGGCGATCACGCCGCAATACGGCCCGCCGAATCCCAGCGGCACGCCGAACGACTGCGCCTCCATGCTGACGATGTCCGCCTCCGCCGGCGGCTTCACGATGCCGAGCGAAACTGCCTCGGCAATCGAGACGATCAGCAGCGCGCCCTTGCTGTGCACGATGTCGGCGAGCGCGGCGACGTCCTCGATGGTGCCGAAGAAGTTGGGCGACTGGATGAGCACGCCGGCCGTCTCCTCGTCGAGCGCCATGTCAAGCGTGTCGAGATCGATGCGGCCGTTTTTCGCGTAGCCGAAGGTCGTGATCGGCATGCCCTGATAGCGCGAGTAGGTGGTGATGACCTCGCGATACTCGGGATGGACAGTGTTGGCGACTGCGCATTTCGAGCGGCCGGTGATGCGCGCAGCCATCATCAGCGCCTCGGCGGCGCCGGTCGAGCCGTCGTACATGGAGGCGTTGGCCACGTCCATGCCGGTCAGCTCGCAGATCATGCTCTGGAATTCGAAGATCGATTGCAGCGTGCCCTGCGCGATCTCCGGCTGATAGGGCGTGTAGGCGGTGAAGAACTCGCCGCGCGAGACCAGCGACTCGATCACCACCGGGCGATAGTGCGAATAGGCGCCCGCGCCGAGGAAGGTGGCGAAGCCCTGCGCGCTGTTGGCGGCGCGCTCGCGGAAGAACTCCACGATCTCGCTTTCGGCGTACTGGCGCGGGATGTTGAGGTCGCGGTCCAGCCGATACTCGGCCGGGATCGCGGCGAAGAGGTCGTCAATGGATTTCGCGCCGATCTCGCGAAGCATGACTTCGCGGTCGGACTGCGACTTAGGAAGATAGCGCATGGGTACCTGTGGCTTTCCTGGGCGTCTGGATTAAAGGAAGAACCTGAATTAGATAGCGTTGACGCGCAGCCGGATGCAGGGCAGATGCGCCGCGGCTCATTGCGGCGAGCGTCCTTCGCGATGGCGGCGCAGGTCCTCGAGAATGGCCTCGACGGTGATCTCGGTGCGATCGTGGCGGCGCTCGTGCTGCATTATGACGTCGTGGTCCTTCTGCACGGCATTCGCGAGGTGGGCCGAAGCATCGCCCAGATCGCCAATAACCTCGCGCAGCTCGCCGATCGACGCGCGCAGTTCGCCGATAGACGCGCGCAGTTCCTTGATCTCTTCGTCATTCTTGACGCTGCTGTCGTAGAGTCCACCTAACGCCGCCCAAAACTCTTCGAAGCTGCCGAATTGCATAAAGCTGCTCAGCCTGATGATAAACGATAGGCGTACTGCCGCTCTGCGGCATCACGATTCAAAATTGACGCCCTCCCCAGGACTTGCGTCCTGGGCTAAGCTGACTCCGCGCCTACCGGCGCTCGGCCATGCGTGGTTCGCACATCCCTGCCAGACCAACAAGGACTTCGGACTGCCGCGCGAAGTGCGAGGCTCGCGCTAATGCCAATTGCTAAATGCCACTTGCCAATTGCTGGCTGCTCTCAATGGCCGCCCTCTTCCGCGACGAACTTCTCGTAGTCGCCGCTCGACAACAATCCACTTGCCTCGCCCGCGTCTTTCAGCGTGACCTTGATCATCCACGCCTTGTTCGCGTCTTTGTTGACCTGCTCGGGCGCGGTGTTCAGCGCCTCGTTGATCTCGGTGACGGTGCCCGAGACCGGCGCGAACAGGTCGCTGACCGCTTTCACCGATTCGACCGAACCGAAGGTCTTGCCGGCGGTGATCTCCGTGCCGACTTTGGGCAGCTCGACGAAGACGATGTCGCCCAGCGAATTCTGGGCGTAGTCGGTGATGCCGATCGTGCCGGTCGAGCCGTCGATCTTCAGCCACTCGTGTTCTTTGGTGTACTTGTAATCCGCGGGATAAGCCATTCGTCGTTCTCCTCGCAATTGCGGATAAAACCGTGCCGTCCCTAAAGGGACTCAATCGAAATTTGCAACGCTCCCCATCGCTGAAAGCCTGCCCTGGGCGAAGTCGAAGGATGCTGAGCTAAGCTCTTTCGCGCCTACGACGCTCGTCGCTTACCGGGTGGAGCACGCCTTGAGGCGTGCAAAATCATTCCGCCGGGCGATGCCCTTTAGCGCCTGAGGTATACGGATCGATTTACCTCAGCGGCTAAAGCCGCCGTAAAAAAACTGCAGCTTTGATGCACGCCTGAAAGGCGTGCGCCACCCGATCACTGTCGACTGACCACTGCCCAATCATCCACCGAACCACTGGCCCCTGACCCTTGGCCACTGACTACTGCTTCTTCGGACGCTTGTAAAACGGCGTGGGCACGATCTTGCACCGCACCGGATTGCTGCGGCACTGTACGTTCACTTCGTTGCCGATCTCCGACTGGTCCACCGGCACATACGCCAGCGCGATGTTCTTCTTCAGGAATGGCGCATACGAGCCGCTGGTGACGTAGCCGATTTCCTTGCACTCCAGGTCCATCACCGGATAGCCGTCGCGCGGGATGCCGCGCTCGATCGACTCCAGCCCAACCAGCGTGCGCTTTATACCTGCGGCCTTCGCCTTCTCCAGCGCCGCGCGCCCAATGAACTCGCCCTTCTCCATCTTCAGGAAGCGGTCGAGGCCGGCCTCCCACACATTGATCTCGTTGGAAATCTCGTGCCCGTAGAGCGGCAGCTTGCCCTCAAGGCGCAGCGTGTTGCGCGCGCCCAGCCCGCAGGGGACGATGCCGAATTCCTTGCCCGCCGCCAGCACCTCGTTCCAAACGCGCGCGCTGGTCGCCTCGTCGGTGGGCACGTAAATCTCGAAGCCGTCCTCGGCGGTGTAGCCGGTGCGCGCGATCAAAATATTCTTCAGCCCGCAGACGGTGCCGTGGGTGAACCAGTAGAACTTCACCTTTGACAAGTCAGCGTCGGTCAGCTTCTGCAGCGTGTCGACGCCGCGCGGCCCCTGGATCGCAATCTGCGTATAGTTGTCGCTCAGGTTTTCGACCTTCACGTCGAACTGGCGCGTGTTGCCGGTCACCCAGTTGACGTCCTTCTCGCGCGTGCCGGCGTTGATCACCAGCATGTAATCTTCTTCGCCCATGCGGTGCACGATGACGTCATCGACGAAGGTGCCCTCGGGATACAGCATCGCCGAGTAGCGGCACTGGCCGATGCCCATGCCCGCGGCGTCGTTCATGGTGATGTGCTGCACGGCCTCGAGCGCCTGCGGGCCGGAGATACGGATGTCGCCCATGTGGCTCACATCGAAGACGCCGACGCCGGTGCGCACCGCAATGTGCTCCTTCATCAGGCCGCCGGCAGAGGGGTATTCGACCGGCATGTCCCAGCCGTTGAAGTCGACCATCTTCGCGCCCAATTGACGATGGACGGCGTTCAGGGCTGTCTTGCGGACCGGCGCGGCGACTAACGATTCGGGAGACAAATTGGGGTCCTTCGGCGCACAGACGGCGCTGCTTAGGATGGCGTAACCAAGTACGGTAACATGCGCGATTTTTGCGGGTCAACGACTCACGTATCAATCAGGGCGCGTTAATTTCGTTCCTTGGGGCTTCATACAAATTCATTCAAGAACTGCCGGACGGTAACGACACGTGTGCCGGTCCAATTGCTGGGGAAGTGCTTGGGATTGCCCGTAATAACAAAGTGCGCATCGGCGGCTTGCGCGCACTCTAGAAAGATATCGTCGTCCGGATCGGAGCAAGGCGCGCACTTTTTCCGTTGGTCTTACCCACAATGCGTTCTCCCGAACTGTCCGAAGCGCATTTTGAATTTCGCTCTCACTACGGTGAAACAATGGACGGCGCAGGACTTCCTCATACTCGATGAAAATGTCGCCGCTGGCGCAAAGCTGAATGTCGGGCTCCGAGATGGCGAGCAGCAGGACCTGAGCAGGTGCACTCGGGGATTCAGGAGTGCAGCAACCAAGACATTGGTATCGAGAACGACGCGAGTCATTGCGGCCGACGATCGCGGCGCGAACTGCGAGCAGCCTCGATTTCCACATCAATCTGTTCCATCGACAATCGATCCAAGCCGAATTGCTCAGCGCTGTCCCATGATTCTTGCAGCCACTCCGGAGCCGAAGCAGCGCTGATGGACCGGACGCTGATAGTCTCTTCATCCTGAACCGGGCGCCCCAGCAGGCGCTCCAACGCGGTTCTTTGATCTGCCGACAAGTCCTTGCCCTGGTAAATCACGCCCGTTGACCTCGATACTAAGAGTTTAGCTCCGGTCATCAATCGACGCCAAGGCTTGGGGTATCGCCACTATATTTTGCGTCGGCAGCGTGTTGTAGCGGCGCTCCACCCTCTTGGCATCCCAACAGACTACCTGGAGAAACGCCAGCCACTCGGTGATACGGAACACAGGGCGGGGTTCGTCGTCTCCCATCCTTTCCCAAACGATGGGAAAGGATGGGGCACCCACATCGGTGCACCCGCACAGATTCATGCATCGCTGGATTATCGGTCCCACCCTTTCCCAAACGATGGGAAAGGATGGGGCACCCACCGTGATGCCCAATCAGATTCTGCATCGCTGGATTATCGGTCCCACCCTTTCCCAAAAGATGGAAAAGGATTGGGCACCCACATCGATGCTCAACCAGAGCCACACGTTGGTTTCAAGTCGAAGCTAAACCAGAACGACGCGTCGATTGTGTCCCATTCCTCCCGTTTTCCGCTATCCTGTCTCCTACCAATTTCCGGCGCGACTATGACCACCCGACACCGCAGCTCCTTCGATCGCAAGTTCATCCCGCTCAGCACGCGCTTCGATCATGCGCTGCTCTTCGCGGCGCAGGTGCATCGCGAGCAGGACCGCAAGAAGAGCGGCATCCCGTATCTGTCGCACCTGCTGGGCGTCGCGTCGATTGTGCTCGACTATGGCGGCGACGAGGAGATGGCCATCGCGGCGCTGCTGCACGACGCCGTCGAGGACCACGGCGGGCGGCCGATGCTGAAGGTGATCGAGCAAATCTTCGGCCCGCGCGTCGGCAAGATCGTCGACGGCTGCACCGACTCCTACGTGGAAGATGCCAAGAAGAAGGAGCCGTGGGACAAGCGCAAGGTCCGCTACCTGAACCGCGTGCGCCACGAGGACGCCGAGACGCGCTTCGTCTCCGCCGCCGACAAGCTCTACAACTGCCGCGCCATCCTGCGCGACCTTCGCAACGACGGCGAGGTGGCCTTCGCGCGCTTCACCGCGCCCAAGGCCAAGACGCTGTGGTACTACCGCTCGCTGGTGCGCGCCTACCGCGATGGAGGGGTGACCCACCGCCTCAAGCCGCTCATCGACGATCTGGACCGCGTGGTGACCGAGGTGGAGCACCTGTCGGGGATCTTTGCGGCGCCCGTCGTGCCAAAGCGCGTGGCGGCGAAATTGAAGAAGAAGAGCTAGGCGAGCTGTGTCGCCGGCTGCACAGTTTGTCGAAAAACTCGGCGCGACGACCGTTCGGGTAGAGCTGGCCTTCAGGCCAGCGTCTCGCGCCTTTGTTTCTGGATTCCGAGCCGGCTTCAGCCGGCGACAGACATCGCACAAGAAGTTTTCAGCAAACTGTGGAGCCGGCTCAAGGGGGATAAGGTGAGCCGTTCGGCAGGTCTGAAGACCTGCCCCGATACGAATCGGTGCCCAGATACGAATCCGTGCCCTGACACGAATCCGTACCTGCGCGCATAGCGCCACGTCGCGCAAACGAAGCTCAACAAATCGTCGAGCAAGTCATCGTTCCGGCGGCGCCGTCTGTCCCACAATCTGGTAATCGCGCTTCTTGCCGTTGGCGTCGATCACCTTCATCTCGTGATTGCCCTTCAGCGAGTACTGCACAATCTCGCCGGCCTGCATCTGCGGCTTGGTCTCTTTCTGGCGAGCGATGGAGTAGGTGGTCGTATCGGTCTGCAGTTGGTAGACGACCCAGTTCTTGGCTTGCTTCTTTTTGGCGGCGTAGGTGGAGTTTTCCCACTTGAGGATCTTGCCCTGGCTGTAGACGTCAGCCGCCCAGGAAGGGGCCGCCATGAGCAGCGCCAGCAGCAACGCGAACGCGGTTTTCTTCATAGTATCTAGTGTTATAGCGCACAATGCCGGTGCGCTGCAGCGCGGACTCGGGACTGGCGGCCTCACCCACGGCGGACCCCGGCTGCTCAGCGCGCGCGGCGTTGTGCGTCACGTCCATTTCACTGAGGCGCAGCGCCAGGCATTTGGCTGCGCCGCCCGCTTTCAGGAACTCGCTCAGCGGCACCTCGATCATCAAAAAACCCAGTGACTCAAGCCGGCCGCGCAGCTCACCGCTGATTTGATTGAGCAGAATCGTCCGCCCAACATTGATAGCGTTGCAGGCAAAGCGCAGCGCATCCGCCTCGCCGACCACGATGCGCTTCTCCTCGGGATAACGCGCCTCGATGCGCGACTGCGAGGCGGCGTCGAAGGCGGCAGGGAAGTACATCACGTATCCGCCGAACAGCGGGCATAAGCAGGTGTCGAGGTGATAGAAGCGCGCGTCGATGAGCCGCAGCGAAACCACATCGACCTTCCAGGTGTCGCTGAGATGGCGATGGCTCGATTGCAGGGTGCGAATTCCGTGTCCCGCCCACAGGCACGAGCCGTCATCGGCGAACAGCGCGTCGCCTTCGCCTTCGAAGGGCGTGGCGCGCGGCAGGTCGCAGACGCCAAAACCGGAGTCGTCGAACCATTTGCGGAAGTGCGGCTCCTCGCCCTGGCGCTCGGGATGCCGGAAGCTGCTGAGCGCGACCACGCCACGATGCACCAGGCCGGCGTTGGCGGTGAAGACCATGTCGGGCGAGCCGGGCTGCGGCTCGACCAGCTCCACCTGCGCGATCTCGGCGAGCGCGCAATGCAGCTGCTGCCATTGCTCCATGGCCTGCCGGCGGCAGGAGCGGTGGACGTTGCCCTCCATCCACGGATTGATCACGTAGCTCACATCGTAGAGCTCGGGTGGACACATCAGGAAGGTGGGTTCGCTGATGGCGCGCCATCGCGGGTCGGGTGAGAGAGGCTCGGGGCTGAGGTCCATGATTGGGCTCGCTGGACCACAGTGTTGTCCGAGAGCAGTGGTGCGCGTCCAATCAATAATTTCTATGCAAGGTATGTAAGGTAGGGGCCAGGAGTCAGATGCCAGGGGTCAGGGTCAGAGGCCAGAGGATTAAGATCAGGGGGATTAGGATCAGGTGAGAGGGACCAGGGTGCCCCATCCTTACCCGTCTTGTGGGAAAGGTGGGAGACCGACGAACCTCAACTGACAACTTTTTATGTCCGGTGTTCGTGTTGACAAATGGTTATGGGCGGCGCGCTTCTTCAAGACGCGCTCGCTGGCGGCCCGCGCTTGCGAGTTGGGACGGGTGCAATCGAATCACCAGCCGGTCAAGGCGGCGCGCGAGGTGCGGGTGGGCGACATGTTGCAGATCAGTACGCCCGGCGGCGACTTCGAGGTGAAGGTGCTGCTGCTCAGTGAGGTTCGTGGCCCGGCGCCCGTGGCGCACACCCTGTACGAGGAGACTGAAGCCAGTCGCGAAGCTCGTGCCACGGCTGCGGCGGAGCGCAAGGCTCTGCGCGACTTTGCACCCGCGCCGCCCGGACGTCCGTCCAAGCGCGATCGCCGGCGTATCATCCAGTTCCGGGGTGGCGGACAGTGATCAGTAGTCAGTAGTCAGTTGTCGGCTCCCGGCTCTCAGCTACCTGACCCGTGGCCACTTGACCCGTTGGGGGACAACTGATAACTGATAACTGACAACTGATAACTGATAACTGACAACTGCTTCTTCACGCCGCACCGGCGACGCGCTTTTCCTTTGGTTCAGTTTGCTGGCGGATCGGCAGCACCAGGGCTAGCCCGAGCACCGCCGCAGCGACGGCAAGAAACGCCGGCCACTTGAAGTCGTGGGTGGCGTCGACCATGACGCCCGCCACGGGCGGCCCGAGAAGGCACGCCAGTCCGAAGCCGGTGAACAGGATGCCCAGCAGTTCGCCCAGTCCCGCAACGCCGAACAGTTCGGCGGCCACTGCGGGCGCCATGGCCGCAATCCCGCCGTAGCCGATGCCCATCACGATGCCGAAAACCACCAGCACGGGGTAAGCATGAGCGCGCGCCCACACCGCGTCAGCAATCAGCAGGATCACGAACGAAATGCGGTACATGGTGAGCAGCCCGAATCTCGGCGCCAGCGCATTCAGACCCAATCGCCCCACCACGCTGGCCGCGCCGATATAGCCGATGATCGCCGCTCCCGCCACGCGGCTGGCGCCAATGTCGATTGCGTAATCGGCGACGAAGACAAAAGCCAGGAAGACGGCCACGCCGGAGAACATGAGGCTGACGTACAGAAAAGCGAATGACGGGCTGACGCACTTATGGGCGATGTCGGCCTTCACTTTTTCGCCGCTTTCGGGTGGGCTCGCCAGCAGCGCCGCGCCCAGCAGCAGCAATGCTGCGCTAATCCATCCGAAGATGACGAAGGCCTCGCGCCAGCCATAGCGCTCGATAAGCATGGCGGCGACGGGCGCGGCCACCAGCGTGCCGCAGCCGATGCCACTGATGGCGAGGCCGAGCGCGAGATCGCGCCGTCCGCCCTTGAACCATTCGCCCACCGCAGCCACGCCGGGAACGTAGATGCACGCCGAGGCGCAGCCCAGCCCGCCGCCATAAAAAAGAACGACCAGCGGAAAGCTGTTGACGCGCGCGGTGCCGATCAGCGCGATGCCCATCAGCACTGCGCCCACGGCCACCACCAGACGCGGCCCGTGCCGGTCGGCCAGTTCGCCCGTCAGCGGCGCAAGAAAGAACGTCAGGCCGGCGATGACCGAGAACAGCATCGACATGGTCGCGTGGCTCACGTGAAAATCCAGCGCCATCGGTTTGAGGAAGACCCCGAAGCAATAGGTGACGCCGAAGCTGACGAAGGCCCCGAGGAATGCGCCGGTCACGACCATCCAGGCGCGCGGCGAGTCGAACTGGGATACGGATTTCGACGACATGATGTCGCGCCAGCATACCGGGAAAGCACTCCTGTGCCAATACCGCGGACGCCCGACTCCCGTTCCCTGAGCCTTAAATCCTTGACTCCTTACCCCCGGGCTTTGTCTTTCCGAGGCATCACAGAATCTTGCTGCCGGCATCGGATAACCAGAATTTCGATTTTCGGGCCCTGTGATCTTGCAAAAGGCAGGCCCAGAAGAAAGAAGGAGAACTCGATGGATTGCAAAAAGTTTTGGGCAGTGTTGAGTGTGGCAATATTGGCGCTGTTGGTTTCGGTGTCGGCCTTTGCGCAGAGCCAGACGACAACCACGACCACCACGCAGAACCCGGCCGCGACCTCGCCGTCGCAGAGCACCACCACCACCGACAGTACGACGGTGCAGCCGTCACAGAGCACGACCACCACCGAGAGCACGACGACGCAGCCCTCGCAGAACACAACCAGCACCACTACAAGCACGCCCGATGACTCGCAGAACGGCACCAACAGTTCGACCACGACCCAGACCGATCAGCAGCGCACCGACACCACGACCACGACAAGCAGTCCGTCGTCGAGCACCCCCAGCACGACCACGCCGCCCAGCAATCCGCCGCAGCAGTAGCTGGCGGACTGCTCTCCTCCACCCCTTCTGGCCATTGGCGCCCGTCGCTCGCTTCAACGCACGCGACGGGCGTTTTTTTGAACGCAGTAGCCAGCAGTCAGTAGCCAGTAGTCAGTAGTCACTCGATCGCCACACGGTATGTGTCGCAAGTGTCAACTGACAACTGACAACTGACAACCGACTACTGGCCACTGCATTCTCTTGACCCTCGTCCGCCTTGACGCTATGTTGTTCCCGCCACTCTCACCGGAAAGGAATGATCGCGATGAAGCAGACGATGCTGCCGGTTCTGGGGTGCGTCCTACTGCTGGGCTTCTTGCTGCTGGGTTTAGCCGCCCAGCCATATGGGCAAGCGCCCGCATCTCCTCCCGAGGCGCTGACCGGGTTCGACAACCAGAGTAACGGCTTCTCCGATCCTGCCCGGCGCACTGCCGACCAGAAGTTTTTCGAAGAAGTGGAGCAGATCGCGCCCGATGGATTGGGGCCGCTCTACAACGCGCAGTCCTGCCGCGAATGCCATCAGACGCCGGTGAGCGGCGCGGCCAGCCAGGTGATGGAGCTGCGCGTCGGCCACCTGCTGCATGGGCAGTTTCAAAATCCGGCGATTCCCATCGATGACGGCAAGCAGGTGATCACCGGCCGCACGCTGGTGAACGATCGCGCCATCTGTCCGCAAATCCAGGAGCACGTGCCGTCGAGCGAAACCATCCGCACCACGCGCCTGGCGACTAACGTTCTCGGCGACGGCTACGTCGAGGCGATCCCCGACGAGACGCTGCTGAAGATTCGCCGTGAGCAGTGCCGCGCCTCGCACGGCATCATCTGCGGGCAGGCGATCTACGTGCCCGTGCCGCCCAGCGAGGGCCGCGACCGCATCGGGCGCTTCGGCTGGAAGGACCAGCACGCCAGCCTGCTGTTCTTCGCCGGCGACGCCTACCTGAACGAGATGGGCGTGACCAACAGCCTGGAACCGGACGAGGTGACGACCGTTTGCAATCCGCCGGTGACCACCGCGAATCCGAACAATGATCCAACCAAGGTCACCGAGCCCAACAGCCTGCCCAGCGCCAGCGACAGCAACCTGGAAGACATCGATCACTTCGCCAGCTTTATGCGCTCGCTGAAGGCGCCGGCGCGCGACGACACCCTGGCAGCGACGCCGCAGGCCAAGCGTGGGCAGGAGTTGTTCACCAAGATTGGCTGCGCCAGCTGTCACGTCGAGACCATCGTGACCGGCAAGAGTCCGGCGGCGCAGGGCGGGCCGGGCCTGCATCCCGATGCAGTCGAGAAGCGCACCATCCATCCTTACAGCGATTTTCTGATGCACAACGTTGGGACCGGTGATGGCATTGCCGTCGCCATGGTCGAACACTATGGGCGCGGGCGCATGGCCAAGATGCTGGGCGAGCAGGACGCGGCCGCGGCGGAGCAGAAGAAGAAGGCGGCAACGAGCGCGGCCGAATGCAGCGTGACGTTTCAGAGCGCGGTAATGGATGGCAAGAAGCCAGCAAACCTGGCGCGTGACCTGGAGTGCGCCAGCAACAAAATTCGCACCGCGCCGTTGTGGGGGCTGCGGTTGCGCTCGCGCCTGATGCACGATGGCGTGACGGTAACCGTCGTCGACGCTATCCGCCGCCACAAGGGCGAGGCGCTGCAGGTGGAACAGCGCTTCCTGCGGTTGGGTCCGGCAGACCAGCAGGCCGTGCTGGCATTTCTGCAGTCGCTGTAGTCAGGCCGCCAGCATCTAGCGATGGGTGCTGCGCGTTCTCGTCACCCGCGGCGGATATCCAAGTAGCGGTGAATGGGAGGTGACGTTTGGTGTGGAATGAGCTTCTGGCGATTGCCGCGTGGGCAGCGCCCGCAGCCGCGGCAGCGCAACCGGCGCAACCGACTGTGGTGCAGACGTCAATCTGGACCGAGGC
This sequence comes from Terriglobales bacterium, assembly GCA_035651035.1. Classification (GTDB taxonomy): domain Bacteria; phylum Acidobacteriota; class Terriglobia; order Terriglobales; family Acidobacteriaceae; genus Bog-257. The sequence goes on from DASRGM010000104.1 coordinate 22,662, forward strand.
TTCGGCCATCGGCACCTGCCTCGCCGCTGTCTTTACCGCGCTGGCGGTTTGGATCTCGCTGCACGGGATCAAGAAGCAAATTGACGCAGCCGAGAAGCAGCTCAGGGCCACGATGAAGCAGTTCAGCGCCGGCGTGAAGTCGTCGTTCCTGGCCAAGCGTCCCGATGTCTTCATCCATCTCACTACCCGCTTCGACCAACTCTATGACCAGCTGCCGCGACCGGGTGCGCCGCCGGAAGCCGATGCCGAGCTGTTTCGCAAGGTCCGCGCTTACTGGAGCTTGCAGCTGGAGCAATACCAGTGCTATCTCGACGGCTTCATCGACGACGAGATCTACAAGTACTGGATGTCGCTGCGCTGCCAGGAGTATGCGAAGGGGGACGCCAATTTCCGGCAGAAGACCGACGAGGCGCTGGCGGACTTCTATTACGACCAGTTTCAGGATTTCATGCTGAACCACGTCTTTGCCTGCTGGGACGCCAACCTCGGCAAGCCGGCCCGCAACGCGCTGGATCGCATGATGAAAGAGGCCCAGGTGCGCCGGACTAAACATCTGGCTTCGCTGAGGATCGTGCTTCCTACCGACCTGCAATGACCATGCGCGTGCAGATATACAATCCGGCGCTGAGCGGATAACCTGATCGCGTGCCAACCAGCCTCGGACCCAACACCAACGCGTCGCCGTCACTCCTGCATGAGCGCTGCATTTACTGCGCGGGCGAGGACCGCGGCGAATTGCTGCAGGCGCTGGCGGAGACCGGGCCGCCGGAGACGCAGCGCGAGGCGAAGGAGTACTTGACGTCGCCGCTCGCCGGCGCCGATCAGCCCGCTCGGCATTGGTATTACCGCAGCTACGAGTTCTGGCGCTTCCCCGATTTCTTGCTGATGCTGTCGGGCATCGGCACCGGCTGCCTGGAGCCGCTGCTGTACGAGGTGCTGCGTCCGCGCATTGTGCGAAGTATCGTGCTGGTGGGCACGGCCGGAATGATGCCAACCGGCAAGGCTGTACTGGGCGAGGCTTCCGTCGTCGACCGCGCCTGGCCGGCGGCGACGGGCATCGACGGCGAAGTTGCCGAACTGCCCCTCGCTCCACGTTGGCAGCCGTCGCAAGGCGAGCGGACTGCTTCGATCGTCTCCACCGACTTCTATTACGGCTTCGCGCCCGCGATCCTGGAAGGGAAGTACCCCGCGCGCGGCCGGTTGAAGGCGCTCTTCGAGGAGCACCGGCAGCGCGGCACCGATCTGGTCGACATGGAAGTTGCGCAGTTCTATTTCTTCTGCCGGAACTACGGCGACGATGCGCTCCAGTATTTGGCGGTGAAGGCGGCGGCCAACGCGCTGGGGGGTGGCGAGCAGCAGATGATCCACACCGGCGCCGCCCTCCGCAATTGCCTGGCGACAGCCTTCCGGCTGCTTGGCCTTCCCGAACAGACCAGGCGGTGTGGCTGACAACTCGCGCTGGCAATCAGCGGAATGGATTCTCCACCACGACGCCGAAATAATCCTGGCCTGAATTCAAATCTTCCGACCAGATCCGTTTGCATCCGCCGCGTTCCGCCGCAGCCACGACCATTCCATCGTAGAAATGCACGCCATAACGCGCGTGCGCCTGAATCGCGCGGCGCACCATTTCCGGATCGGCGGGAACTGATTGAATGGGCCCGAGCGCGTCAACGATGGCAAGCAGGCTTTCGGGCCGGATTCGCGCGGCAGATTTATGCAGCAGGGTAGCAGCAAACTCGCCCAGGGCCTGGGTGGAGGTGATCGCCTGTCCCGACAACGCCTTCCGCAGCAGGGCCTGTGCGATCTGCTGTTTTCGCCGATCGCTTGCGTCATAGGCGTAGACGAGGATGTTGGTATCGAGAAAATCAGGAGCGGGCATGAAGATCTTCCCGCTTCCACTTTCGGCCGCCGACAGCAATCTGGAACTTGGCGAAGCTGCGCTCCAGAGCTTCGCGCTCGCGCCGCCGCCGGCCCGTAGAGGAACTTGATTCCACCAAGTGCTGCAGATGTTCGCGAATCAGGTTGGTCAAGGTTGTGTCCTGCTCCACCGCGATCTTGCGGGCTTCCTTGACCAGCTTTTCGTCGAGCGACAGCGTGACGTTCATATCCACATAATAAGGGAAACACTTAATACGTGTCACCTGCGCCGATGCCGCCGAGTGTTGGGCGAGGGCGGACCTGCTGCCCACGCCATCGGTGGTAACATGGCGCGTTCGTCAGGAGGGCACTCGTGCTTGATCGCCGCCGCTTTCTTACTGCGAGCGCGGGGTTCACCGCCGCGCTGGCCTTTGGCAAGGAACTTTTCGCGCAGGTGCAGAGCGCGCCCGCATCGCTGCCCGATCCCAAGGCCTTCACCGGCAATGAGGAAGCCTACTGGGCCGAGCTGCGCAAACAGTTCCTCATTCCCGCCGACGAGATCTACCTGAACAACGGGACCGTGGGCTCGTGTCCTGCGCCCGTGCTGCGCGCCGTCTTCGACGCCTACGACTCCACCGAGAAGCTGGACGAGACCGATCCGGAAGACTATCCCATCTGGGGATACGGGCCGTGGAACGAGTTTCGCGATCCGCTGGCTGCCTTCGTGGGCGCCACGCGCGACGAGATCGCGCTGGTGCGCAATGCAACCGAGGCCAACAGCTATGTCGCCAACGGCCTCGACCTGAAGCCCGGCGACGAAGTCCTGATGACCGACCAGGAGCATCCCGGCGGCGAGCAGCCTTGGCAACTTAAGGCCAAGCGCTACGGCGTGGTGGTGAAGAAGGTCACCTTGCCCATGCCGGTGCAGGACACGCCGCAGGTGCTGAATCTGTTCAGCGACGCCATCACGCCGCGCACCCGCGTCGTCTTCTTCAGCCACATTACGACCGTGACCGGGGTGGTGCTGCCGGCCAAGGAAATCTGCGCGCTGGCGCGCTCGAAGGGCATTCTGTCGGCGGTGGACGGCGCGCACGTGCCCGGCATGATGCAGCTCAACCTGCACGACATCGGCTGCGACATGTACAGCTCCAGCCCGCATAAGTGGCTGCAGGCACCCAAGGGCTCAGGATTTCTCTACGTGCGCGACGAGGTCATCGACCGCGTGTGGAACACCATTGTCACCGCCGGGTGGGACGAGCCCAAGCTGCGCGCCGAGCGCTTCCAGAGGATTGGCTCGTCGAATGTGCCGTCGCTGTATGGGCTGCGCGCCGCGATCGAGCTGGCGAACCAGATCGGAATGGAGCGCATCGAGGCGCGCCAGCGCGAGCTGTGCGATTACATGCTGGCGGGTATGGTGAAACACGGCGCGCAGTCGTGGACCTCGCCCGATTCGAAGCTGCGTTGCGCGATTGCCACCGTCAACGTGCCGCCCCTTAACCGCATGAAGCTGGAAGACTGGATGTGGAAGGAGAAGAAGATCAGGATCCGCGGCGGCGAGCCCTCGAAGCTGCGGTTATCCACGCCCTACTATCTGTCGAAGAAAGACATTGACCGGTATCTGCAGGCCTTCGACGAATACAAGCGGGCCAATAACGAATCCTAACTCGCCACAGAGACACAGAGACACAGAGTGTTGCGGCTCAGTTGACCCTGAGATGCACGCTTCGAGCCAGCTTGCGTTGCCGCTCGTCGAAGCTGTAGAGGGCGGCGCAGCCGAGTTCAAGTGCGGCGGCTACGTGCAGGACATCGGCGCTGCGCGTGCCCATCCGAGCGGTCGTCTGCTGAGCGAGATGTAATGCGCGCTCGAAGGCTTTTTGCGGCAATGAGACAGTTGCAATATCGCGCCCTGCAAATCGGCAGTGAGGTCATCGTGCGAAGCCCGCGCCTGGGAAGCCGCGATCTCTCGACGAAGGACCCGTAACTGCAGCGCGTTTTCGGCTTCGAAATTGACCAGGTCGGTAATGACGTACTGGTGGCTGGAGTTGCCCGCTAAAGGAACGGCCATGGCCGAGTTCGCATCAGGCCTATACATGTCGGACAAACATTCTGTCGCGCGGCGCCCGCTGGCGGCCGAACCCGCAGCGTGCGCGACTTTGCTACACTCGAAAGCCATTCTCGAATCCCATGCTTAGCTTCTTCGAAGATTTCATCCTGGTGGTCTTCACCGTCTCGGCGGCCCTGATCTTCATGGTGGGACTCAACCGCGCCTGGCCGGCCGAGAAGCGCCGCAACCACAACGAGCTGATCGGCTGGCAGCTGAGCATTCTGGGCACCACCTACGCCGTCATCCTGGGATTCATGCTGTACACCGTGTGGACCGATTTCGGCGTCGCCGACGTGAATGTCGATCAGGAAGCCAGCGCGCTGAGCAATATCTATGCCCTGGCCGGCGGCCTGCCTGAGCCGCAGCGCAGCCAGATGAAGACCCTGGCGCGCTCCTATGCCGACGCGGCCGTCCGTGTCGACTGGCCGGAGATGTCCGCCGGCCACACGCCGGAGGCGACCTTCGAAATCAACAACCGCATGTGGACGACCCTGATGTCCTTGCACTCGAGCTCTGCGACCGAGGTGATAGCCGAAGACCACTCCTTGAGCGAGCTCAGCGCCCTCACGGCGCATCGCCGCGCACGCCTGTTGCAGGCTGCCGGCCGGCTCCCCGGGGTACTGTGGTGCGTGCTGCTGATAGGCGGCGTGCTCACCATCTCCTCCTGCTGCATGTTTGGCTCGGAGAGCCCGCGGCTGCATGCCTGGCAGGTCTTCGCGTTCTCGCTGCTGATCGCGCTCGCCCTGGTTGCGATTGCGAATATCAACCGGCCGTTCCAGGGCGGTATTCACATCGACGATCTCGCCTTCGAGCGCGTGCAGCAATTCATACGCGGACAGTGAGCGCGCGGAAATCGCCACCTTCAGGCGATTAGTTAATCCTTCATACGTGCTATTAGGCGTATAGCTCATTAGTAATCTATGTTAAGTTACTTTCGTGTCGCGCCTTAGCACTTCTCAAGCTCACTTGTAACCTCCAGCGGTGATACTGAATTCAACTCCCTCAGTCAATTGAGTCGGCGGCCAGGGGCCTAGTCGGTTCGGAGTTTACACGGGTTCAGTGGGCATCTGGCTGCGCCATTCCATTCGCTGCAAGGGACTTGTACCCCTGGAGGCCAGATCCATGCGAAATTGTTCCCCAGCCGAGCGCAGCCAAAAATCGCTATGCGCGCCCGAGCACGACACCCCGACAATACTTTCCGGGAGTACATCCGGAGAGAAATGCAACAACAACCAAAGTCACACATCGTGGTTACGAAACGCTAGTATTAAGGCCTTGTTTCTGCTGCTGGTAGCCTTCTTCGGCTGCCAGCTAGCGATGGCGCAGCGGTGCATCCTTGTGCCGAATAGCCCGGTGGCTTTGCCCGCCGGAGGAAGCTACGGATTCAGTGCCGTGGGATGCGGCACCGGCGTCACCTGGTCGGTAACCGGTGAAGGAACCATCACCCAGAGCGGCGTCTACTATGCGCCCACCTCGGAACACGTGCACAACCAGGACCGGGGCTGCCAGGTATCTCCGAATAACAGCGTCTTCAACGCTCCGGTAGACACCCTGCCGGTCGATCCTCACAGCCAGCGCTGGCTGGCCCGCGCGGCCGAGGACGGCGAGCAGTACCAGGTTCCCTACCACAACCTGAAGTTCTATCCGGAGATCATCACCTTCTTTCAGAACGTGGTGAACAGCAACAGTCAGCAGCAGCTCATGCATTTCTATTATCCGGTGGCCTCGAACGGATACCAGGACACCTATTTCCCGATGCCGCCACAGCGCACCGCGGTGATGGAGTCGGGCGCCAACATGGATCCGGGCGGCGGCTATGACCGTCACCTGTTCACCACCAGCAGCGGCGATTGCACCACCACGGAAATCTATAACCAGTATGTAGACTTCTCCGCGGTGACCTTCACGCCCGGCAGTCCTACGCGGGTCACGTGGAACACGAACACGGTATGGAACATGCCGCAGCTGTACCAGGTGGTCATCACCGGCGCGACCGGACAGTGGAACAACGCCAATGGCACCTGGCGCATGACGCTGACCGGCAACAACTCCGGCACACTGCCGTTCGATTCCTCGCAATGGGGACCGCCGCCGAGCGGGACGGTAATGTCTTCGCTGCCCAACGGCTGCCCCAATTGCAACAGCCAGGGCGGGCAGAAATTCTCTCCCGGCTCCTACGCTCAGCTGGGCGGTGTTGATGCGGCAGGCATGCCCATCGGCGCGCTCTCGGTGAAGATGGAAGAGTGGTATGCGGCGACCCGCGCCGGGCGCAGCGACCTGGGCCACGCCATCCGCACCACCATGTCGAACAACTATCTGTCCTCGCGCGCCATCTGGCCCGCCGGACTGTACGCCTTATGGGTTGCGGGCACCAGGACCCAGATCACCGCAGCCGGCAACGGCAACCCGACCATCCTTACCAGTGCTACTGACCTCTCGACCTCGCACCCCTGTGATAACTACACCTTCACCGCCGGCTGTCAGTTCAACGTCAACATCTTCGGCGTCGCCTCCGGAAATTGGCTGGCAATAAACGGCGACTGGCAGGCCACGGCGATCGACAACACCCACTACAGCATTCCCCTTGACAGCAGCCAGTTCGGAACTTTTCCCGGGGCCTCTTTTGTTTTCGATTTCTTCCCCTACGGCGCCAGCCTGCGCCTGAAATCTTCTCTCGACTTGAACCAACTGTGCACCTCGACCGACCTGAACGACTGGTGCCCATACGCCAAGGTTTACCTGAACACCATCAAGAAGTATGGCCTGGTGGTCGCTGACGGCACGGTCCCGGCCGACAACTGGGATAGCAGCGTGATCGCCAGCGAGTTCCATCCCAATGTGCTGATCGATGCAGCCACCGCTATCCGGGGCTGGAGCGGGATGCAGCCGATCGAGAATTACCTGGAAGTGGTCGACCGCTCCTCGCAACAGGTCTACAGCGACCTGGGGCGCTATCAGGCCAGCAACGTCAACCGTACCACCATCTCGGCCTGCGGCTCGTCGGGCTGCTCGTCCACCGACATCCTGCTGCAGGGCACCACCATCGGCACCGATCACGAGCGCCTGATGATGGCGGCCGGAGCGCAGTATCAGCTCAACGTGTGGACCCACGGCAATACCAGCAACAGCCTCAGCTATGCCATCGACCAGGGGATTCCGGGAGCTTCGGTTTCCTCCAGCGGCATGCTGACCATGCCAAATTGCCTGTCCAAGCAGAAGGGCATGGTCACCGTGACCTCATCCTCCGACTCCGACGCGCTGCCTCTGTACATCGAAGTGGGCTGCCTGCCGGTCTCCGCCGACGGCGGCTATCGCCTGGCTCTGGGTAACTACAGCGGCGACTACGTCGACTCCAACAGAAATACCTGGTGGGGCAGCTGGGCCAACTATCCCTTCGACGACTTCTACGAGGCCCCCGGATTATGGTGGGGCGGACAAACCGGAAGCTGGCAGGGCTTCGGTCCCTGCTCCAATGACGCCTGGGGCGGCACCGACAGCCAGCTCTACAGCCGCTCGACCTCGTTCTTCGGCGATACCAAAGTCGAACTGATATTGCCCAACGGCAACTACAACGTGACCCTCTACGGCGAGCCCGGCTTCGGCGGACTGGGTCCTAACAACACCTGCGGTAACACCGCCAACCACAACGTGTACGACTGGGTGGTGCAGGGCCAAACCATGGGCTCGTGGCTGGACGGCTACGTGCTCGCCGGCAATCAGCCCTACAACGGCTACACCCTCACGGCGCAAACCACCGTGAGCGACAACACCTTCGACACTATCGGCCGCATGCGCTTGCCTTCGGTCTACGGCATGTCGTGGAGTTCGCTGCTGGTCGCTCCGGTGACCGTCTCGCAGCTGACCATCACCACCTCGTCGCTGCCGCATGCCTTCGGGAAGATTCCGTACGTCGCCCACCTGTCGGCTTCCAATGGCCAGCCGCCTTATAGCTGGTCACTGGCTTCCGGCTCGGGACCGCTGCCCGCAGGACTCACCCTTGGCACCAGCGGCACGATCTTAGGCACTCCGACTGCATTTGGAAGTTTCCCCATCACGGTTCAGGTGACCGATTCGCAAACGAATACGGCCACCAAGAACCTTAACCTCACGGTCTGCACCCCGGGACACCTCTGCTAACCGGCAGCGGCGTTCTGGGCCTTCTCACGCGCTCAAACAGGGCCATCACCCGGGGCAACAGCAATGTTGCCCCGTTTTTTTCGTCGCAACCAGCCGTTCGGCACAGGATCTGAGCGGTGGAAGGGCCCAGCCTCAACCCTGCCGAAGCGGTGGAAGCGCGCGGCTCCAACCGTGCCGACCGCGGTGGAAGGGCACGATTTCACAGTTGGCTGGGAAACGCGATGTGCTGTTCAGGTAGAGCTGGCTTTCAGGCCAGCGTCTAAGCCGGTGGAAGGCACGGCTTTAGCCGTGCCTACAGAACGGCGATGCAACAGGGCTTTAGCGCCGGCTGCCACGACTGAAGCCGCCATCCATGGCCGGACCGAAGCCCGCCACCAATTCAACCCCGCTACCCTCCGACTCGGCCGCAATCGCCATAACTTGCGCTATCATGCAACGATCCGGCGATAGAGAGACGACCCCAGGCCGTCGCGGCAACATGGAAGAAGATAATCGTCCCATTGACACGCGTCACGTCGAGTTGCCCGAGCGGCTGGTGCCGTTGACCGAGCGGCTGGCCGCCAACGTCCACAACCACTGGATGCAACAGCGGCTGGCGGAAGACTGGCACTACGGTCCGCAGCGCGACGACACCCACAAAGAGTCTCCGGTGCTCGTCCCCTACGACCAGCTGCCCGAGTCGGAGAAGGAATACGACCGCATCACCGCCATCGAGACCGTGAAGTCGATCCTGGCCCTGGGCTTCACCATCAACCCGCCCGCCTCCAGCGGCCCAGCGGAGCTGACCGACGAGATGCTGAAGCAGTGGGAGTCGCTGCACAGCGTCTCCGACCTGCTGTTGGCGCGGCGGTTGGTGCTGGAGAAGAACATCAGCGATCCGCGCGCCTATCGCACCCTGGCGCAACAGTTGTTGCGAAAAGGCGAGCCGCTGATCGCCTACGATGTGGCCTCCGATGGACTGAAGCTCGCCGAGGGCGACGTGCGCCTGCGACAGTTGCAGGGCTTGGCGCTGGCGCGCAGCGGCGCAACCTCGCCCGCCAATCGCATTCTGGCCGCGTTGTGGGAGGCCGGCCACAAGGACCCGGAAACCACCGGCATGCTGGCCCGCACCAATAAAGATCTCTGGCTGATGCTGTGCGAGAAATGCGAAGGCCGCGGACACCTGGAACGCGCGCACGAGCTCTACAAGTCCGGCTACGACAACGCCCGCGCGAGCGGCGACGTTAATGGCGGCATCTACAACGGCATCAACGCCGCCAGCACGGCATTGCTGATGGGCGACAAAGAAGGCGCCGCGCGGCTGGCCGGCGACGTCATCGCGCTATGCGACTGCTGCACTCCCCCCAATTACTGGAGCCTGGCCAGCAAAGCGGAAGCCAAGCTGGTGTGCCATGACTTGCAGG
>DASRGM010000105.1:0-99133 GCA_035651035.1 Terriglobales bacterium
CAAGTCTTACTGGTCGGCGCTTGTAAATGCCCAGCATTACGACATCTTCGTCGATCACAAAATCGTCGGCTTGCTGAACGGCTATACGAGCCGCACGACCTGCGCCGTGGCCCCAGGGCCACACTCTAACTGTCTGCGAGCCTAGGCTCGCAGCAGTGCGACTCCGACTCGGGTCTATGAATGCAGCGAAACGCTGGCGTTAGACCTAAGTCCCGGCGAGCACAAGACGCTGTTCTGTGGGCTCATGCCGGGACCACCCTTTCGAAGATGGCCTATCCTGGGCGGCACGCTCATCGCGATTGTGCTCGGCTTAGGCCTGGGGCCGATTAGGGTTGTGGAGGAGCAGACGCGGTACGCGATCGCAGCGGGAGTTGCCGTACTGGTGCTTGCCTCCAGTTGGTACGGATATTCCGTGAAGCCCGGCTCGACGATCTATCTCAGAGAAACATCGAGTGCCCCAGAGGCCGCCGTGGGCCATCGAGCGAGCCGATAATCTTCCTTGCAGTGCTGCCAAATTTCCAAAACCTACTGTGGAGCGGGCAGCTTCTGCCGGACCGGCGTCGCCGTCGCTTCATTGTTGCTGGCTGGCGTGCCCGCCGTGGCGGCATTGCTGTTGGTGTTGCCGTTCGCCATCGACGCCAGCTCCGACTGCCGGTACTTCGGCGCGCTCACGTATCCGTGGATGTGGTCCTTGGTGATGCTGTTGATCACCAGCTCCATGGGCTGCGGCGTGTCGGGCGTGTAGAACATGATCGGCTGATAGAGGTTGGCGTGCTTCTGCGAGAGTGTGCGGTCGTCGACGACGAACTCCAGGTCAGCGTACTGGTGCTTGGTGTTGGCCTTCTTGAGGCGGATGCCGACCGGCCCGTCGTGGTGGAACAGCTTCGACTTGTCGATGTCGAATTCGTAGTAGTTGCGCTCGCCTTTCTTCTGCAACAGAACAAGTTCGTCGTGGGTGCGCGCGATAGAGCCGGTCAGCTCGGTGCGGGTGTTGTTCAGGTCGCCCTGCGTAGTGGCGACCTGGTTGCGCGTGTCCTCGATGGCCTTGTTCTGCGCGTCAAGCTGCGCCTGCATCTTCTTCCAGCGCGGCGACTCGGCCCGGCGAGCGGCGGCCACGTGGCGCACCGGTGGATTGGGGGCGGGCTGCGCCTGCTGCACCTGTTGCGTCTGGATGCGGGTGTTCAGCTCGCTCACTTGCTTGGAGAGCTCGTCGACTTGGCTGCGGGTAGCCGCCAGGGTCGCATCGGTCTGCTGATTCTGTGACGCCAGATCCCGGGCCACGTGGCGCTCGTGAATGGCATAGCCGCCGAGCAGTCCGCCGCCGATCCAGAGCGTCGCCAGCGCAGCCACTACCCGCTTCGAGAAGGAGCTCCTCGCTGGTTCAAGTTCGCTGTAATCCATCTTGCCTCCTTGGTGCACGGCAGTCCGGCTGCGGGCCGAGCGCCCGAAGGAGGGATTGAGCAAGCCGCATTCCAAGTGGCTCAGGGACGTAAGTGCTTGCGCAGGCAGTGTCTGATGTCCAGAGTAGCCGGCTGCGACCGGAGCGGATTTTCCCGATCCGTGCAAATTGTTCAGGCCGCGCGGGGCTGCTGCGAGCTGGGCACCGGAACGCGGCCGGGTAACCTCAGACCAGATGTTAGAGGTAACCTCGCGAGGAGATAGGGGGTGAGTTCGAGGAAGCCAGGTCCATGCCCCTATTTTCCTTTCACCCCAGAGCTGAACGGCGTTACCATACTTCGGGCTAGCTAGTCACCCGTTCGGGTGATAGCAGTCACTGCGGGGCCGCCGCCGCGGGACTCAAATAAGACCGGCCTTGATTGCAGCTTCGCTTTTGTGTAGCGGACGCATTTTTCCTCTCGGCCCTAATATCTGAAAGCGCGAATTGGTTCGAGGAGGACCATCTATGAGTACAGTTACAACCGCGCCCGGAATCAAGACTCCGAGCACCTATATCAATGACGTGATGGTGCTGGTAAAGGCCAAGAACCCAGCCGAGCCCGAGTTTCATCAGGCAGTCCATGAAGTATTCGATTCTCTTCGCCTCGTCCTCGAGCGTCATCCGGAATTCATCTCCGCGCGCATTCTTGAGCGCATCACCGAGCCTGAGCGCGTCCTCATGTTCCGCGTGCCATGGTTCGACGACCAGGGCAACGTCCAGGTTAACCGCGGCTTCCGCATCGAGATGAACAGCGCTATCGGCCCCTACAAGGGCGGCCTGCGCTTCCATGCCTCGGTCAACCTCGGCATCCTGAAATTCCTGGCGTTCGAGCAGGTATTCAAGAACTCGCTGACCACGCTGCCCATGGGCGGCGGCAAGGGCGGCTCCGACTTCGATCCCAAGGGCAAGAGCGACAATGAAGTCATGCGCTTCTGCCAGAGCTTCATGACCGAGCTGTGCCGCCACATCGGTCCCGACACCGACGTTCCCGCCGGCGACATCGGCGTGGGCGGCCGCGAGATCGGTTTCATGTTCGGCCAGTACAAGCGCATTCGCAACGAGTTCACCGGCGTGCTGACCGGCAAGGGCCTGCACTGGGGCGGCTCGCTGATTCGTCCCGAAGCCACCGGCTACGGCTGCGTGTACTTCGCCGAAGAGATGCTGAAGACCCGCGGCGAGACCTTCCACGGCAAGACCTGCCTGGTCTCGGGCAGCGGCAACGTCTCGCAATACACCATCGAGAAGCTGTTGCAGCTGGGCGCGAAGCCGGTCACCTGCTCCGACTCCGATGGCGCCATCTATGATCCCGACGGCATCACCCAAGAGAAGCTGGCGTGGATGATGGAGCTGAAGAACGTGAAGCGCGGCCGCATCCGGCAGTATGCGGACCAGTTCAAGAAGGCCATCTTCATGCCCACCGACCTGAAGCTGGGCTACAACCCGCTGTGGAACATCAAGGCCGACTGCGCCTTCCCCAGCGCGACGCAGAACGAAATCAACGCCAAGGACGCGCAGAACCTCATCAACAATGGGTGCAAGCTGGTCGCCGAGGGCGCCAACATGCCGAGCACGCTCGAAGCCACCAAGCTGTTCCTGGAGCACAAGGTGCTCTATGGACCGGCGAAGGCGGCGAACGCGGGCGGCGTGGCGACTTCGGGCCTCGAGATGTCACAGAACAGCGCACGGCTGGCCTGGACGCGCGAGGAAGTCGACCACAAGCTGCACAACATCATGAAGGCCATTCACAAGACCTGCTTCGACACGGCCGAGACCTACGGCACGCCGGGCAATCTGGTGAACGGCGCCAACATCGGCGGCTTCCTGAAGGTCGCCAATGCCATGCTGGACCAGGGGCTGGTGTAGTGCTTTGCAAGGCGCGGCTTCAGCCGTGCCGAACACGCGACTCAGAAGTAGCAGAGCGGGGGTGGGCGCGAGCCCACCCCCCCGCTGTTTAGGAAATGACGAAGTCCTATATTCTTTTGTCAGGAGCTGGCATGGGGTTAACTTACATTGAAGGCGTACTCACCGGTCCCGCCGGAGCCAAGGCGACAGTCAATTTCCTTGTGGATAGCGGAGCGACGTACACCCTGGTGCCGGCGGAAGAAGCACGAGCGCTCGGATTACAGCCGAAACGCACGGTGAGCTTCAGTCGGGCTGATGGAACCGCGATCGAGCGGCAAGTTTCCGAATGCCATCTTTCTCTTCCTCAGGGAGAAGGGCATACGCCGGTCATTCTCGGCGAGCCAAGTGATGAGGCGCTGCTAGGCGCTATAACTCTGGAAGAGCTTGGCCTGGTCCTGAACCCATTCACCCGCACCTTGCAGCCTATGTGGATGTTGCTGGCCTGAGGGTTCCAGCGGCAGACCATAACTTGGAAGACGCTCCGGGCTTTTTTGCGCAGACTATGATTGGCAGGATGATTCGTCCACTAATTGCTGTTCTGCTGCTCGGGGCCGCATTCGCTCACGCACAAGCCGGTGCGCCGCCTTCCCCAGCATCGACAGACCTCATTCTCCAGGATGGAACTGCAATCAAGCTGCGCGTGGCCAAAGACGTTAGTTGGGCGAATGCGAAGGTGGGCGACACAGTGAGCTTCGAGGCGGCCGAAGATGTCAGAGTTGGGGGGCTTACGATCATTCGACAAGGCAGCCCTGCGTTTGGAATCGTGACGTTTGTGCAGAGCGCACGGCGCATGGCTCGCCCCGGTAAGCTCGCAATCGCGGTTAGTTCCGTGCAACTGGCAGATGGCGAGACCGCGAGGCTTCGCCGTTCCTCAAAAACCACCGGCGAAGAGCGCAAGGGAGAGATGACAGCCGAGGTCCTCTTTGGATTCGGCCCACTGCAGCTCTTCGAGGAGGGAGAAGACGCCTTTCTCGAGACCGATACGATCATCAGTGCGTACGTCAATGGCGCCATGCCGCTTGACCAGGAGAAGTTCAAAGCGGCGCCAGCTCCGGCGCCGTCCACGATGGCGCGGTTGTGGATCACGTCTCATCCGGCTGCAGCAGAGATAGCGGTAGACGGAAATGTTGTCGGCAGCACACCTTCGGAAATTCAGCTTACTCCAGGCCAGCATACGATCAGGATCTCCAAAGCGGGCTGCCGGACGTGGGAGCGCACCGTTACCCTCTCTTCCGGAAAGTCCGCCATGAACGCCGATTTGTACCCCGCCGAAATCAAGCTTCGGTGAGCTACGGCAGCTCGGATGAATTGGGATATACTTGTGTATATACCGTTTCGGGAGGATCCGGATGCGACGAACAGCCAAGATCTTCATGACGAACCGCAGCCAGGCGGTGCGCTTGCCGAAGGATTTTCAGTTCAACACCTCAGAAGTCTTCATCCGAAAGCAAGGCTGCGATGTGGTGCTGTCTCCCCGGCCGGCGGACTGGTCCTCCTACCTGGCTGAGGGCCCGGTAGCTTCCGAAGACTTCATGCAGAACGTGGAGAAGCTCCCAGTGCAGGAGCGCGAGCCGTAATGCCGCGGTTCATGCTCGATACTGACACCTGTTCGTATGTCATGAAGCGCTCCAATGCAGCCCTCCTCAAGCGGCTGCGAAAGACGCCGGTCAGCGACATTTGTATTTCCATCGTGACGAAATCCGAACTTCTATACGGTGTCGAGGTTTCTCCGCGACGGCAGCAAGACGCAGCCGCCCTGACGGCATTCCTACGATATGTCGAAGTTCTGGACTTTCCCGATTCAGCAACTCTTGACTACGCTAAGATTCGCGCACATTTGAAGGGTGCCGGAACGATGATTGGCGCGAATGACCTGTTCATCGCGGCCCATGCCCGCAGTCTTGGCCTGACGCTGATTACCAACAATACGCGCGAGTTTGCACGTGTCCCCAACTTGCGGATCGCAAACTGGACGCTGCCCTAGGGCGAACTCATCATGGCTGTTGCGGAGAGGTGGCCGGGGTTGTCGGCTGCGACGGCGTCGCTTGACCTTGCGCCTGCTGCGCCCGGCGGCGGGCGATCTGCTGCTGGATGAGCTGAGTCTCGTCTGCGCTGGCGGAACTGGCCTTCGAGCCGCCGAACTTCATCGTCGGTTGAGAAGCCTTCGAGCTGCCGCTGCTGTACGGAATGGCGTGCCACTGGCCGTCATGGTAGCCGTTCCTGGTCCAATCGTTATAGCCCCATCCGTACAGGCTGCCGTATCCGGCCGACGAGTGATAACCCGACATGGTTTCAGGAACCGTGCCGGCGGCCGGACCGCCGGAGATACGGCTGGCGCCTGCGCTGACTGCGTGGCTCGAAGCGCCATGGGCCGCGCCTGAGGAGTGACCGCCTCCGCGACCGGATTTTCCCGCCCACGCCGGTGCGGCGACTAAAGCTGCGAACAGCATCGCGTATAGCCACCGGGTTTGCACAATGCGATTATGGGTGGGATCGCGCCGCCACGCAATGACAAATTCTCGGAACTCCGCGGTTCGTCACCAGTGGGACCAGAGGCGACGTTACTAAGGTCACCCGGGCGTCGGTTGTTTTGCAAGCGACCCGCTGATGGGCAAGGAATTCAGGCGCCTGGTGCTAGTGGCTTTCGGGGACGATGAACTCGCCACCGCGCGCCTCGTTGTCGCGCTGGGTCGCGGGCACGTCAAGGGTGGAGAGCGGGACCTTGCGGGTGCGGTGCTGGTTGAAGATCCACACCGTGCCGCCGGAAACGGCGTAGTTCTCGACCGTTTCGGTGTGACCGTCGCGATAAACCAGAACCGTATTGTTCTTAGGCTCGGAGTAGCGGTCCGCCTGATGCGCCTTCAGCTGCTCCACTTCATTCTGGATGCGCTGCACCTCGGCCTGGCTGGCGTAACTGGCCGACGAGCCGCTGGGCGGGAAGTTGGCGTAATCGCCGTACGAGGAATCGTAAGGCGGACCATAGCCGCCCGGACCATAGTCCGGCGGAGCATAGGCATCGCTGGGATAGTAGGACGAAGAGTAGTCGGGCGTATCGTATCCCAGTGCGTCGTAGCCGTAACCGCCCCCGTAGCCGTAACCGTACGACCCGGGATACCAGCCCCAGGTCCATCCCCACCAGGGATATCCGCCCCAGAAGCGGAAACGATTTCCACGCGACCACCAGCCGTTACCGCGCCAGCCCCAACCGTTATTGCCATGCCAGCCCCAGTCGCCATTGCCGCGCCAGCCGTTTCCCCAGGCGCGAGTGCCGGAGATAGGCATGCGAGCATATCCGGCGGAGGAATGGTATCCAGGCGCGCCGGCGTGCCCGGCAAATCCTGGGCTGACGCCCACGTGGCCGCCCATTGCGTGACCACCGCCCATGGCATGACCGCCGCCGCCGAATCCGCCGCCGCGCTGCGCCCAGGCAGGCGCGCTTAGCAATGCTGTACAGATTGCGGCTTTGACCAACCAGCCCTGCATGATCTTACCAACCCTAATTATCGCTCCGTTGTGCGAGTCACATTGTCAAAAATTAGCAATCATTCCCGAGCGGGACGTTGGCCGCTCCCGCCGGCTACATGACGCGTCCGCTATCGGCCTGCTCGTGCGCGTGATAGCTGGAGCGCACCAGCGGCCCCGACTCGACGTGGCGGAAGCCCATCTTCAGCGCCTCTTCCTTTAGAGCACGAAACTCCTCCGGCGGATACAACCGCGCGACCGGCAGATGATCTTTCGATGGTTGCAAATATTGGCCGACAGTAAGTATGTTGACACCGCGCGCGGCGAGGTCGCGAAAAACAGTCAGCAGCTCGTCGGTGCTCTCGCCTAAGCCGACCATCAGCCCCGTCTTGGTTAGAATCGCCGGATTCATTTCTTTGGCGCGCTCCAATAGGCGCAGCGTGCGCTCGTAGCGCGCCCCCGAGCGCGCAACCCTGTACAGCCGCGGCACGGTCTCGGTGTTGTGGTTCAGGATGTCGGGCCGGGCCTCCATCACGATCGCGAGCGGCTCGTCGAGACCCTGAAAATCGGGGATCAGCACTTCCACGCGGCAATCCGGCACGCGGCGGCGAATCTCGCGGATGGTTTCGGCAAAGACGCGCGCACCGCCAACGTTGTCATCATCGCGATTGACACTGGTGACTACGGCGAACTTCAGCTCCAGCTTCTCCACTGCTTCAGCGACGCGGCGTGGCTCGTCGAAATCAATAGGCTGCGGACGGCCCTTGGGCACCGCGCAGAAGCCGCACCGGCGCGTACACAGATTGCCGAGCAGCATGAAGGTTGCGGTGCGATGGTTCCAGCACTCGCCGATGTTGGGGCAGTGCGCCGACTCGCAAACGGTGTGCAGCTCCAGACTGCGCGCCAAGCTCTTGAGTTGGTGATAATTCTCGCCCACCGGCGCGCGCGCCTTCAGCCACGCGGGCTTGGGGGCCGTCCGGCGGGGGGCAACTTCGATCTGAATCAGCTCAGCAGCTGTGGCCATGCGTGTGTCTATTGTACTGCGCTCAACCTGCTGTCCGCTGTCCGGCATCCGCTCGTCGCCTTTCGCCAGAGATGATGCGAGTAGCGCTTTCTGGCGAATGGCGAATGGCGACAACAAATAGCGTGCTTCACAGCGTGTGCAGATACGCCATCAGGTCGTCGATCTGCTGCTGCGAAAGCTTAGCGCGAAAGGCCGGCATCTTGGCCCGCCCGAGCAGGACGATGTCGAGGACACGGTCGTCATTGGCCGGGATGCCGCTGCTCATGAACTGCTTCTTGAAGAGCCCGTGCAGGCTGGGGCCGCGCAGGTTGTGCGTGCTGTAGGCGTAGTGGCATTCGGCGCAGTGGGTGTCGTAGACGCGGCGGCCGGCGGCTTGCTGCGGGTCCAGTCCCAGCTGGACGTCGGTTTTGCGGGGCTCCACATCGCAGGCGGCAATTAGCGCAATGAGGATGACGCTGACAGAAGTGAGAAGCAGAGCAGCGCGCCTGGACGTGAGCTTCCGATCGAAGTTGCGGCGCGGGAGTGGAAGAGGTTGCGGCGCCTCCATCGGAGTTAGAATACACCTCGCGTGGCGGTCGCTATCAAACGCGTGTATGAGCTGCCATCTCCGCAGGACGGAGTGCGCGTGCTGGTCGACCGGCTATGGCCGCGCGGGGTCTCGAAGGAAGCCGCGGCATTGGATGCCTGGTTGAAGGACCTGGCCCCATCCGACGAGCTGCGCAAGTGGTATCACTCGCATCCCGCGCAGTGGGACAAGTTTCGGGAGCGCTATCTGAAGGAGCTCGCGTCGGCGAAGGCCGGAAACGCGCTCCAGCAGCTCTATGAGTTGCGCGATGGACATCATCAGCTGACTCTGCTGTTCGGCCCGCGCAATGAGGAACGTAACAATGCCACGGTATTAAAGCAGTTGCTGGAGGGCGGCCGGAAGCCTCCCAAGGGTACCGGACCGGCGCGGGCCGCAGCCTCCACTTCTGTGCGGGCACGTGCCGCAGCGCGGCCGCCGGGGCGCACTCCTCGACGTAAAAGCCGCTCATGATTCTGCGTCCACTTGAACTTTCAAGCCCGCCAAGCGGTTCTTCAGGCCGGCGTCCAGTGATTTCGTTCCTGGTGCGAACGGGTAGAGCGGGCCTTCAGGCCGGCGTCCAGCGATGCTTTTATTGACAGATGCATGGCGCCGGCTGAAGCCGGCTTATGAAGAGAACACGGTCGTGTTTCGGCACGACTGAAGTCGTGCCCTGATACAAGGCTCAGGTCTGTCAACGCCGCCGCTCTGAGGCGTTTCTTTTACAATTCCCGCTGTTCGCTCCAATCGGGCGGCTCTACGCGCATCAACCCAGCTTCGGCGGCACTCGCGCTTCAACTTCGAATCACCGCAGCACCATATCCGAGCGCCACTGGTCCACGAGCTTCCACCACAGATACTGCTCCCACGCATTGAGCACGGTCTTGGCCCAGGCGCGGTGCTTCCAATACTGATCGGCATCGTGGAAGGGCGCCGACGATGCTGCCATCGACCAGCGATACTGCGGCAGACGTTTGCGGAAGAGCTCCAGCGCGCGGCGCGTGTCGAAGTTGGTGGCGACCAGCAGCACCGAGTGCACGTGCAGCGGCGCCAGGCAGCGCTCGACATCCGCCGCCTCATCGTAGGTCGAGTCGCCCGTGGTCGGGCAGAGCTCCATTCCGGGGTGCTTCTCTTTCTGCAGGAATTCGGTTGCCAGATCGAACTCGCTGCGGCCGTACACCTGGAATCTGCCGGCATCCAGCAGGATGCGCGGCGCGTAGCCTTCTTTCTGCAGCTTGACGGCCTGCGGCCACTCGCCATCGAGCACCACGATGACGTCTGAGGGTTCGGGCGCGTGAACGATCAGGAATGAGCCGGCTTGCGAAAGCAGGAACGACGCGATCAATGCGGCTGCAGCGATCAGCGCTATCGCGATCAGTCGCTTGCCGGCGCGGCGCGGTGTCGCGGCCGCCGGCGTGCGCGGCTCGATACGCGCCACTACTTCGCTCCCAAGCATGCCGCGCCCATCTCAAACTGTTCTTTGTGCAGGCGCCACAGCGCCTCGCCTACAACCGACCAGTCATATTTTTCCTGCACCAGGCGCCCCCCATTCGCCGCCAGTTCGTTCCACTGCGGCGACTCCGCTTGCAGCGAGACGATCGCGTCTGCCATTTCCTCGGGAGTGTCGGCAATGAGAATGTTCTTGCCGGGCGCGGTGGCCAGGCCTTCGGCGCCAAGCGTAGTTGAAACGACGGGCGTGCCTGCGGCCATCGCCTCCAGCACCTTCAAGCGCGTGCCGCCACCCACGCGCAGCGGCACTACCGACACCAGCGCGCTGCGATAGAAGGGACGAACATCGTCGACTGTCCCAGTGACGACAACGTCCGGCGCGCGCAGTCCAAGAATGGCATTCGGCGGCTGCGCTCCGACGATTGTCAGTCGCAGCTCCGGTCGGCGCTGCCGAACCAGCGGCCAAATCTCTCGCGCGAAGTACAGCGCAGCATCGATGTTGGCGTGGTAGTCCATGCGCCCCATGAAGAGGACGTCTCGCCGCCCGCCGGCGGCCGCAGGGACATCGGCGAAATACTCGCAATCTACGCCATTGCCCACAACTTCGATACGCGCCTGGGGCACACGTGCGCGCAGCATTTCGCGTTCGCGTTCGCTGCATACGGTGTGGGCGTGGCACAGGCGCAGCAGCTCCGTCTCGACGTTCTTGGAAAGGCCCGCGGTGCGTCTCGCATACAAAGCACGCAGCGGATTGCGGTCGTTCTCCGCAAAACGCGAGAGGATTTCAGACTCGATGTTGTGCCAGTCGAGGATTAGCCGGGCATTGGGAGCAATCTGGCGGATGCGTCGCGCGTAGGCGATGAGGTGCATGCTCTCGATCTGCACGACATCGAAGCTTCGCTCGGCAAAAATGCGCTCCACTTCCTGCGTCACCGCTGCCGAGGTGAAGTTCAGGACATTGAGCGGCGTCGGCCCAAGGAAGCCGCGAACGATGTTAGCCCGTTTGTAACTTTTGTCGCGTCGAAGTGCAATGACCTCGGCGCCATTGCCGAGTTTGTCGCGCATTCGGTCCGCCGCGATTTGCGAGTCTTCGTTGACCAGACCAACATAAGTAAGCTGGGCCTGCTGCGCCAGTTGCCGCGCGAAATAGTAATCGCGCAAGTGCGCTCCCGAGATGGTGGGCCAGCAGATTCGCGGTGAGAAATAGAGGACACGCATAGTGCGCTTCACGCAGTGTATCCGATGTTTCGGCAGCGGCAGAGCACCCGCCCGCCGATGCTATACTGGCTCGCGGTTTTCCCTCCAGCCGCAGCTTCGCCCACGCGGGTAATGAAACAAGCGCGCAAAACTCCCGATCGCGGCCCACGTAACGCATGAACTGGGTCAACGGCAAAGTTGCGATAGCGCAGGCCATTCATCTCGATCTAACGCATCCGCAAATTCTCTACGGCCGCACGCTCGAGCGCTACGTCCACCCCGGCGTCCGCTGGCTGGATGTCGGCTGCGGCTATCAGGTGCTGCCGTTCTGGGCGATGCCGGAGGAGGCGCAGAGGGAACTGGTCAGTCGCGTCGGAATGCTAGCGGGCATCGACGTCGATCCGCGCATTAAAGAGCATCCGCTGCTGACCTATCGCGTTGCAGGCCTGGGCGGCTCGCTGCCGTTTCGCGACGAAACGTTTGACCTGGTCACCGCCAACATGGTGATCGAGCACATCGAGCAGCCCCAGCGGTTCCTTGCCGACATGCGCCGGGTGCTGCGGCCGGGCGGCCGCTTCCTCTTTCACACGCCCAACATTTTGTTCTGGCTGACCTTCATCGCATATCTCACGCCGGACGCGATCAAGAAGCCGATCATCTGGCGGCTGGAGCAGCGCCGCCCCGAAGATGTCTTCCCCACCCGCTACACGCTGAACACACCGTGGCGGATCGAGCGGCTGGCGGCGCAGGCCGGGTTTGAGATTGAGGAGCTGCAGATGGCAGGCTCAAGCCGCATCTTCGATCGACTGGGGCCGATCGGCTGGGTGGAATGCTTCCTGCAAAAAGGCATGTCGGTTTTCCTCGGCGGGCGACTGAATTCGAACATTATTGCCGTGCTGCGGCGGAAATAGGGCTCTTAGCTCCTGGCCCCTGGTGGCTGCCAACCGGTACTCGGATAGCCGAGCCGCCGCTGCGCGGCGCAGAATGACCATCGCCCAGTTCATCCGTCTATTCTGGGCGGAGGGGAGTTCACGGCTGATTTGGGGCAACGAGTGCTCGTCCCGCAGCATCTCTGCTGGAAGAGTCGAGTAAAATTAGGAACACTATGAAGCAGCTAGTAACCGGTTTTATCCTGAGCGGCGCTCTGTGCCTGCCCGCGGCGGCGGCGCCCCTGAGCAGCAACGCGCGCACCGTCATCCCCGGCGCTATTCAGCAGATTATCTCGGTTGACTACCGTGAACTGCGCGATTCGCCGACCGCGCGAGCGCTGAAAGACCGTGTCATGCCGGACAACGTCAAGCAGTTTGAGTCGGCGCTGCGCAGTGTGGGGATCGATCCTGACCGCGATGCCGAGCAGCTCACGTTCGTCAGCTATCGCGGGCCAAAAGGCGTGCTGCGCAGCATCGGCATCGCCCAAGGGCCGTTCAAGCAGAAGGAGTTCCTGCAAAAAGCGAAGGTCAAGAAGATCAAGCCCGCGAAGTATTTGCTATCGGAGATCTATCCCATGGGTTCGGGCATGCAGATGGTCTTCCTCGATCCCACGACGATCCTTTTTGGCGACACCACTGCGCTCAAGGGCGCCATCGACGTGCGCGATAATGGCGCCGAGTCGCTGGCCTCCAACAACACGATGGACGACCTGATCACCGGCGTGGAAAACTCGCCGGTGTGGAGCGTCCTCGACCAGCTGGGCACGCAGAACATGATGCGCTCGGCGCTTGGCGAGGCGGGTTCGCTGACCGATTTCGACGTGGTGAAGAAGCGCCTGGTCGCCTCCGATTACGTGATGAACTTCAACAACGGCGTCGCTTTCGACCTGAACGTGAAGACCTCAGATAACGTGACCGCGGCCAGCTTGTCGGGGTTAATGAAAGCCGGCGTCATGTATCGCAGAATGAGCGGCACGCCCAACGAGAAAATGGCGCTGGAGAACACGACCGTCGACAGCTCCAACGATACGGTGCAGATGCACTTCAAGACCGACGATCAGCGCTTCCAGGCGCTGCTGAAGTCGGACCTGTTCGCGGCCGTGTCGAAGTAGCGCAGCCTATTGCCCGGGAACAGCCTGATATATCACATACTGGTGCGTCTTCCTGACCTCTCGCAGCCACTGCTGCTCAGCGAAGACGCATTCGTGCACCAGGTTGTGATAGACCACATAGGCCGATCGCGGAGATTCCCGTAGCGAGCGCTCCAGGTTCTGCAACACCTGCCGCAGCACGTACTCCGGAAAAGGATTGAACAGGTAGAGCACGATCGGCTCTGCGGGAAAGACGAACTGCCGCGCGTCGCCGGCGTGCGACTCCAGAGCGAAACAGTTCTGCTCGTCCCATCTGAATCGCGCGATGTTCTGCACGGCGATGGCATTCAACTCCGGGAGCAGCTCCATTCCGATGATCCGGCGGAATGGATAGCCGGAAGCCATCAGCAGGGTCCGGCCTTTGCCGGAGCCGAGATCGATGAAGGTGAATCCCTGGGGCTGGACCGGGAGCGACTCTATGATCTGGCGAAACAGCTCCGGCTCCGAGGCCTGATACTGTACGCCGAGCAGCCATTCGCGGACCCGCGTGCGCAGCGGCACCGTCGCCCACGTAGTGTCGACGCCATGGTCGAAGTCGAAATCGATATCGCCGTAGCGAGACTTGCGGCGGGAGGGAGTCAGGTCGCGGAGCAGTTCGATCAGCCCTGAGGTGTAGAAAAGCAAGCCACCGAAGAAGCCGCGCGCGCGAAAGTTGTCCGCAATCGAGCCAAGCGGGCCTTCTTGACCGGGTTCTGCGCGGCGCGGCACCTCTGGATAGTAAAGGAGCCGCGACTCAGGCTCTTCGGCTGGGCCTGGCAACTACTGGCCGGAAGCGAAGCTGTTTATGGCCGGACTAATTCCGGTGGGCAGCAGCACGAACCTGGTTGCTCCTACAACATAGAGCACTCCAAACTCCTGTCCGTTCTGGCTCTGCACTACGGCCCTTCCGGTGGAATCGACCTGATACGTCAGCGTGAGACTGCTGGGTCCGCCCGGGCCCACGGGACCGCTGCTGTACTGCGTCGCGGTGATGTGGCCGTTGCCGTCGGCCAGCAGCGCAGTCACCGAATTCGTTACGGCGGACACGACCGGCAGAACCGTTCCGCCCGTATACATCCCGCTCACTGAGCCGTTGGAGAATGGCGCGCCGGTTTGCGGCTGCAAATCTCCTACGGCCACTTTCGGATCGGTGCCTACAAGAAAGCCGCTGTTCGGCGCATACAAATAAAGCACTCGGCGCGATGCCGGGCCATTCACGCCGATGATCGTGATCCTGCCCGACTCCTGGCCGGCGCTGTCGATGACATAGGTGAACGGTAAGCTCTGCTGACGCGGCAGACCGGAGTCATTCTCGTCGGTGCTGAGCGTGGCGCTGCCATTGCCATGCGCGTTCAGCAGGCCGGCGATAAGGTCAGGCCGGCCAAAGGTCGTATCCACGCCGTTCAGCGTAAGCACATCGACGCCACTCAGACTTCCCAGGCTCCAGCCGCCGTTTTGCGATTGCCGCACGATGTCCCACAATGTGAGATTTGCCGGCTTAGAAAACGGGTCGCCTGAAATGAGGATCGCTTCGGCGCGGTTAACCACGTAATAGGCATACCCGCAGTTCGGACCCGCTCCGCCGGTGCAATAGCCATTCGGGTCGTTGGGAAAACGCATGTTGACGAAGGCGCCGCGGCCGGTGTTCGGATCGATATCGGCAGAAAACTGGCTGCCTGCAATTGGGTTGGAGGCGGCCCTGCCGTTGTCGTCAATGTCAAAGGGACACGCGCTTAAATGCCAGCCATTCCCGTTGCAATCGATATCGACCATCGTGACAGTATTCGTGCCCAGAGCGCCTGCGCCGGCATAACGATGTCCGCCGGGATCGACGCCGGAGACGGTCGCCGCGAAGTTGCCGGGGAAGAAGCTGGTCTCCTGAAAATAAGTGGTGTCCTGCGCTTTAAGAGCGCCTGAGCCGTAGCTTTGCGGATGGCTGGCGTCACGCTGGATCATGCGGCCGCAGGTCGAGTACACCGTGCTGGGGGCGCATGCACTGGCTGAGGAAATCGCAATCGAAAATACAAACGTGCTCGGATTGCCCAGGTGATCGTTGGCCAACAGCGTCATCGTGCCGAGCCCGTTACCCGCGCTCAGGTCGTAAGACGATCCCGGTGACTGAATGACCAGCGCGATAGGGCAATTGGGGTTGCCGCGACACTGCGAGGGATCGTTGAATTCGCCCGAGCCGTTGTTGAGATCGACCTTTCCGCTGGTGATGTTTCCCGCGCCGTCGGCGACGAAGGCCCCCGCCATGATGTACGGAACGCCATTGCTGTAGCCGCTGAACAGAAACGCATAGTGGCCGTGGAGCGTGCCGTCGTTCACTCCGCTACTTTGACTGGGGAACGTCTGGGAGTATGCAGTCGCGATAAGAACCGTGCAGAGCGCGAGCAGGAAGAAAAATCGGCAACGCAGGAAATACATATGGGCCCCCGGGAGCATGGACGTGAGCTGGCGCGCGCAGGAATGAGAGCTTAGCAGATATTTCGGGCGAGCGGGATGGCGGCTGAAATGAAA
Organism: Terriglobales bacterium; assembly: GCA_035651035.1. Taxonomy (GTDB): domain Bacteria; phylum Acidobacteriota; class Terriglobia; order Terriglobales; family Acidobacteriaceae; genus Bog-257. Next base: position 15,614 of record DASRGM010000105.1, read on the forward strand.
AAATGCCCTAAGACTTGCGCGGTCTTAGGACATTGCCGAGGTGATTTCGACAAGATACTCAGCGCTCCCGCGTGGAGGTGACCTCGAGAGCAAACCGGTGTTTGCTGGCTGGATCGTCGACGGTGAAGACCACCGTCGGCTGGCCGAAGCGCGCCAGGACCGCCGAGCGGACCTTAACCATGCGAATGAGCGGGAGACCGGGGGAAGACGGGCTCTCGGTGGCCACTGACGAAATCTCCGCCGAAACCTCCAGTTGAAAGGCGTCGCCGACCTCGTAACCGCGCGAATCGAGATTTACGCCGAAATCGGCATAGTTGTATTTGCCTCCCTCAGTGCCGCCCGTCGCAAGCGGCACGCGCGTACCCGCACGCATACTCCACCATCTGGGATCGCTTTTAACCTCTCCCTGTGCATTCGTCGCTTCCGGGTTGATGGTGACGATGAAGGTACGCTGGTTCAGTACCCGGCCTTCATCGCTCTCGCGCAGCACATAGCTCAGCTTGTAATAGCGCTTAGGAGCGGAGTTGGCCAATTGATCGACTTTGCCGCGAACCTCTGCCGGCTCGGGGCTGCGGGATTGGGCGGCCGAGTTCTGCTGCGCGACGCTAACCGTGGAAGCTGCGGCAAGCAGCGTTATGGCGAGGAAAAAAAGAGTTCGATTGCTCATCGGTCTTCTCCTGTGGCGCTGTTTTGATCCAACGGCTGGATGCTTATGGGCGCGATATCCTGCGTGTTCTCCTCATGCACTAAGGGTTCGAGAGCCTCCGGCTGCGTCCGCGCCAGGGCCAGTAGAGCTCGCTCCTGCGGATCAAGCGGCCGTGGACTGGGGAACTGAGCGCGCATGGGCGCGGCGGGCTTGCGGACGCGCACCTGAAGGGCAACAGCGCGAGTCCGCGGCGCCGTTATCTGCGCAGCAGCGTGTTCGCCCCCTGCGTCCTGAGTGGATCGCGGCGAAACTGCGATCGGCGCCCTCTCCTGTTGAGCCGTTGCGCTTGCGGGGCGGCGATCGGGTGTGCTGCGGAGCCCCATCCAGACGGCAAACGCCAGCAGCAGGAGCGCCGGAGCGGCGGCGAGCCACCACCACGCACGGGCAGGACGTGAGGCTTGCGCCCGCACCCGCCGCAGTACGCGTTCTTCGATTCCTGCCAGCGGTTCGGCATCGCGAAACTCCGCCAGGGCGTCGTTCAGAATGTTCTCGAAGTCGTCTTTATATTTCATGACGTCACTTCCGACATGGCCGCCAGTTTGTCTTTCAGGATCTGGCGCGCGCGAAAGATGCGGCCTCGCACCGCCGATTCCGTAATGCCGAGCACCTCGGCGATCTGCGTGGAATTGAGCTCCTCGATTGCGGAGAGCAGCAGCGGATGGCGCAACTCGTCGGGCAGCGCGGCGATGAGCCTCTGGACCTGGACCATACGCTGGCGATGGATCGCAACCTCTTCCGCGCTGGCGTCACTGCTGGCGGGATCGATTTCGTCCAGTTCATCGGCGCGCGGCTTTCGCAGGCGGTCAATGGCCAGACGAAAGGCGATGCGTGCCAGCCACGCCTGCATATCTAGCACGCCGCCGGCGCCCGATTGATGCACACGCAGGAAAACTTCCTGCACCACATCTTCGGCGTCGTGGGCATGGCGCAGCACACCGTAGGCGACCTTGAAGACGAAGCGGGAATACTGGCGGACCAAAGCTTCCAGCCCCGCCAGCTCTTCCGTGCTCTGGAGCACCCGGTTCGTCTCCCGCCACGCCAGTGTGGAGTTGATTGGCTGCGCTCGCATCTTTGTGGCTCTCACAAGCTAAGACGGAATGCGGAAGAAAGTGCTCGGGAAAATTTCGCGAGGGAGGCATGGAAGCTGAGAGGCCTCAGTTAAGGTTCGGGGCCGAAGCCAGCGCGTTAGTTACCGCTCGCTAGTCGTTACTGCATCATCTCCGGCACAGTCACGAACTCGTATCCTGCGCCTTTGTATTGCGCCAGCAGACGGTCGGTGGCTTCGAGGCTGCGGCTGCGGTCTACGCCCATCCGCGTGTGTCCGCCGTCGTGCAGCAGAATGACGTCGCCGCCGCGAATCTGGCGCTCGGCGCGGCAAACAATCTCTGCGGCGGAGATCGGCTTCCAGTCGTGACACGAGACATTCCACATGACCGGCCGCAAGCCGAGCGCACGCGCCAGCCGCAGTGTCACCGGACGGCGTCCACCGAACGGTGGACGAAAGAGCGTTGCCGTGATCCCGGTGGCATCGAAGATCGCCCGTTGCGTCTGCTCCAATTGGCGGCGCACCTCGGCCGCGCACGAGAAGATGAGCTTGGGATGGTCCCAGGAGTGATTGCCGATCGCGTGTCCTGCGCCCGCAATCGCCCGCGCGATCTCAGGCTTCTGCTCGACGAATTGGCCGATGAGGAAGAAGGTCGCCTTCGCCTGATGCCGCTCGAGCAACTCCAAGAGTCGCCAAGTGTAAGGATCGTTGGGCCCGTCGTCATAAGTGAGAGCGAGCCGGCGCGCGCCCGGCGGCAGTCCGATGAAGGTGCTGCCGTACACCTGCGAAGTTGGCCACATGGTGTGAAAGCCGGCCCAGGTGGCCAGGGCCGCGGCGCCTGCTCCGATGATGACGGATTTCATCAGAACGATTGTAGCTGGGGCAAAAGGCTAGTCGCTGTTCGCCATTCGCTATTAGCCATTTGCCAGAAAATCGCTGTCCGGTGGACAGCAGGACCTTGGGCCCGTGTCCTGCTTGGCGACTAGCGACTAGCGAATGGCGCCTGGCGACTAGCGCGTAGCGACTTTCCCACAAGTTGCTTAACTCGCTAATTGCCACGAACGCTGCCTCGATTTATTCTGCGAGGGTCCCCGGAACACGTCGCCTTGGCGTGTTCGGGGCGGAATTCTTCGTCGTTCCTCTCCGGCCATGGCCAATCTGTTCGAACCGCCGCGTTACATTGCAGTCGAGGGCCCGATCCGCGTGGGCAAAACGACTCTCAGTCGAGTGGTCGCCGAGACGCTGCACGCACAGCGCATCAGCGAGCCTGACAGCAATCCGTTCCTGCGTCCCTTCTACCAGGGGGAGCCGGGAGCGGCCTTTCAGGCGCAGTTTGCGTTTCTCATCGCCCGCTATGAGCAGCTGGGCGGACTCGACATCAAGCACAATCCCCACAAGACCTACGTGGCCGATTACATCTTCGAGAAGGACAAGCTCTTTGCCTGCCTGAATCTCGGCGACGCCGAGCTGGAGGTCTACAACCGCTACTACGAACTGTTCCGGCAAAACGTGCCTACGCCTGACCTGGTCATCTACCTGCAAGCAACGCCTGAGGTGCTGAAGAAGCGGCTGAAGAAGAAGAACGCTCCCGGCGAGAAGGCCATCAGCGACGATTACCTGGAAGAGGTGATCAAGGCTTACGAGCACTTCTTCTTTCACTACACGTCGTCGGACCTGTTGATCGTGAACACCTCGGAAATCGACTTTGTCGAGCGCAGCGAGGACCTGCAGGCCCTGCTGCGGCGGGTGAGCGAGCCGATCCGCGGGACCCAGTATTTCCTGCCCCTGGGCTCCGACGAGCAGGCCGCGCGCGCCTAGTCTGCCTCGGCTCACGCTAAACTAGACGCATGTATACCTCGACCGCTGAAGCCGAGCCGTCCGTCTCCAAGCGCACCCAGCCAGCCATCGACCTGCGCAGCGACACCGTCACTAAGCCCTCACCCGAGATGCGGCGGGCGATGTTCGAGGCGGAGGTCGGCGACGACGTGTATGCCGAAGATCCGACTATCAACCGCCTGGAGCAGCATGCGGCAGAAATCTTCGGACGCGAGGCGGCGCTGTTCGTGCCCAGCGGCACTATGGGCAACCAGATCGCCATCAAGCTCCACACCCATCACGGCCAGGAGGTTATCTGCGAGGAGCGCGGGCACGTCTTCAACTATGAAATGGCGATGATGGCGCACTTCTCCGGTGTGGTGCCGCGCACCGTTTGGGCCGAAGACGGCGTGATGACGTGGAAGCATGTCGAGGCGAAGCTGAAGACCAAGAGCTACCACGCGGCAAAGACCGGACTGGTATCGCTGGAGAACACGCACAACATGGCGGGCGGCACGATCACGCCGGCCGCGGTGTTCGAGGATGTTTGCGACCGCACCCACGATGCCGGGCTGCCCGTGCATCTGGATGGCGCGCGCGTCTTCAACGCCGCGGTGGCGCTCGGCATGGACGTAGCGAAGCTGACCGCCAAGGCCGATACCGTGATGTTCTGCCTGTCGAAGGGGCTGGGGGCGCCGGTGGGCTCGCTGCTGGTGGGCACGGCGGAGATGATCGATCGCGGCCGGATCTATCGCAAGGCGCTGGGCGGGGGCATGCGGCAGGCCGGAATTCTCGCAGCAGCGGGGCTGATCGCACTCGAACAGGGTCCGCAGAAGCTCGCCCAAGACCACCGGAACGCCAAGTTTCTGGCGGAAGGACTGGCGCGAGTGCCGGGATTCAAGATCGATCCGGCGAAGGTGCAGACCAACATCCTGATCTGCGATATAGCGGGCACAGGGATGAACTCCGGCGAACTCTCGAAGAAGCTGGCGGCGAAAAATGTGCTGGCCAATGGAGTGGGCCCGCAGCTGATCCGGTTCGTCACCCACCTGGACGTTTCGCGCGAGCAATGTGCCGAAGCGCTGCAGGCGGTCGAGGCGGCAATCAAGAAATAGCTATTCCAGGCAGACCATTACCTGGTTCGGGCGAACGGCATCACTGGGCGAGACCTCGATTGACTTGATCGTCCCGTCCGAGTGCGTGGTGATCTTGATCTCCATCTTCATCGCTTCCATCAACAACAGGAGATCGTTGGCCTTCACCTTCTGTCCCGGCTGCACCTGCACCCGTGTCACAACGCCGGCCAGCGGGCTGCGAACGACTTTAGCCTCGTCGAGATCGGAGGAGGCGCCGATGGCCGCAGTGGGCAGTACGCTGGATTGTACCGGCGGCAAAGTATGTTCCAGTGAGGCGGGCTCAGCCGCATCCTCCACCTCGACATCGTAGCTGCGTCCGTTAATGCTGATGGTCAGTTTCACGATTCACTCTTCGTTAGTGCCCGCGCTGCACCAGGTTGTGAGAGGTTTGCAGCACGCTGCGCCCCTGATCGGACCAGCTACTGCGCTCGCCGTCCGCTTGCGCATGCAGTCGCACCGAAACGATGCATACCGGCCGGCCAAGGTAGGCAGCGGCGGCTTCTGCGATCACTGCCATGAGGTCGGCCGTGAGGCCTCCCGATTCCTGGTGCAAATCATCCATAGTTAAGCTCCGGCCTGACGGCCGCTCCGAAACCGGATAGCAGCTTACCGGCACGACTAAACTCGTGCCCTGTTACATCGCCTTTCGGACGCTGGCCTAAAGGCCAGCTCTACCGCTTCACAGCGGAATCAGCCCATGCTTCTTGTGCGGGCGGAATTCGCGCTTGCTGTGCAGCGCCTGCAGCGCCAGCGCCAGGTATCGCCGCGTTTGTGACGGCTCGATCACGTCGTCCACCAGTCGGCGCCCGGCCGCAACGTAAGGGTTCGAGAATGTGCCGCGGTAAAGCTCGATCAGCTCGTGCCGCTTCGCCTGGGGATTTTCCGCAGAATCGATCTCGTGGCGGAAAACGATCTCGGCTGCGCCCTCGGCGCCCATCACCGCGATCTCCGCCGTCGGCCACGCCACCACGCGATCGGCGCCCAGGTCTTTGCAGCACATCGCGATGTATGCCCCGCCATATGCCTTGCGCAGCACGACCGTCAGCTTCGGTACTGTCGCGGCGGAGTAGGCGAAGAGAATTTTCGCGCCATGCCGGATAATGCCGCCGTACTCCTGATCGACTCCGGGCAGGAAGCCGGGGCAATCCACGAACGTGAGCAGCGGAATGTTGAATGCGTTGCAGAAGCGCACGAAACGGGCCACCTTGTCGGAGGCGTTGATGTCGAGCACGCCGGCCAGCGCCGCCGGCTGGTTGGCCACAATGCCGATCGAGCGGCCTTCGAGGCGGGCGAAACCGATGACCACGTTGGGCGCGAAACCCGGCTGGATTTCGAACAGGTCCTGATGATCAACGATGCGGTGGATCGCGTCGCGCACGTCATAGCTGATCTTGGGGTCCGTCGGGACCACGCTGTCGAGTTCGGGATCGTCCTCGATCGCGTTTTCGTGTGGCAGCCGCGGCGGGTCCTCCATGTTATTCGACGGCAGAAAACTCAGCAGACGACGGCAGAGCAGCAGCGCATTGTCATCGTCTTCGGCGATGAGGTGAATGACGCCGGAGCGGTTCATCTGCGCCGCCGGGCCGCCGAGCGCGTCGGAGGTGACAACTTCGCCGGTGACCTGCTTGATGACCTGCGGGCCGGTAATGAAGATTTGCGCGCGGCGCGTCTGGATGATGAAGTCGGTGAGCGCGGGGCTGTAGGCTGCGCCACCCGCGCAGGGGCCGCAAATGACGGAGATTTGCGGCACCGTGCCTGAGAGCTGGACGTTGCTGTAAAAAACTTTGGCGTAACCGGAGAGGCTGTCAATGCCCTCCTGCACGCGCGCGCCCCCGGAGTCGTTGATGAAGACGAACGGGCTGCCGGTCTTGAGCGCCAGTTGCATCATGTCGGCGATCTTGGCGCAGTGCACCTCTCCCGCCGCGCCGCCCAGCGTGGTGAAGTCCTGGCTGGCAAGATGTACGGTGCGGCCGTCGATGGTGGCGCATCCGGTGACTACGCCGTCCGCCGGGACCTCTTTGCCTTCCATGCCGAAAAGCGTGGCACGGTGCTTGGCGAAGATGCCGATCTCCTGGAAGCTGGCTGGGTCAACCAGCTGGGCGATGCGTTCGCGCGCCGTCAGCTTGCCGGACTTGTGCTGCTTGTCGATTCGCTCGCGGCCCCCGCCCTGCTCGAGTTTGTGCCGCTTTTCGCGGAGGTCCTCAAGCTTGGTTTCGGCGGGAGTGAGTGCGGGTTGGACTGCTTCGGTTGCCATAATTTCCTGCCTGTTTGAATCGAGCTACGCCACCGCGTAGCTCAATGGTAGAGCGACCTTCAAGATCGCGTCCCCATGCGCAAAGTAATCCGTCGGTCAGCATCAAGCCGACGTAAATGTGGCGACTAACGCCGGCCGCGCCGCCGCGGCTCAGGACCTTGAATAAGAACCACACCGGGGTTGACACTCCGGGCTGAACCCATCTCGCCGCTGCACGGCTGGTCTTCAACTTACCTACGCCGGCGACGTAGCTGCCTTGAGCCGTGAAGCGCCTGCGGCAGTATGCATCAGAAGACGCCCAGACGCGCGGCTTTTCTCTTGTACAGACAAATAATGGTGGTTTAGTCGGCCGCACTGCTAGGAGCCGCAGCACGCTTACATGTGATATCCGCCGTTCACGTTGAGCTCCTGGCCGGTGATGTAATCGCCCTCGGCGGCCAGGAACGCCGCCGCCTTGGCGATCTCCTCGGGAGTGGCAAAGCGGCCGAGCGGAATCTTGGCCTTGATCTGCGCCGCAATCTCCTCAGGAATGGCATCCACCATCTCCGTCGAGGTGAATCCCGGAGCGATTGCGTTGGCGGTGATGTTGAACTTCGCCATTTCCAGCGCCAGCGTCTTCGTAAACGCGATGATGCCGCCCTTGCTGGCCGAGTAATTTGCCTGCCCAAAGGCGCCCATCTGTCCCACGACCGAGCTGATGTTGATGATGCGCCCGTAACGCTGGTTGATCATGGCCGGGATGGCTGCGCTGGCGCAGTAGAAAGTGCCGTTCAGGTTCACGTTGATGACGGCGCCCCAGTCCTCATCCGTCATCTTGCGCATGGAGCGATCGCGCGTGATGCCAGCGTTGTTCACCAGAATGTCGAGCCGCTGCCACTTGTCGATCACCTGCTTGACGAGCCGCGCGGCCTCGCCTTTCTTGGCCACGTCGCCCTGCACCAGCAGGCACTCGACGCCGAGCTCGCTGATTTCAGCGGCGGCGATTTCCGCCTGCTTTTCGTCGGAGCGGAAGTTGAGGGCAACATGCGCGCCGCGCCGCGCCAACTCGACCGCGATTGCGCGTCCGATACCGCGCGAAGCGCCCGTTACGAGCGCCACCCGCCCGGCCAGCGACGTTGCGTACGTACCATTTCCGTTTGCACTTTCAGCGGTTGTCATTGCGTAACTCCTATTTTCTGTAACGCTCACCACCGCGGGATCGACCCGCATGATTACGTATCCGCCCACCGCGCCGGCGCCGAAGCCCGGCGCGAAGACCCGCATGGGACGGTCGATCCGGCCTTCCTTCACCGCATCATGTACCGCCATGAGGATACTCGCCGACGAGGTGTTGCCGACGCGCTCAATGTTGAAGAAGATCCGGTCGCCGGGGATGCCGGCCGCCTCCGCCAGCGTCAGCACCATGTTCTTGTTTGCCTGGTGCGGCACCACCACGTCGACTGCTTCGATCATCGTGCCGCCGTTGCCGTTCGGCCCGGGAAGCTGCCCCAACTCTCCCATCATCTGCTTCAGATAACGGGTGACCAGCGCCTTCACCTCCGGCCCGTAGACAGTGATGTTGTTGTCGAACTCGGGATTGGGCCAGATGATCGAATTCACCTCCGACCATGGGCCGCTGGCATAGGTCTGGAAAACCTCGATATCGGAGGGGGCGCCCTCGGGCGCGGGAGCGATCACCATGGACGCAGCGCCATCTCCGAAGATCATGCGCGAGGTGCGCACCGTGCCGATCTTGTCGGAGAACTTCTCGGCGCACACCAGCAGCACCGGCCGTTCAATCTCCTGCAGCAGGCGGGTGGCCTCGGCGACACCATAGGGCAGCCCGGCGCAGGCGGCAATGATGTCGCATGAGGTGTGCGTCTGCATCAGCCCCAATTCGCCGGAGAGCCAGGTTGCGACCGACGGAATCAGCTTGCTGCTGGTGCAGCTGCAGAACAGCACCGCTCCGATTTCGGCAGGTTTTCGTTTCGATTTCGTTAGAGCCCGCCGGGCCGCGATCAGCGCCATTTCTTCCAGGTGCAGCTCGGTGTAACAGCGCGACTCGATGCCGGTCTTCTCCGAAATTTCCGTCGCCGCCATGCGCGACCAGCAGTAGGCGTGATTACGGATAAGGTCGGCGTTACTGCACTTGATTTCGCCCTCGTAGGTCGCAATCGCTTCGATATGCGGCAAGACTTTGAAACGGTCTTTCACCTGAACCGGCGGGTACGGCCGGATGGGTTCGCTAAGCGCCAGGGTCTCGGAGCCGACGGGACGCCTGGGCATCTGCCGCACCCGCGGCCCCGACCCGTCATCGCTCTTCACCCGCTGGATGAACTCCATTACCGCGTCGCTGCGCGGATAAAACGCGACCACGTGGTCGTCGTCCTGCAGCTGCGCGATTTCTTTCAGCGTGCTGACCGAAGGGTCCCAGGAATATTCGTTGTGCAGGATCATGCATTGACGCATCAAGGCCTCGACCTCGGGCACCGGATGCAGACAATCGATGACATCGTCGCGCGTATAGCGCAGGTAATCGGGGTTGTAGCGCAACAGATGCCGCACGCGGTTGGTGGGATCGTCCAGCGCCTCGGCGACCGAAGGGCGGATGGGGCGAAGCTCGCCGCCGGCGCTCAGGCGATTGCGAAAAACGTGCAGAAGAATCGCGAAGCAGCGGTCCTCGACGTCTTCGTCGAACGATGGCGGCAGCTGCCGATATCCGGCTTCGTAGGCGGTCAACAGCGGCGACCAATCGCGCGGCTTGTAGACGGGAAGGAAGATATCCTCGCGGTTGCGGGGAAGGTCGCCGAAGCGCACCGGCCGCTTCTCGTACATAGTCAGCGTGTAGCGGTTTGCCCAGAAGCGGTTCAATACCAGATTACGGCAAAGTTCGTAGCGGCTCTTATACTCGCCGGCCTGCACACGTTCGGCGATTTCCGCGTCGGTGGGCGCCTTCTCCCCGAAGTCGCGCCGGATCACCGCGGCAAACTGCTTCAGGCTTTTGAACACGGAAAAATCCAGCTCGGGGAAGAAATTTCCCGGGAACACGATTTGCCCATGCGTATTAATGACAAAAGGCTTTAACAACATGAATGCTCACCTTGCTCTTCGTTCGCCTGGAATGATTGCAATGCGGCAGGCCGCCGCCATTTCGGTTACTGTTCGGAGAGGGACCTGAAACCCCGTCGATAACTGCTGACAATCGTATTTGGGAATGTGGCGGCGGCCTGTGACGGCAGCCGCAACGAGGTGTGACGCTCTATCCATTGTGCCAGTGACTGGCGTCACAGACAAGCCGAGGACCGGGCTGCTCTGGGCGATGGGCGCCCCTATTTTGCCGGGAACAGGAACTTCAGCATCGGCGCGACCCGCTCAGCCCAGGCGGATTCGGAGTGGGTTGCGCCATCGGCTTCGATATAGAACAAATCATGGCCCTGCGCCCATCCCTTCTTGACGAGCGCCAGGTTGAGCTCGCGGGCATCGGGCAGGGCGCGCTGCCCTTCCTTGGTGCCGATGTCCAGCCAGATCTTCAACTCGGGTTTGCGGCGGATTTGCGAGACGGTCTTCAGAATCGCCCGATTGCGCCACCACACCGACGGCGACATCACCGCCAGCTTGCTGAACATCCAGGTGTAACGCAGGCCGAGATAGAGCGTAACTAGTCCGCCTAGCGACGAGCCACCTAAGCCACAGTTCGCGGTTCCCGGGAGAGTGCGATAGGTGCGGTCGATGAACGGCTTCAACTCCTCGACCAGCATCTGGCCGTAAGCATCGGCCTGCCCTCCACCCAGGCGCTTGTCCTCAACCGGCGTGTATTCGTCGATGCGATGCTCGCCGGCGTTGTAGATGCCCACGATGATCAGCGGCTCGATCTCGCCGGCCAGCGCCAGCGCGTCCGCCGTCTCGCCCATGTGCCAGCAGTTGCCGTTGAAAGCCGTGGCCGGATCGAAGAGGTTCTGCCCGTCCTGCATGTACAGCACGGAGAAGCGGCGTTCCGGGTCGGCGTCGTACATCGGCGGCAGGTAGACGATCACGTCGTGCTTCTCGTCCTCAAGCTGCGACGGGAACTGCTCGTGCAGGCGCAGCCGGGACTTCAGGTCAGTGGCTGGAACGGCGGTGGTTTCGGGCATGTCGATGGCGATAGGCATGATAACAGGGCACCTGGAATGTAGCGCTGAGTTTCTGGTTCGCAGGTTAGATGCGATCGAGGGGCAAACGTGATGCAGGCCGGCAACTAGCGGGCTGTCTCGCGATAAAGCGGTTGGAGGCAAAGGCGCTCGAATGACAATTCCATGGTTCTCACCTCGGCCCGGCGAACAATGTCTGCGCAGGTGGTTGCCGCCCACTCGTTTACGCGCCATGACCGTAGCACCGGCGTACTGTAGAATTGACGATTTCCATGCAGCAATAAATCCCTTTCGAGGCACGCATAACTTGAATCGCGAATTTCACCGCTGGTGGTCGCACGATCTCGGCCGCGACATGGACCTGCTCGTCTTCGGCCATGACGGCCCCAAGGTCATCGTCTTTCCGACATCGCAGGGCCGGTTTTACGAGTACGAAGACAACAAGATGATCGAGGCCGTCGCCGACCGGCTGGAGAACGGCTGGCTGCAGATTTACTGCGTGGACAGCGTCGACAGCGAGAGCTGGTACAACAAGTGGGCACATCCGTACTGGAGGGTGCAACGGCACCTTGCGTACGAGCGCTACCTCCTGAACGACGTGATCCCGCTGATGTGGAACCGGAACTGGAACCCGCGCACCATGGTCACGGGATGCAGTTTCGGCGCCTATCACGCGCTCAATTTCGCCATGCGCCATCCCGACAAAGTGACCGACTGCATCTGCATGGGCGGCGCCTATGACATCAAGCGCTTCCTCAACGGCTGGTACGGCGAGGACGTGTACTTCAATAACCCGCCGGATTACCTTGCGAACTGCACCGATGGTTGGCGCTACAACCACATCCGCACCGTGCTCTCGACTGGCGAATGGGACATGTGCTGGAACGATAACGAGCAGATGGCCGGTATTATGCGGGCGCGCGGCATCCGGCATGAGCTGTACGTCTGGGGCGACCGCAGCTATCACGATTGGCCGTGGTGGCGGCCGATGGCGCGGGCGTACCTGGGGTAAGGTGACGCCGGCGCTTAATAGATGTTCGGAGACCTACGGGAGCGTCTCGTTCCTCTGGCACCCGCTCTCGTCGATACGCGATTTCCGCGCAAACACAGCGCGCGAGCAGCGCAGGTTTTTCGCGTGTCGCGAATTAGGCGGGAATCCACCCTCGGAACCGGCGCTGGCTCGACCTTTTAGCTGCGTAGGGATGAGCTCTCTGGTCGGGAGCTAGGAGTCGGAAGAGATCTGCACCAGCGGATTGTAGGTGTGGACGGGCTTGACCTCTTCGTTGAGCATGGCCAGAGCTTCCTGATCCCGGTGCCTGGTCGAGAAGGTCGCGCGCACCGTCGCCACAAATCCCTTGAGCGACCCGAAGGTATCGTGAACGGCGGAGGCTTCGTAGCCGCTGTGCACCATGCAATTGGCGCACTTGGGATTGCCGCTCTCGGTGCCGTATCGGTGCCACTCGGTCTCGCGCATCAGCTCGTCGAAGGTATCGGCGTAGCCGTCCTGCAGCAGGTAGCAGGGCTTCTGCCAGCCGAAGAGGTTGAAGGTCGGCATACCCCACGCGGTGCACGGATAGTCGCGCTTGCCCATCAGGAATTCCAGAAACAGCGGCGACTGGTTGAACACCCAGCTCTTCTTGCGGTTCGACAGGATCGCGCGGAACAGCCGCCGGGTGCGCGCGCGTCCGAGGAAGTGCTTCTGGTCGGGCGCCTTCTCGTAAGAGTAGCCGGGCGAGAGCATCATGCCCTCGATGCCGAGCTCCATCATCTCGTCGAAGAAGCGGCGCACGCTGTTGGGATCGGCGCCGTCAAAGAGCGTGGTGTTGGTGGTGACGCGGAAGCCGCGGCGCAAAGCTTCCTTCACGCCGTCGAGCGCCATGTCGTAGCCGCCCTCGCGGCACACGGAGAAGTCGTGGTGCTCGCGCTCGCCGTCCATGTGCACGGAGAAGGTCAGGTACTTGCTCGGCTTGAACAGGTCGATCTTTTCCTTGAGCAGCAGGGCGTTGGTGCACAGGTAAATGTACTTCTTGCGCGCGACCAGCCCTTCGACGATGCGGTCGATCTCCGGATGCATCAGCGGCTCGCCGCCGGGGATGGAGACCATGGGAGCGCCGCACTCGTCGACCGCGCGGAAGCACTCCTCAGGCGTGAGCTGCTGCTTGAGCACGTGCGCGGGATACTGGATTTTGCCGCAGCCGGCGCAGGCCAGGTTGCAGCGAAACAGCGGCTCCAGCATCAGCACGAGCGGATAGCGCTTGCGCCCCTGCAGGCGCTGCTTGAGGACGTACGTCGCGACCGTCCACATCTGGGAAATTGGAACTGCCATAACAAGAGCTAGCAACTAGCAGCTAGCGATTGGGCGGAACTCTCTTTCTACGCTGCTCGCGTGCGGTACTGCTCACCCCGCCGGAAAGGCCTGTCCTTATATTACTTGGTTCGACCGGCTTGAGGAAACCGCGAGCCTCTCGAGCGCCGGCTCACCTCGGCTTCGATCTCTCGCGCTGGCCGGCTACCGCTTCGGCTTAGCCTTAGACTGAGAGTTGGTTGCAGCCGTCGCGCTCGAGGCGGGCTTCGCCGTCGCGCTCTCGCCTTTGCTGGGCGTGGCGCTCTGGTCCATGTTGCCGTTGCTGCCCGAGCCAACCATGTTGCTGGTGACGGGAACAAGCCCGTTGGGCTCGGTTTCGCTGCCCGGAACCGCCTCGGTCGGCTGCCCCGTTTCTGTGCCCGTACTGTTCGTGAGCTCCTGGTTCTGGCGCGGATTCACGCTCAACGTGTTGATCGTGCCGCTCTGTTGCGCCAGGACCGCGCCGCACATCAGCCCCAACACTGCCGCTGTAATTCGCAAGGCATTCTTCATTGCATCTCTCCCGACGATCGTAAAGTCCCGTTTTGTTAGATGGCGGCGAGCGCAGCCGTGGTACACAGCACCCCACCTGATTCTGCCTGCAGGCATCTAAACGCCGAGCGACGAGCTGCCCATGGTCACCACCTCGGAACAGAGCTTGCGACGGACTGCGCGGGAGATCTTCGAGAAGGTCGAAGACAACGCCCACGACGAACTGCGGCGCTCGACGCATGCGCTGGCGTTCTCCGGATTGGCGGGCGGCTTCTCCATGGGGCTCACCGGCCTCGGCGTTGCAGCGGCGACGGCGGTATTGGGCGATGTGCCCGGCCATGCTTTCATCGCCAACATGCTGTATCCCATCGGCTTCATTGCGGTGATCATCGGGCGCGCGCAACTATTTACCGAGAACACGCTTTATCCCGTCGCGCTGGTGCTCAGCGAGCGCCGTCACGTGGCCGACACGACGCGGCTGTGGGTTGTGGTATTCGTGTGCAATGTGCTGGGCGCGATGGGCTTCGCCGCGCTTGCCGTTCGCAGCACCGCGCTGACCGAGCCGACCAGCAGGGCTCTGGTGCAGCTGGGCAGTGTTGCGGCGCAGGGCACCGCGCTGCATCTATTCTGGAGCGGCGTGATTGGCGGCTGGCTGATCGCGCTGGTGGCATGGATGGTCACCGCCAGCCATTGGACCATCGGACAGATCGCGGTGATCTGGCTGCTGACGTTTGTTGTCGGCATCGGCCAGTTTGCGCACTGCATTGCCAGCACGGGCGAGATCATGTCGGCGGTCTTCGCCGGCGCGGTGCCGTTCAGCCGCTTCCTCGAATGGCTCGCGCTGGCTACAGCCGGAAACATCTGCGGCGGCGTCACCATCGTCACTCTGCTGAACTTCGGCCAGGTAAAGGCCGGAGAAGAGCCGAAGATCTAGGGAAGGTTTGACCAAGTTTGTTCGGAGGCGACGCCGAGGCCAACGCCCCTCGAATTTGCTTTCACGGCACGGCTGACGCCATGCCCCTTCAAAGCGACCCTTAACCAGAATCTTCCTGGCATCAACTGGAGGTCTTATGCGACTCAGAAACGCTTTACTGGCGTCGGCGGCGGGATTCGGCGTAGCCGGCACGGCGGCCGGAATCGGCGCCGTCCTGCTCGGCCGCGAGGTGTGGAAGCGGGCGCGTGCGGTGCCGAGTTTTGCCGGCCAGGTGGTCGTGATCACCGGCGGCTCGCGCGGGCTCGGCTTCGCCCTCGCGCAGGAGTTCGCGGCGCGCGGTGCGAAGCTGGCCATCTGCGGCCGCGATCAGGAGGTGCTGCAGGAGGCGGAGTCGCGTCTGCGTTCGATGCGCGCCGACGTATTGGCCAGCTTGTGCAACATTGCCGATCACGCACAGGCGACGCGCTTCATCCGCGAAGCCACGGAGCGCTTTGGCCGCATCGATGTGCTGGTGAACAACGCCGGCACCATCGCGGTCGGGCCGATCGAGTCGCAGACGCTGGCCGACTTCGAAGCCGCCATGGGAACGATGTTCTGGGGGATCGTCTACACCACGCTGGCCGCGCTGCCGCCGATGTTGGAGCGGCGCGCCGGACGCATCGTGAACATCACCTCCATCGGCGGCAAGGTCGCTATCCCGCACCTCACGCCTTACAGCTGCGCCAAGTTTGCGGCGGTCGGCTTCAGCGAGGCACTGCGCGCGGAGCTGGCGAAGGACAACATCAAGGTAACAACGGTTGTCCCCGGGCTGATGCGCACCGGCTCGCACGCTAATGCGGTCTTCAAGGGCGATCATCGCAAGGAGTACAGCTGGTTCGCGCTGGGAGCCACGCTGCCGGTGAGCGCAATGGAGCCGCATCGCGCCGCCCGTCGCATCGTCGACGCGGCTGCGCGCGGCAAAGCGGAGATCATCCTCACGCCGCAGGCAAAACTGCTGGCCGGGGCTCACGGCATCGCCCCCGGAACCGTGGCCGACATTCTTGGAATAGCGAACCGCTTCATGCCCGGCACCGGAAGCCGCGACCCGCATCGCTTTACCGGGAAAGAAAGCGAGAGCGCGGTGACGCGTTCATTCCTCACCGCGCTCGGGCGGCTTGCCGGACGCGAGTTGAACCAGCATCCGGAGCGCGGTCCAGTGGGCGGTGACGCCGACGTAAGCTCTCGCCCCCTTGGTCCGCGCGTGGTGGGCGGCGGACGCGTCGGAGATGTCCTGGCGGAATGAACAACGAGCGCCTTTCGGCGCTCGTTAGCCAGGTTGGATTGTGGGCAGGACCAATCAGCGGTTGTTCACGCGCGTATCCACGATGCGGTGAACGCCCGCCTCATTACTGAACGTTCACCGCAACCGACTGCGAGGGAATGCCGTTGGCGACAACGACCAACGTGCTGGGTCCCGTTTCCTGGTTCGCGGGAACATCGAAATGGGTGGAAACCAAACCGTTAAAGGCAACGCCCATGCTGCTGTGGTCGTGCGTGCGGCTATAGAAAACATGCCCGGTCGCATTGTTGGTAATGCGGACGAGCGGGTAATTGGTGGCCGCCTGCACGTCGTCGCCATATGCTGCACCCTGCGACATTCCATTGAACAGGTGACCGGAGATGCTGTAGGAGCCTCCCGGACTTACCGTGGAAGGCGCGCTCTGAATGCGCGGCGCCCACGAGGGAGCATAACTTCCGGAGGGAGTGTAGATTTCGACATCACGCGAGAAATCCGTGAACAGGATTTGTCCTGTGGGCAGAACCAGGAAGTTGCAAACGTACGAGCCGTCACGAGAAGCTCGCGGCGGTCCAGGAACCGTATTGAGGTTAGCGCCATCCCACTCCAGAACTGTGATAGGACGCGCGCCGTAGCCGGGACTCGCGACCATTAGGACGTTGCCGTTTGGCTCCAGCGCAGCAGGGCCGTCGGCGATGTTGAGGTTCGGCGGAAAGTCCGGACCTGCCGTCCAGGTAGCGGTGTTGCTGTTGAAGATTGCCGTGTGGCCGGAGGCGCCGCCGCCGCATGTGTTCGCGCCGGTCGCGAAGACCGTGCCGTCGGGGCGCAGCACTGCGGGGCCGACCTCCTGCGTGGCATCGTTCTGGCCGCCGCATGCCGCCGCCGAATCCCACAGTTGGACGATGGTGCTTCCCGCGCTGTGCCACTTGCCAGAGCCCGGCACGTAGATTTCCGAGTTCGTCCCCGTGGGATCATAGGCGAACACGTAAGCATCGACGGTCAGCACCTGCTTGTTGGGAAGCAGCGTCCAGCCCTCTTCGTCATTGATATCGAATTTGCCGCTGCCGGTGCGAGTCCAAGTCAGGTTTACAGGGTCCAGAAGCGCTTCGTCGGTAGTACAGCAGTTTGCCTGCATGTAGGTTCCATCGAACAGAATCACGCTCTGGGCGTCGCCGATGGTCGGATGGCCGAATCCGCAGCAGGTGCCAAAAAACGGCGGAGGATCGACGGAGGTCCAGGTATTGGCGAGCGGATCGTAAATTGCGCCAAGGTCCGTCCACACGGACTGGCCGAAGTTGTATTCTCCGCCTTCGATGATGAGCCGCCCGTCGGGCAAGACCGCCGAAGAGTGATAGAGCGGACTGTAGCCGGCGGGCAACGAGGCAATCTGGGTGAAGGTGCCATTCACATAGCTGCCGTTCTGGTCGGGAGTCAAGCGCCACCAGTCCTGGGCGCCCTCATCCTGCATCAGGACCGTACCATCGGTCAGCAGCAGGGGGACGGAAGCCCGGAATGTGGGTTGGTTCGTCAGCGGCGTCCATGGCGACGAGGGATCCTGCTGGCCGTTCCGCACGGGAGCAAGGCCGTCATCCGGCGGCGGAAGGGGCGTCAGATGTGGCGTCCAGAATGGATTGAGACTCTGGGCATTTGCCAAAACAGCCGGCGCTAACATGCAAAGAATCACGCAAAACGCGAGCGTTGCTGTCTGCCGGATTCGCCTCCGGCGCGTCGTACCATGAAATCGGTTGCTCATGGCCATCGATCTCCTTCTAAAGATTTAATGAAGCCGGCGAGCCGGTAATGATGGTTAAGCGTTCTGGACCGAAGTGGCGTTATGCTGCGCGAAGAGGTCGAAAAAACATGGCTACGATTGCACGTAGAAGAGGCTAGGTGAGTTTCAGTTGAGCGACGTTGGGTGAGCGAACCACGGTGTAACTGATGAAGCCGCGCGGCATGCCGGTAGGATTCCTATCGGAGCCATGCAATGTGGCAGCACGATTCTACACAATTGCTATCCGCAACCGACGCTTGCAGCTCTGGATTTCTGGCGCCGTAATGTCGAAAAAGGCAAGTGTGATTCGCCGCTGGACATGCGGCAGTCGCCTAGCCGATCATTTTGCGTTGCTCGCCGATGCGGCGCTCGCGTTCGTTGGCGAATCGCTCCACACCTCGCAAAATCGATTCGGGATCGAGATGCGCTTCCGCGATCACGTCGGCTTCCAGGCCGCCGCTTCTCCAATGATTGTCGAAGTCGGAGGTGAGCGAATACTCGTCCGTCAGTGGCCCGAGGTTGCGCAGCGGCCACACGCGTCGCGTGCCCGTCGAAACCACCATCAGATCGTAGCGGGCCTCGGGCGGCAGCACCGAATCGCGATACGCTTGCGGCTGGCGATCGAACAACTCCTCGCTGATCGCCGAAATCACCTTCACGTTGACGCCGGCCGCTTCCAGCTTCGGCAGCACCTTCACCAGATTCACCGTGGAACTCGATCCTGAGGCGACCACGTAACCGTGGCGCGGCTTGCCGGGCGCGAAATCGCGAATCACGTACAGGCCTTTGGCCGCGGCGCGCAGATCGGTGTCGGCGAAATGATTGCGGTCCGCAACCGGAAAGTCGGGGCGCGCCACTTCAATCGTGATGAGGCCCACGTGCGGATCGCGCGCCGCGATTTCCGCCGCCGCGAAGTAGCCGGGCGCAACATCGTTGTAATCCCAGAAGCTCAGATTGATTGCCTGACCGCGCGGGAACAGCTTCCACACCTGGGGCGCGAAGATGCCGAAGTGGGTGCGCGCGTCCGCCGCAGTCTCCGGACCGGAGTGCGCGGCCAGAATGTGCAGCACGCCGACGTGGAATTTGCTGTCCTGGTTCTGCTGGCTCCAGACGCGCGCCGGAGTGTACATCAGCGGCGTGAACGCTCCGTAGGTGCCGCTTAAGGCCCAGACGCCGGCAAACTTTTCCGGATCGACCGACGCGCTCTGACTCACCAGCCCGATCGCGGTGGAAACGTTGCCCGCCTCCTGGATGGGCGCCTTCAACCGCGTGCCCAGCGGATTGGTCGTGGGACTGTAGTGTCCCCACAACGCGCCGTGCTCCACGTTGATCGACTCGGAAAGATCGGCGGCCACGGTGAAGAACCGTCCGTCGGTGACGTAGTTCATCCACTTGATAATTTCGGAGATCCCGCGCCGCGCTCCCGCCACCTCGCCCGGCTTCTTGAACAGCGCAATGCTGACTTCCTTCTCCTTACCGGAAACTGCATTGCGAATCGTGACCTTCTGCGGCTCTTCCGGCAGCGCCGCCACGCGCAGGCGATCGTCGAGGAAGGGATCGCTCGCCGCCGAAATGCGCAGCTTCACGTCGTCGCGCACGGTGTCGCCGATTTCCACCAGCCGGTCGGCCAGCCGATCGCCCAACCCGTTGCGGTCGAGCAGCGACATTACGATGTCGATGTTCGTCTTGAACTGGATCAACCGTTCGCGGTTGTCGGTGACCGGCCCCTTGCGGATGCCTTCAAACTCCACGCCGTAATGCTTCTCGAAGGTCTGCGCCAGCGCGATGAAATACTCCGAGTTCATCTTCAGCGCGTAGGGATGGCTGGCGTAACTTACCAACTGATCGCCGGCGTAGCCGGTAATTTTTCCATTGGCGGCCGCCGGCCAGTAGCCCTTGATAGTCTTGCCGATGGCGACGATCGGACGGCGGTCGTGCGCGTCCACTTCGTCCATGGCTTTCAGCGCCGCGGTCACTTCGCCGTAATCGTTGCCGTTCGACATCGTAAAGACATTCCATCCATACGACGTCCATTGGTTCACCAGCTCGTAACACTCGCCAAAGTCGGCGCAGATCACGCCGCCAATCGGGCCGCCAATCAGGCAATCGTCGATGCCGGCATTGTTGTCGGAAACCATCACGCGCAAACGTTTGCCCACCTGCAACGCGAGCGCCTGCGTCTTCAACTCCTGCGCGTGACCTTCGGTGAGCGCGAACTCGCCTTCCAGCGCGATCACCTTCGGCCCGCCCGCGGGTGCGCCCACAATGTCCCAGAACGCCGCTTTGCCCGCGGCCGTGGCAATGCCGATGCCGGAGGGTCCGCCGTTCACGTCGTTGGTCACATCGGTGCTTTCGGCATGTCCCTGGAGCGCGCGAATGCCGCGGCCTTTGGCTTGCGCGAACAGCGGATGGTCTTCCAGCCCGGTGTCGTGCAGCAGCGTCTTCAGCGCGCCCGCGCCGCGCCGGAATCCCAGCGCGTCAATCGGCAGCATCGCGACCTGAGGCTCCACGCGATAACGCGGATCGCCGGTCTGCTGATGCTTGCGATACAGTGCCTGGCCCATGATCATCCACAGCGCATAGCAGGTGGGGACCGAGTGGCCCGCCGCCATCATGAACTTGTCGGAGTAAGGATGCTTCGGACGGCGGTAATCGTAGCGCAGGCCGCCATTCTCAGGACCGGCCAGGTGCGCCGCCACGTTGTACGGCGTGTACGCCAGCGGTCCGCCCAGATGCCCGGTCTGCGCGTAATTTCCGAGCAGCACCAGGGTCATGCAGGTCATGAATCCGATGTCGTCGAGCAGCGGATCGTAGGCCAAAGGTTGTTGCTGGGAGGGAGCAGGAACTTCGTGCACGCAGGTTGTCATAGACGGTTTCAAAAGCTACATCCATAGTATCTACGAAAATCGGGGAAAATGGGGGACGCCCCAGCGGACCGGGCAATCGCAGTTGTCACGTATTTCCTCCCCGATGAACCCGGCTCAACAGCTCACCAGGACGCCGGATGTTGCTGGGTTCCTTCTCTTGACGCGTTAGCCTGAGAACCTGCTCCGATTAAATTCCTTCCGCAATCGCAATCCTCGCGCGCGATTCGGAGAACGCTGAATCTCCTTCGAGGAGTGCATCGCCGCGCCCGACAATTGCCAACTGCCAATTGCCGGCGCGCATCCTAAGCTGCAAAGGTTCAGCCGCCGAAATCGCTTGAGCAAAGCAGAGGAGAGGACAACGATATGACACCTAGCACCACTTCCAAAGTCACCACCGATCACGACGAGATTCGCCGATGGGCGGAAGAGCGGGGCGCCAAACCGGCGGCCGTCGCTCGTACTGAGCGCGGCGACGACGATCCCGGCATCATTCGCCTCGACTTCCCGGGCTACGGCGGCGCCGGCTCGCTGGAGGAGATCGGCTGGGACGACTGGTTCGATAAATTCGACGAGAGCAAACTGGCGCTGCTCTATCAGGAGCACACGGCCAACGGAGAGAAAAGCAACTTCAACAAGATCATCAGCCGGGATACGGCCGACGAGGTGACCAGCGCGGTAGGCGGGCGGGGACGCAGCGCCTCGCACCAAGCTACCGGTAAGCGGACGAAGTCGGCTTCCGCATCGCGCAAGCAGGGGGCAGCGCGCAGGTCCACTCGCGCGGAAGGCCGGGCGGAGACGGCGAAG
Organism: Terriglobales bacterium; assembly: GCA_035651035.1. GTDB lineage: Bacteria > Acidobacteriota > Terriglobia > Terriglobales > Acidobacteriaceae > Bog-257. The sequence continues at coordinate 37,164 of DASRGM010000105.1, forward strand.
CGCTCCACCTCCACGCGCGGACACACGGCCGGCAGCAGCCGGGCCAGCACACGCAGCCGCGCCGGCGAGCAACGCGCCAACCGGGGCGGCGCTACTCGCGACAGCGCCGTGCGCACTTCGCGCACGACCACTCGCGGTGGAAGCAAGACCGGCAGCGCGCGCAGCAGCGGGAGCTCCGCTCGTCGCACGCAAAGCCGGGCGCAATCATCCAGGAAGAGCGGCAGCCGCTCCAGATAACGCGGCGCCATTAAGAACTATGCAACTACGCAGAGACGACGATCCGCCGATTCCCGAACCGCCCGGCGAGGAGCCACCGCCGCCGGTGAAGGAGCCTCCCGACAAGCCTAACCTCACACCCGACGCTCCGGTGCGTGAGCCCGGGCCGCAACACCCGCAGAGGGTGTAAACCTGGGCTCAATAAATAATGACGAGGCGAGCACGATGGCCGCCTCGTTTCTCTTCTTGCAGGAGCGGGCCGCACCTCGCGAGTCGCTCGCCTCCACCCGCGACTTATAATCGACCTGCGCAATGAGCTCGCCGGCCTTCTCGGAGACAATCAGCAGAGAGCGATGGACCACTGCAGCGCCGCGTTCGCGGAAAAGCTGGATCTGGATTGTGCTGCTCTGGGCTGTGGTCTACCTTCCCGGCCTGTGGACGCCGGCCCTGCTCGACGATGCCGACTCTGTTCACGCCGAAGCCGCGCGCGAGATGCTTGCGCGACACGAGTGGTCCACGCTCTACATCGACGGCGTTCGCTATCTCGAAAAAGCGCCGCTGCTGTATTGGGGAATGGCCGCCGGCTACAAGGTCTTCGGCCTCCACGACTGGGCCGCGCGCCTGCCGCTTATCGTGGGTATGCTGGCGCTGCTGCTGGCGACCTATGCGCTCGGCCGTCGCGCATTGGGCGAGCAGGCCGGCCTCTGGGCCGCCATCGCGCTCACCGTCTCGTTCGGCCCCTACCTGTTCACCCGCATCCTGATTCCCGACATGCTGATCGGGCTGTGGCTCACCGTCGGGCTCGACTTCTTTCTGCGCACCTTGGACGAACAGCCGCCGTCTCGGCTCTCATGCTGGGGCTTCGCCGCCGCCGCAGCGCTGAACGTGCTCACCAAGGGACTCATCGGCATCGTCTTTCCGGCGGCCATTGCCGGAATCTATCTGCTGCTCACGGGCAAGCTGAAACACCTGCTGCGGATGCGGCTCATCTCCGGCACCTTGGTTTTGCTGGTGATTGCTGCGCCATGGCATATCGCGGCGGCGCTGGCCAATCCCGCGGCAGGCCAGGCGCGCGGCTTCCTCTGGTTCTACTTCGTCAACGAGCATTTCCTGCGCTACCTGGGCAAACGCGTGCCGCACGACTACGACACGGTGCCGCTCGTGGTCTTCTGGGCACTGCTATTGGTGTGGATGTTTCCCTGGTCGGCATTTCTGGTGCAGTCGTTGAAACAGGTGCCGCACCGCTGGCGCGAGTGGCGCAGCGCTCTCGACCGGCGAGGACAGGCGCTACTGCTCTGCGCCATCTGGGCGGCGGTGATTCTGCTGTTCTTCAGCTTCTCCACCCGGCAGGAGTATTACGCCGTGCCGGCCTTGCCGGCTTTGGCGCTGCTGATCGGCGGCTGGCTGCAGCAGGAGGACGAATCGCCTGCGGGCTCCGGGTTCCGCCGCAGCGGACGGCTGGGTGCGATCGCTTTATTCGCCGCCGGCACCGCCGTCTTTGCCGCGACCATGTTTCTGCTGGCGCAGAGCACCAGCACGCCGGCCGGCTCCGACCTCGCCGATCTGCTTAAGAAAAACCCCAGCGAGTACGCGCTGTCGTTCGGACACATCTTCGACCTGACACCGCGGGCGTTAGGGTTGTTCCGCACTCCGCTGGCCATCTTTGGAATTGCGCTCTTCGCCGGCTCGGCGCTGAACCTGTTCTTCCGGCGGCGCAATCGCGCGGGCGCGGGAAACTGTGCGCTCGCCATCATGATGGTCTTCGTGCTCTTCGCTGTGCACCAGGGCCTGGTGATGTTCTCGCCCATCCTCTCGTCGAAGAAGCTGGCCGACGCGGTGGAGCAGGAGTTCCGGCCCGGCGACGTGATCGTGTCGTATGGGACCTACGAAGACGCTTCCACCCTGAATTTTTACGTACAACAGCCGATCCATGTGGTGAACACGCGCACCGAAGGCGACATGTATAACGGTTCGCTGTTTCCCGATGCCCCGAAGATCTTCGACGACGACGCCTCATTCGCCGCGCTGTGGAAGGGGCCGCACCGCGTGTTTATGTGGGTGGAAGAAAATAAGGTGCCGGCAATTGTGCAACAGACGGGGAGCTATCAACTGGCGCGCAGCGGCGGAAAGCTGGTCCTGATGAACCGGGAATGGGCAACGAAGTAGTGCGTGGGCGTGCTTCAAGCAAAGTCCGCGCGCGCATCCAAAAAACGCCGTGCCGGACTGCTGCGTGGCAACTGGGGGTGAGAGTTGCGTTGCGCCGGCACGGCAGCGTGATACCCGCTCATCGTATCTTCCTGCCGGAAACGAGCGCAGCGAGGCCGGTCACGGACGCTCGTGTCGCGCTGCACGTTGGGGCGTGACATTGCAACGGACAAGAACGCCGCGCGCTACAAAACGGTCGCCAACTTCCTGTTCACGATCATTGCCAGCCTCGGGTGGTACGAGAGTTCCGCCTGTATTTCCGGGGCACTGCCCTGGCCGCCTGAGAGTTCCTGAATTCCCGCCGCCCGTCACAGCCCCCTGTGACCTGCGTTAAAATTTATCTGTGAACACATCGCTGTTGAACCGCGCAATTCAGAAGCGTCCCAACGTCGTTCGCCTGCAGGGGCGCGTCCTGTTCCTAACCGAAGATCCCGAGCTCATCAAGAAGCAGTTGGCGGGCGAAGACCTGCCCTGGGACACCGCGCATCCCGAACGCAATCCCAAGCTGCGCGACGACATCTCGACCGACGAGATCACCCCGGCGCACATCTGCTTTTTCTTCGACGAGACGCTGGGCGAGTTTCCCTACACCGGCCTGAAGTGCGGCAATGAAGTGCCCATCAAGCGGGGCGATGTGAAGAAGGCCGGCTTCGTCGCGGCGGTCAGCGGCAAGCGGCGCGGCAAAGGCTCCAGCCGCGAGCAGTCGCCGTATGCCGAAATGTCGGCGGGCATCCAGCTGGTGATCGCCGAAAACATCGAGCGCATCTACAAGCAGAACTGCCAGAACCTCGGCGTGCTGACCTCGACCGACTTCTCGCTGATCGACAAGATTCGCCACGGCGAAGAGGTCCCGCTGGCGAAATTCACCGAAGGCGAGGACGAGATCACGCGCCAGGTCATCGAGTACGGCGGACTGTTCCCGTTCAACGTCGCGCGCCTGCAGGGCAAAGTTTTTCTGCCGCCGATCAATACCAAGCCGCGGCCGATGACCATCGCCGAAAAAATCTTCGCGCGCCACATGGTGCATGGCAACAACCAGGTCGGCGTGGAAGCGGTGAAGCCCGGCGATACTGGCTTCGCGCGAACCGATCTGCGCTTCAGCCACGAGTACGTCACGCCCATGGCCGCGATTTTCTTCGAGCACTTCCTTGGCAAAGAGGAAAAGGTCACCGACGCAAGCACCATCATGTTCTTCCGCGATCACCTCACCTTCCTCGACGAGGTCATGTCGGAAGAAAAGAAGAAGATGGGGCTGCTCGATCTCGCCGTCCAGTTGAAGCTCAAGCAGGAAGACTTCGCGAAGAAGCAGGGCATCAAGCTGCACGGCGAGCTGCGCGACCGCAAAGGCTCGGAGGGCATCTGCCACTCGATCGTTACCGAGAGCTATGCGCTGCCCGGGCAGCTCAACGTGGGCAGCGACTCGCACACCCCGCATGTCGGCGCAATGGGCTGCGTCGCCTTCGGCATCGGCACCACCGACGTCTTCAATTCCTGGTTCACCAAAGACGTGCGGGTGAAGGTCCCGGAGTCGGTGAAGGTGATCATCCGCGGCCGCAAGCGCGAGAACGTCACGGCGAAGGATTTCATCCTGAAGCTGCTGTCGCTGGAGTACATCCGCTCAGGCAAGGCGCTGGCGAAGGTCATCGAGTATTCCGGCGAAGCGATCGAGGCCCTGGGCGTTGACGAGCGCGCCACCATGACGAACATGGCGGCCGAGATCGGTGGCTTCACCGGCATCGTTGCGCCCGACCGTAAGGTAGTCGAGTTTCTGATGGAGCGCCGCGGCATGAGCGAGAACGAGGCGCAGACGCTGGCCGAAGGGCTGTATAGCGATCCCGACGCGCACTACGCGCACGTGATCGAACTCGACGCCTCCGAGATTTATCCGATGGTGGCGACGCCCGGCGATCCCGGCAATGGCAAGTTCATTCGCGAGCTGAACACGCCGGTGCCGGTCGAGATCGCCTACGGCGGGACCTGCACCGCCGGCAAGAACGAAGACATGGACATGTACGCGCGAGTGCTGAGCGAGGCGCTGAAGCAGGGCCGCCGCGTCGCGGACAGTTGCCGCTTTTATCTGCAATTCGGCTCGCAGGAGACGCGCGAGTACTGCGTGCGCAAAGGCTACCTCAACATCTTCGAGAAGGCGGGCGCGCACGTTATCGAGCCCAGTTGCGGCGCGTGCATTAACGCGGGCCCGGGCGTGTCAACGCGTCCCGACCAGATCGTGATCAGCGCGCAGAACCGCAACTTCCCCGGGCGCAGCGGGCCGGGGCAGATGTATCTCGCCAGCCCGTTGACGGTTGCCGCGAGCGCGATCGCCGGCTACATCGTCGAATACGAGCCGGCCAGCGAGCGCGAGCCCGCAGCCGTAGCGTGAGCAAGGCCGCTCTGCGCTCATCGCTTTTCGCCAGGGCCGCGTCCTTTGGCATATAGAATCCTGCGATGCTCTTCGGCAGAAACAAGTGCGATACCTGTCACGGCGAAGGCAAGTGCCCGGAGTGTTTCGGCAGCGGGGTGAACGTGCATCTTGACGAGGACGAACCGAAATGCCGCAAGTGCTCGGGCACCGGCAAGTGTCCGATATGCGACGGCACGGGAAAGCTTCCTAAGCCGTAGCGAGCTGTTGAAATGAGCGAGCGCTGTTTCGTCTTCTTATCGGCCCGATACCGCTCCTGCTCATCTACTCCGATTTTTGGTACTATCGACTCAGCACTCTTACCCAGGAATTTTTAAGCTAGAAGCGCCAAATCCAGGAGCGACTGTTTCATGGCCTACGTTATCGCGGAACCCTGTATCGGCACCAAGGACACGGCCTGCGTCGATGCCTGTCCGGTGGACTGCATCCACCCCAAGAAAGACAGCGACAAGTTTGGGAACGAAGAGATGCTGTACATCGATCCGGTGGAATGCATCGACTGCGGCGCGTGCGTGCCGGTGTGCCCGGTGTCGGCGATCTTCGCCCTCGACGACCTGCCGGAAAAGTGGAAGGACTATACCGAGCGCAACGCCAAATATTTCGGGCGCTAATCCGGGATCCATTCGAAACCTGAAGGGCACACCCGAGAGGGTGTGCCCTTGTGTTTACGCCAGAATGTTCTACGCAGAACAAATATCGAACGCTCGTTCTAAACACGCCCGCGCCTTGCCGAAGCCTACAGTTTCGCGAAGGCCCAGAACAGCGTCGCCGACAGACCGATCGAGACCGGCAAGGTCAGCACCCACGCCATAATCAGGTTCCGAACGGTTCCCCACTGCAGGCCGGTGCCATTCGCCGCCATGGTTCCCGCCACGCCTGACGACAGCACATGTGTCGTGCTCACCGGCAAGCCGAAATAATCCGCCGCGCCGATGGTCGCCATCGCAGTGATCTCGGCCGCCGCCCCCTGCCCGTAGGTCAGATGGTCTTTGCCGATCTTCTCGCCAACGGTGACCACGATCCGCTTCCAGCCGATCATCGTGCCCAGGCCCAGCGCCAGGGCCACCGCCACTTTCACCCACGTCGGGATGAACTTCGTGGCATGGTCGATGTGCTTCTTGTAGTTGGCGAGCACGGCTTCATCCTTTGCCGAGATGGCCTGCAGCTTCGATTTCTGCAGTGTCCGCAGCGCTTCGCTGACCAGATACATGTCATTACGGAAGTTGCGCACCTGGTCTTGCGGAATGTAGCGCAGTTCGTGGTAGTTGGCCACTTCGGTCGCGATGCCGTTGATCATCTCGCGCAGCGCCAGCACGGTGTTCGGGGTGAACTCTTTGGTGCGAACGTAAGCCGAGACGTCGTCGCGCGGGTCGCCGACGACCGCGCCTGGCGTGACGTACTTATCGAGCACGTTGGCGGCCTGCTGCGAGACGGCGATGAAGTCGGCCGACTGCTGCGGCGTGATCGCATGATTCAGCGCATATGCGGTCGGCACCGTGCCGATCAGGATGAGCATGATCAGCCCCATGCCCTTCTGCCCATCGTTGGAGCCGTGCGCGAAGCTCACGCCGGTGCAAGTGAGGATCAGCAGGCAGCGAATCCAGAACGGCGGCGGCGCATCGCCCTCGGGCGCGCGATAAAGCCGTGGATCGCGGATGAAAACCTTCGACAGGCCAAGCAGCGCCGCAGCCATGATGAAGCCGACGATGGGCGAGAACAGCAGCGACTTGCCGACGTTCAGCGCCTGAGCCCAATCAACGCCGCTGGTCGCGGTGTGGTTCTGCATCAGCTGATTGGAGATGCCCACACCGATGACCGAGCCGATCAGGGTGTGCGAGCTCGATGACGGCAAGCCGAACCACCAGGTCCCCAGGTTCCAGATAATGGCCGCGGTCAGCAGCGCGAAGACCATGGCGAATCCCGCGCCGCTGCCCACCTGCAAGATCAGCTCAACCGGCAGCAGCGAGATGATGCCGAAGGCGACCGCCCCCGTCGACAACACGACGCCAACAAAATTCCACATGCCGGACCAGGCGACGGCGATGTGTGGGTCCATCGAATGGGTGTAGATCACGGTCGCGACTGCGTTGGCGGTGTCGTGAAAGCCGTTGACGAATTCGAAGCCCAGCGCCACCAGCAGCGCGATACCCAGCAGGATGAAGGGGAAGACCGACCCCGAGTGAACCATCGAGAGGTCAGCTACAAGGTGAGAGGCGGCGTAGACAAAGCCGACGGCCAGAGCACCCAGAAATATCGCGGAGCCAAGCTTGCCGGGAGAACTGGAGAGCTTGGCGTGGACCGCACTTGTAGCCGGCGCCGGGGCAGCAGGGGCGGAGAGCGGCGAGGCTGTCGCCATGATTACATCCTTCTTGATTGCGAGGTTTATTGCTGCTCGTCGCGAAAAGGTACTACGGGTCGGCGCGGGGAATGGTTAAAGGAAAATGAATGGACGGTGAATTCTGGGGGACGATGCGCAGAATCCGACGATTCTCATCACGAGCCGGATCTACATGTTTGTGACTCGGAAGGACAGCAGGTCCCTCGCTTCGCTCGTGATGACAACCGTCTAATTCGTACTGCGGTCGCGTGCGACAGCGAGGTAGAGCCAGCTCTGATTCGTAGTGCGGTCGGGGTTCACAGCGGGAGAGAGCAAGCTCTGATTCGCACTGCAATTGGGTTCAACGCTTTTTCCGGCTTATTCTGCACCGGCTCGATTGCTGTTGAACTAGCGTCGCACGCGCTGATAGTGGCGGCGGGCCTTGGCGCGATTGCCGCAAATCGCCATGTCGCACCAGCGGCGGCTGCGGTTGCGGCTGTGGTCGAGGAAGAGCCACTCGCAGTCAGGCGCTTCGCAGAAGCGCACCAGCGGCAGCTCGCTCGAGGTGAGCAGCTCGGCCGCCATCTGGGCGATGGGCCACATCAGGCGGGCCAGGCGGTGGCCGCTGGACGCCCACTCCCAGTGAAAACCTCCATTGCGCGGCGTGAGCACACGATGCCGCAGCGCCTCAACCGCAGCATCGTTGAGTATCTGGACATCCTCCGTCGCGACTGCTTTGTGCTGGGCGATGGCCGAAAACACGCGGTAGATCGCCTCGCGCATTTGGATGAGACGGGCAAAGCTCCGGCGCGCCTCGGCGGCGTGCTTCAGTGCATACCGGCGCAGCTCGCCGGCTTCGCGAAGCGAGATCAGCTTCGATTGCCGGGCAAAGGAAATGGCGTCCCAGTAGTCTTCGAGATGCTCTTTTCGCCGCGCGGGGTCGTGGCGGCGGCTGACGGTGTTGGCGATATCGAGGGCCGGCTGTCCCCCGGTGAGATCGAACTGGAATTCGGATTTCGGCCTGGTGGACACCCTGTCGGTATTGTAACTGGTTGTTAGTGGTTAGAGGGTTAGCCTTGCGCTGGCGTGTCGCCGGCTGAAGCCGGCTCGGGAAACAAAATAAAAGGGCTTATCGGCTCGACTGAAGTCGTGCCCTGATACAAAGCGTTTGATGGCTGGCTTTTCGTTCAGTTTTCATGGCGCAGGACGCGGACCTGAAGGTCGGCTCTACCTGAGGCCGACTCTGCCCGAAGTTCACAATCCCAGTTCAAGCAGTTCAAAGTGAGGACATCGGCGCTCAGATGGGGCGCGCGCAGCGGCGCGTTATTTCTTCAGCTCGATTTCTTTGGGGAGGCGCTTGGGATCGTAGAGGAAGTCGACCAGGCCGTCGCGGTAGTCAAGCTTGATCTGCAGGATGCGCAGCATGTTGAAGCCGAGAATGCCGGAGACCTGCGTGCCCGCGGCGCGGCTCATATTGGCCAGGTCGAAGGTCACGACGTCCTGGTTGGCCTGGGCATAACGGCCGAACTGCAAGGTCGCCTTATCGGCGCGATACACCCGCGCCACCGCCCCGCTGAGTCCGGTCACATGCGTTGCCGGATCGGAGCGCAGCTGGGTGAGCTGTTGCGCCGCTTTGGTGGAGAGAACGTTGCTGAACGAGCCGGTGTCGATGAGAAACAGCAGCGGCCCCGTATCGTCGACCTTGGTGGGCACCAGCAGCAGGTTGCGGAAGCGATAGATTTTGGTCCAGTCTGCCATTTCAGGCGCGACGTAGGCGTCCTGGGGCAGCTCGAAGGGCTCGGCCGAAGCGGCGTTGGATTCGGCGGAGGGGGCCGCTGCGCCTTCCGTCTCAAACTGCTGGCTGTCGCGCATGGTCTTCAGGGTTGGGGGAGGCTCGGGCGCGTCGGGCCTTTTCGGCAGCGGCGTCAGGCGCAGCTTCGCGCCGGGGATGTCGATGTCGATGAGGTAGGAGCTGAAGACGTCGGTGCCGACCAACCCATCCTGACCGGTCACCGGAGTCGCCGCATCGGTGACCCGTACGGTGCAGTCCTGAAATTCCAGATCGCCTACGTGGATGCGATCGACTACGGCGGAATAGCCGCCCTGCTGTCCCGAATCGCCCATGCCTACGATCGGCTGATAGGCAAGGCGCTTCAGGCCAAGTTTTTCGGCAGCGGCGCGTCCCAGCAGCACGCCGGTCGCTCCCGTATCCACCGCCAGGCGCATCTCCTGCTTGTTGATCTTCACGGCGATGCCTGAGGCCCCCAACTGAGTGCCGGAACGGGGTATGGCGTAGAGCTTCGTGCTGGTTTCGCGAACGTCGCCGACCAGCTTGCAGGGATGGGCGGGCGTTTCGCCGTTGCGCTTCACAAACGCCAGATATTGTTGCAGGACCTGGACGGTACGCGGGTTGATGCTGGGCGTGACGGCCAGAAATTCCTGCAGCGCGGGAGCCTGCTCGCCCTGCGGCAGCGAGTGAAACCACAACAACTGCACCGGAATATCGTTGGGGGCGAGCTCGTGGGCGCGCTTCATGCTGTCGTAGGCGCGGCGATAAAGCGAGGAGGCACGGTAGATCCGGGCCAGCGCCAGATAGGAGGATGGGTCGTTGGGCTTCAGGTTCTGCGCCTTGAGGAATGTCTTTTCGGCGTCCGGCAATTTTCCCTGGGCGAACTGAAGATCGCCGAGGGTCAGCAGCAACTCAGGCGACTCGGGATGCAGGGCGAGCGCAGTGTCGAGCGCCATCTGGGCCTCGGCAAGTTTCTGTTGAACGATCAGCGCTCGCGCCAGGCCTACGTGCGCCGGCACTGAGGCGGGATCGACGTTGACCACCGCCTGATATCGGGGCTGCGCCTCGGCGGCCTTGCCGGTGGCCAGCAGGCGGTCGGCGGCGGCCAACGTCGCGGCCTCATCCCCAGGTTTTATGGGTTGTTGCTGCGCACCAGCAGGCGGAGGCGTCGCGGCCTGGCCCAGGTGGATGGTAGTGCCGGGAGTGGAAGCCGGAGCTGCCGGCGATGAAGCTTGTCCTGTGGGTTGTGCCTGAATATAGACCGAGCCGACGGCCAGAACTGCAATGAAAATATGCCAGCGAATCATCTTGGCCCCTGGGATTACTCTGCCGGCTCTTCTACCGCGTTGCCGGCTCCGACGCGATGCTGCACGTGCGACCACACAAAATAGACAGCCGCCAGCACAATGATTCCCAGGATAACGGCGTCCAGACGATGGAACCACATCTTCAGTCGGGGATCGGTTTCCCAGCGCTCGCCGAGCCTCATGCCGACGTATGCCAGCGCAAAACACCAAGGCCAGGAGCCGATGAAGGTGTAAACGTGAAACTTGAGGCGTGGCATGCGGGCGATACCGGCGGGCAACGCGATGAAGGTGCGAACCACGGGTAGAAGGCGGGCAATCAATACGGCCATGGCGCCGCGGCGCTCGAAAAAGCGGTCGGCCATGTTCAGTTCGTGACGGCTGAGAAAAATGTAGCGGCCGTAGCACTCCACCAAGGGACGTCCGCCGAAGTAGCCGAGCTCATAGGCAAGCACCGAACCCAGGTTGCACCCCAACGCGCCGAAGGTGGCGACGGCGACGAGCGAGAAGCGTCCCGTGTACACCAGATAGCCCGCGAACGGCATGATGACTTCGGAAGGCAAGGGAATGCAGGCCGACTCGATCGCCATCAGCAGAGTGACGCCGGGGTAACCCGCGGCCGAGATGACGCTGACGATCCAGGCTCCAACGATTTCCAGCAGGTGCGCAATCATGCGAGAACAACAGTCTAACAGCTAGTGCTCCAATGGGCTTCCTAGACAAGTTCGCGCTCGCGATGGCTTGCCATATGCCATAATCTGGGCACCCATATGAAGACTACGATTGAGATCCCCGACAGCCTGTTTCATGAAGCGCGCCTGCTGGCCCAGAAAGAAAAGACTACATTGAAGGCGCTGGTCGAGCAGGGGTTGCGCCGCGCCGTGGCACAGCGCAAGATGCGAGGCGAGTTTCATCTTCGCGATGCGAGTTTCAAAGGCAAAGGCTTGCAGCCGGAGGTGGCAGGCGCCTCCTGGGAACACATTCGTGACCGTATCTATGAGGGTCGCGGCGCGTGATCGCGGTTGACACCAACATTCTGGTTTACGCGCATCGTAGAGACTCGCCCTGGTTTCAACGGGCGTACGCCTGCGTTCAAGGGCTGGCGGAGGGCCGCGACCCGTGGGCCATACCATGGCCGTCGGTGCATGAGTTCTTTGGGATCGTGACTCACGCCCGGATCTATTCTCCGCCGTCTCCGATGGCGAATGCGTTGGACCAGATCGATGCGTGGATGGAATCGCCCTCCCTGGTGCTGATTGCGGAGACGGAGCATTACTGGCAGCGGCTTCAAGCGCTGTTGCGCTCAGCTCGAGCCGCGGGAGCGAAGGTTCACGATGCACGCATTGCGGCGCTTTGCCTCGACCACGGTATCACGGAGCTGTGGACCGCGGACCGGGACTTCTCCCGGTTTGCGGGATTGAAGCTACGCAATCCCCTGATCGGCTGAGCGCGAAAGCAAAACTCCCGCAGCTGGAGCGCTACTCCTTGGCGACCGCGTAGTAGCCTTGCCGCGCCTGCAGCTTGTAGTCGCCTTTGGCGTGGATCTGAATCTTGCGATAGGAGCCGTCCAGCTTGGGGTTGGTCGGCGTGTAGCCGATGTTGTACTGGCTGCGCAGCTCGTTCTGGATCTGGTCGAAGGCTTGTTTGAGCTTCTCCTGCTTGTTGCCAACCTCGATGACGCGGCCTCCGGTGGATTCGGCGAGCTTATGCATGTCGCTGTCGCCGCTGTAGCCGAAGCCGCTATAGAAGCCGCGGTCGGCGATCAGGATGACGTAGCAGATGGTGTCCGCCTTCTGCGCCGCTTCGATGGCGTCCTGGATGCGCAGCCGGCTGCCCTGGTCCTCGCCGTCGGTGAAGATGATCATGGCCTTGCGCCCGACCTCGTTCTTCAGCTTCTCGTCGGCGCCGAGGTAGATGGCGTCATAGAGGAGCGTGCCGCGCGGAGTGGTGGGCACCGGGCCGCCGCCGAGTCCGGGAGGTCCGCCGCTGACGCTGGCGTTGATCTGCATTTTGTTGAGCGCGCGTGTCAGGTCGCGGATGTTATTGGTGAAGTCCTGGTCCAGGTCCACGTCGACATCGAAGTTAATGACGAAGGCCAGGTCCTTGTCGCGCAGCACGTTGTGCAAGAACTCGGCGCAGGACTCCTGCTCAATGTCGAGTACCCGCGTCTGGCTGGCGCTGGTATCGATCATGATGCCCAGGGTGAGGGGCTGGTTCGACTCCGCCGAAAAGTACTTGATGGTCTGGGGTTTGCCGTCTTCCGTTACCTGAAAGTCGTCCTTCGTCAGGTTGGGGACCAGCATGCCGTGCTTGTCCTTCACGTTGAAGAAAATGTTGACGACATTGACTTGCGACTTGAAGACCTGCAAATCCTGGTCGGCGGGCGCTTGCTGGTCCTGGGGCGGGGGAGGCGCGTCCTGGGATTGTGCCCGCAGGAACAGACAACAGCCGAGGACCAGGCCGGCGGTAAGGTAAATGGGGCGAAGCCGCAACATCATAGTTTCTCTTTTCAGTCGGATGCATCCATTCTATTGCAGGCGCGGGCGGGCGGCGAGGAAAGCTGCCTTGGCGGGCGCGCTGCTTTATACTGAGCGGAGTTCCGGCACAATCTGGAGACGCCTAGCCCCATGTTTCGTCACCATTCACGCTGTCGCTTGCAGTGGGTCTTGCTGAGCGCGCTGCTTATATGTTTCGTGGCGCCATGGGCCTTTACCCAGGAACAGAAGCTGCCGGACGCTCCCAAGCCACAGAACAACGCGCCGGCGCCGAGTGTGAACGTGCCTCCGCAGCAGGGATCGGACGAGCAGAACTCTCCGTCGTCCAATGGAAACCCGGAGCAGCCGGCAAATACTCGCACCCCGGGACAGGCGGGGCAGAGCAATCCTCAGCCGCCACCGCCGGGTTCCCAGGAGATCAAGACGGTGCCGCCGGGCAGTGTTCCGAAGTCTACCCCAAGCGGCCCTGACCAGCTGTTCAGCCTGGTGAAAAACGTTAGCTTCGTTACGGTGCCAGTCACCGTGAAGGACGGCGACGGCAAGCTAGTGGATGGCCTGCTGGCCAACGATTTCTCGATTTATGAAGATGGCGTGGCGCAGAAGCTCAGCTTCTTCACTAGCGATCCGTTCCCCTTGGCAGCAGCGCTGATTATCGACCAGGGCCTGCCCGATCCGGAGTTGCGCAAGGTGAGCCAGACATATTCGGCGCTGGGCGGCGCCTTTGCCCCCTTCGACGAGATTGCCGTCTTCACCTATGGCAATACGGTCAACAAGCGCCAGGATTTCGGCAATAGCAATCGCATGGAGCTGGCGCTGCACCGTATTTCCGATGACGCCGGCACTAATGCCGGTGCGTCGGTCGTGGGCGGCCCGTTTGGCTCGGGCCCGGTGACCAACGGCAAGCCCATGCCCGGGGTCAATCCCACGATTACGCCTCGCCCCGAATTTCACGTGCTGAACGACGCCATCCTGATGGCGGCGCAAGACCTCGCGCGACGCTCGCCGGCTAGCCGCAAGATCATCTTCATCATCAGCGACGGCCAGGAGTACGGCAGCCGCGCTAGCTACGCGCAGGTGCTGAAGGTTCTGCTCACCGACGGCATCGCGGTCTACGCCATCGGCGTCAATACCGCGGCGCTGCCGATCTACGACAAAGTTTCCAAGGCGCGCATTCCCGGCTTCGGTTACAGCAATATTCTGCCGCGCTACGTGAACGCCACCGGCGGCGACGTGCTGGACGAGTTTTCCAAGGAAGCAATCGAGAGCGCCTACCAGCGCATCACCATGGAGGCGCGCAACCAGTACACGCTGGGCTACAACACCGTGCAGCGGCCGTCGAGCAACTACCGCGACATCGAAGTGCGGGTGAAGCGCCCGGGGCTGGAGATCTTCGCCAAGCACGGGTATTATCCACTGCCTCCGCAACGGGAGCAGCCCGCGGCGCCGCCGGCAGCAGAGCCCGGAGAATCGCAGCCTCCTCCGCCGGGTGGCGGACACTAGCCCGGATTCGGCGACGTTTATTTTTTGGCTCGGTCTGCCTTGTCACAAACAGAAAGGGCGGCCGATTGGCCGCCCGTCTTGAAGCTTTCGGCTCGAGACCTACAGGAGTTGTACGTTCTCTGCCTGCCAGCCCTTGGGCCCTTTGACTACGCTGAACTGCACAGCCTGGCCTTCCTGTAAGCTGCGGAAGCCGTTCGACTGGATCGCAGAATAGTGAACGAAAACGTCTTCGCCATTCTGACGGCTGATGAAGCCGTAGCCCTTCGCGTCATTGAACCACTTTACTGTTCCTTGTTCCATGGTGATGCATGTTCCTTCGAGTGTTGATATAGCTGCAATTCGATCGGGATGTGATGCAGGCAGGGAGTGCTGCTAAAGGCAGGAACCGCCGCTACAACGTCGATCAATCGAGCACGTTGATGATACCAGCCAGAGTCACAATTTCGGAAGCAATTTTCGAAGCCCCGAGTGGAACCGACTTTATTTTCAGCGGCTTACGAAGATCCGCTATGCGCCATTCACTTTTCGCCAGAAAGCAGGGATTCATCTCTGCGACTGACCGCGAAGCGGGCATTGCTCTTTGGAAGCACCATCGTCCACCATCACCAGGGCACTACACGTCTGCGCAAGTCTGGTGATAGAAGTGGGATAGGCGAAAAGCAATGGCGAATGGCGAACGGGGCATGGCGAAAAAGCGGCTTTCATGATCGTCGGAACCGGCATCGATATTGCGGAGGTCTCGCGCATTGCGCAGTCCATCGAGCGCTTTGGACGGCGCTTTCTCGAGCGCGTCTTCACCCCTGACGAAATCCGCTACTGCGAGTCTAAGGCCAACAAGGCAGAGCGCTACGCCGGGCGCTTCGCCGCCAAAGAGGCCGCGATGAAGGCCATCGGCACCGGCTGGAACCGCGGAGTCACCTGGCACGATGTAGAAGTGCAACGACTGCCGGGCAGCAGGCCTACCATCGTCTTCCACAATAAAGCGGCCGAGTTCTTCCACAAGCTGGGGGGCCGTCGAGCGCATCTCTCCATCACTCACACTGCCGAGTCGGCCATGGCGCAGGTGATTCTGGAGTCGGAACCGTAGAACGGAGAATCTGCTCTACCGGGACCAGGAAAACCGTTGTACCCCATCCAAGACCAGGAGAACGAAATGCGATTGCTGCTGAATTGGCTGTTGAGCGCCATCAGCCTGCTGATTGTCGCGCACTTCCTGCCAGGATTTCATCTGCGCGGCTTTGCCGCCGCACTCATCGCGGCCCTCGTCATAGGATTGGTAAACGCCACTTTGGGCCTGCTCCTGAAGGTCATCACCCTGCCTCTGGCCTTTCTCACGCTTGGCCTGTTCTGGTGGGTCATCAACGCTCTCATGCTGCTGTTCGCGTCGGCACTGCTCTCGCCGGCGTTTGTGGTGAGCGGATTTTGGCCGGCTTTTTGGGGCGCCATTGTACTGTCGCTGGTCAACATGGTGCTGCGCGCCATGGTGAGAGACCTGGAGCGGCGCCAGTAGTCATCCTGGAACCGTAGTCGCACTCGCCGAGAAGCCGGCCGCGGAGCTCAAGCGAGCAACCGCCTGGGCAATCCATAGCCGGCGAGCAGCACGAGAACGATGTACACCATCTGGATCGCCGTGCGCAGGGGAATTCCCGGCATCGGCAGCCCGCCCACAATCTTACCGGCCGCGTAAATGTTGGCGGGAAAGACGGCGACCATCATGATGGCGATCCAAAGCGCGGCTGGATGGCGGAGTTTGGGTACAAACAAACCCAGCGCACCCGCAATCTCGAACACTCCCGTGAGCAGCACCAGAAAGTGACGGGCGGGAAACACCGGAGGGATGATGCTGGTCGTTACATCGGTGCGAAAGAAATGAAGCAGGATTGCTGAAATCAGCAGCGGCAGCGCAACCAGGACGCGCAGCGCCAGTTGCAGCGCTCCGAAGCTTACGTAATCGCCCTGCCCCAGTCCGAGGAACGCCAGCACGGTAAAGATGAGCAGCAAAATGGGGATGGCGTAAATCATGAGCTCTGGCCGCCGGCCGCCTCGCACCTCGCGTATGCCCTAGACGACGCCGCGAGAAACAGCGGCTCGCCGCCGTCCTGAGAGGCGCGATCTGCTCAACATGCCTTTTGACATTGGTGCGATCAGACAAGGAACGTCCCAGCGCGTGCAACGTTAGCACGCGTGAAACGTTCCTGTCTCGGGTCGCTAGGAAGGTTTGATTAGTTCGGACGTGACCGCCGAGGTTAAGGCGCCTCGAATTTTGCGGCTTTCAAGGCATGGCTGACTGCCGATAATGGGTCAGTCTGAAATCTAAGCGGTGGAAGGGCACGGCTTCAGCCGTGCCGAAACGACGACGATAGAACCAGCTTTAGCCCGTGTAGCCGCGGCTAGAGCCGGCGTCAATAGCCCATGGTTTCGCCGGACTGAAGTCCGGCGCTTCCACCGCCAAAAATCCCTGAAGCCATGCCTCTTCACAACGGCACTTAATCAGGATCTCCCTAGGCGTTCAGCAGTCGATCAAAGAAGGAGCGGTAGCGGCGCAAGGCCACGCGCAAGTCTTCAGTGGAGATGTTGTCGCCGCGGTCCCAGGCTTTCTCCAGGGTGGCCCGCTCGTTGGCAAACCCTTCGGCCAGGCGCTGCATCACGGCGGCAACCAGCTTGTCGGCTTCCTCGACCGCCCGTCGCGGCTCGTCTACAAATCCGGTTTGCACGTTACTCCAGCGCGAACGCAGGTCTCCTACGTCGGAGTCGGAAAACAGCGGCGTAACCGGCTCCTGCGACCGTGTCTCGGGAGCATGGCTCCGCTCGGCAGCGATGGGAGTCTCCCGTGGCTTTGGCGTCATGGTTTCGCTTCGCACCGGCTTCGGCTTATCGGGGGTTTCGACCGGGTGCAGGTCATGCTCGGTCCTTGCCGGTTCGTTACGGCCGGCCAGGTCCGCGGTTGTCAGTTGCTCTTCTTTTCGTTTCAGTTCGGCCATCATGCCACCTCTTTCTGTTCGCCGACGGGTCGGGTTTCGAGTAGCTCGTCAAATAACGAGCGGTAATAAATCAACGCATTGCGCAAGTCTTCGGTCGTGGCTTTCCCCTGGCGATGACGCAGCGCGATTTCATGGGCGGCGCGATAGTTGTCCACCACGCGCGGATGGTCCACGGAGATGTCGGCGGCACGCTGCTCAAAATCGCTCATCGGGTAGCCGCGCGTTTGCATTAGTTGGGTCACCAGCGAATCGGCATCGTTGACCGCGCCTTTGGGATCGTCGACGAATTGCGACTGTGTCGTCCGCCAGTCGGTCACAAACCGCTCTCGCTCCGCGGCGGAAAGCGGGCGGAGTCGCAGTTTCTCGACTCGTTTCTCGCGCTGCAGCAGCTCCGACTCGGCGCGCGATGGCCCATGCTCGCGCACCGTGCGCTCGTACTCGGGACCGAAACGGCGACGCAGCGCCTCCGACCGGCGCTTACGCATGACCGCAAAGGCGAGCACCAGCACAACCACGATTGCCACAATCACAATGATCAACGTTTTGGGATCCATCTCTGCCTCCCACGCACATCACGAAAGATGCCGCGCCTTCGCCGTGGTGTTGCGCTTCTGCTCCCCGGTTTATTTCGTAAGTGCCTGCCGGATGGGTACAACCTGACCGCGCAAGGTAGAGTCGCTTCCCGCGTAAGGAAGTTCGTTGCGGATGAATGGGACGTTACTGCGTCGTGGTCGTTCCGAAGGGCGGCGCAGGGCCTTTCCGCAGATAGTTGATGAGTAGCGTGAGCTGGTCTACGACGAGCTCCTGCCGGTCTTTGAAGATCGTGTGGCCGGCGCCACCAGCGATCACGCGCCAGCTTTGTGGCGAAAGCGACTTCAGGCGCTCCTGCTCGCGATTCCATATGGGAGCTTCCGCATCGCCGCGCGGGCTCCGGTGCTTGTGAGTGGGATCGGCGGAAAGGACAAGCACCGGCTTATTGCCAAAGCTAGTGAACCGTCGCGCCTCATTGAGTGTGGCTTCGAGGTCCATGAACTCACCGAGATCGCCATCGACGTAATCCGGCCGGCATTCCTTCGCGTCGTAGAGGGCGGCGTACTTCTCGAAACCCTTATCAACTTTGCTGTGGCAGTTGCCCATCAGGCGCTCGAGGCCCGACCAGACGCGCAGCCGGTCGGTCCAGAGCTCCCGTGGCGCCGCCCGCTTGTCGTTTTCATACTGAGCACGGAAGCCGGGCAATTCGTCCATCTGCTCCGGGGTGGCCGAATCGACGAAGACCAGGGCGGCAACTTCGGCAGGAAATTCGCGCGCGTATTCGCGGTTGTAGAGTCCGCCGGCCGAATGTCCTACCAGCACGATGGGCCGCTGCACGCCGCCCAGATCAAGCAGGGCGTGCAGTTGCCGCTCAATCGCCTCCGCATCGCGCGGTCGCGGTCGCGGCTCGCTCCATCCCAGCCCGGAGCGATCGTAGGTGCAAACGCGCGTGAGCGCGGAGAGCTTCTCCTGCACTAGAAGCCACCCCGTCGACGTGCTGCCCAGCCCGGTTTCGATGACGATCGCCGGAGAGCCGTCACCGGTGCAGTACAGGCGCATCTGCCGCCCTTCGACGTTGTAGAAGCTGCCGGGAACGTGGACGTGAATCTGCTGCCACTTCCAGACAGCAACATTCCAAAGGGCGAGCGCGATCAGCAAGACGAGGCAGAGCAGCGCGGCTTCAACGACCAGGCGGATGGCTTTGTGCGCGTGTGCTCGATAATTCACGGGGCCACGATCCGAAGACAAGGCAAGGGGCACGCTTTCCTCCTGACGGCACGCGATTGATTCGGTCGGGCATAGACATTATCGCGCCTGAGGGCGAGCAAGCCGCCGCTGCGCGCTCGTAGTAATCTCAATGCTTCATGATCGACACGGAAATCGATAAGCCGGTAGCTGGTAAGGTCCAGGTTTCTTTCCGCCGCCCACTGCTTGCGGTTGCGCTCATGAGCTTTTCCGCGCTGCTGCTGGAACTGGGCCTTACGCGGCTGTTCTCGGTGGTGCTGTTCTATCATTTCGCGTTTCTGGCAATCTCGATTGCGCTGCTCGGACTGGGCGCGGGCGCGGTGTTAGCGCACCTGCGGCGCGCGTGGCTGGCACAGTGGACGGTTGCCCAACTCGGCGGCGTGCTTTGCGCCGCGAACGCCTGCTTCATCTTTGGTGTGCTGGAAGTCGTGCTGCACACTTCGGTTTCGCTCAGCCTGACCTGGCCCAACTTTTTGCGGCTGACGGTGCTTTACCTCGCGGCGGCGGTGCCGTTCTTCGTCACCGGGCTGCTGTTCTCAATCGTCTTTGGGCGGCATCCCGAGCACATCACGCGGCTTTACGGCGCGGATTTGCTGGGCGGGTCCGTTGCCTGCCTGGCGCTGGTGCCTCTGCTGAATTTCCTGGGCGGTCCGAACACGATTTTGTTTGCGGCCGTGGTGGTCGCCATTGCGGGCTATGTGTGGACGGAGCAACGCCGGCGATTTGTGCCGGTGTTGGTTGCGATCGTCATGCTCGCGCTGCTGGCCGCCAACTCTCACGACGCGCTGATCGACATCGTCTACGCCAAGGGCATGAAGCGCGAGGCGCCGCTGTTCGCGCGCTGGAATGCGCTGTCGCGCGTCGAGGTCGATCAGCAGGGTACGGGCCGCGCTATCGTCATCGACGCCGACGCGCAGACCTCGCTGATGAATACCGACCCGCAGCACTGGAGCGACGCATATCGCCGCAAGCTGATGTCGGAGCCGGCTTCGCTGGCCAATGTGTTGCGGCCGCAGGGCGACTTCGCCATCATCGGGCCGGGCGGCGGGGTGGACGTGCTGCGCGCCGTCGCCAATGGCAGCCCCAGCGTCACCGGTATCGAGATCAATCCCATCATCGCCAACGACATCATGCGCGGTCGCTTCGCCGATTACGCCTATCACCTCTACCAGCTTCCGCAGGTGCACCTGCACGTCAGCGATGGGCGCTCGTTCGTGCGTAACAGCCGCGATCGCTACGACGTGATCCAGATGACGCTGGTAGACACCTGGGCTTCGACCGCCGCCGGCGCCTTCTCGCTCAGCGAGAACAACCTGTATACGGTCGAGGCCTTTCGCGAGTACTTCGAGCACCTGAAGCCGGGCGGCATGATCGCCATCACCCGCTGGGAGTTCGCACGGCCGCGCGAGGCGCTGCGCGTGGTCTCGCAGGGAATGGAGGCGCTGCGGGAGATGGGGGTGGAAGACAGCACGCAGAATTTCATCGTGGTGAGCGATGGCGCGCTCGACCGCGATGGCAAAGCGGTCATCGTGCTGGCCAAGAAATCGCCGTTCACGCTGGAGGAGCAGCGCGCGGTGCTCAACCACATTCAGGGCGGGGAAGACGGCGGTCCCAACCTCAACCTGCACGTTCTGTATTTGCCCGCGACGGCAGAGCGACCGGGAATGGCGCATCGGGTATTTGCCGACCTGATTCGCGGCCAGAACGCGCGCGCCTTCTCGGCTGCCTACCCCTACAATGTGGCACCTGTCACCGATAATGCGCCATTCTTCTTCTTCACTTTGAAGCCGGGACAGGTATTTCGCGGCGCGGATGCGGGCGGCATCGACTGGAAGGTCAACCTTGGTATCGCCATCCTGGGCATCGTGCTGATTGTCTCGATTGCGGCGGTAATTGCGTTTCTCCTGCTGCCGCTGGCGCTCTCGCCCGATACGCGTTCCGGACGAAGTCTCAGCGTGATGTACTTCGTGGCCATCGGCTTGGGCTACATCATGGTGGAGATCGCGCTGATCCAGCGCTTCGTGCTTTTTCTCGGCTACCCCACATATGCGCTGACGGTCGTGGTTTTTCTGCTGCTGCTTTCGAGCGGCGCCGGCAGCCTTGCCTCGCGCCGCTGGCTGCTGCGGCCGGCGAGTGTCAGCGTCGTCCTGACCATCATCGCGGCCGGCTTGGCGGCCTACGTATTCGCGTTGCCGCGGCTGCTCGATGCCATGATTGGAATTCCGTTTCCGGCCAAACTGCTGATCAGCGGCCTGCTGCTTATTCCGCTGGGCTTTGCGATGGGCATGCCCTTTCCCAGCGGCTTGCGCGCGCTTTCGGGCCGACAGCTCGAAACGCGGGATTTGCCGGGGACCTTACACGCACGCGAGGGCGACGATCATGGCGCGGTCGAGTGGGCGTGGGCGATGAATGCGGCGTCCAGCGTGCTGGGCTCGGTGCTGGCGATCGTGATTGCGATCCAATTTGGCTTGACGGTGACGCTGGCTTGCGGAGCGCTGGCGTATGTTGGCGCACTGCTGGTCGTGCCGGCGTTCCGAAAGAAATCCGCTGCCGGCTAACGCACGCCGGTAGCGCGCATGCAGCTCCAGAGCTGCACGCGAGCGCGCGAGGGAGTTCGCTTCCCAATTGCGAAATATATTGTTGGCGGTTGAGCGACGCGCTTGCCACAAATGCGCGAGCAGTTGTTATAATCACCCGTTTGTGTGATGTACATCACGACCAGATGTGCATCGCGTCGACCGCACGCAGCCCGCTCAGCTCGGCGGGCCCGAACCGCAACCGTGGAACACTTCACATAAATGGCCCAGATCTTTCATCGCAGTGCGAACACCATAGCGCGGCTTTCGATCATCGCGGTGGTGGTGATCGTCTCGCTGGTTCTGTGGGCGGGACTGGAGCTGCAACGCTCGCCCTACGCGACGTGGCAGGGCGTGGCGCAGGCACAGCCGGTGCCGTTCAGTCATCAGCACCACAACGCCGGCGACGGCATCGATTGCCGCTACTGTCACACTTCGGTCGAGAAGTCGAGCTTCGCGGGCATTCCTCCCACCAAGACCTGCATGAATTGCCATTCGCAGATCTGGACGAATGCGCCGATGCTGGAGCCGGTGCGAGAAAGCTGGCGCACAGGCAAGTCGCTGGAGTGGACGCGGGTGAACTACCTGCCCGACTACGTGTACTTCAACCATAGCATTCATATCGCCAAGGGCGTGGGCTGCTATAGCTGCCACGGCCCGGTGAACAAGATGCCGCTGATGTATGCCGCCTATTCGCTACGCATGGAGTGGTGCCTGAACTGCCATCGCGCGCCGGAAAAATTCCTGCGGCCGCGGGAGCAGGTTTTTAACATGAACTATGTCGAGCCGAGCAAGGACAATCCCGTGACGCTGTCGGACGGCCGCAGCTTTAGCGATCAGATTGAGCTGGGCAATGCCTTAAAGCACAGCTACAACGTTCGCACGGTGGAAGACATTACCAGTTGCAGCACCTGCCATCGTTAGAGGGGGCAGGTATCGGGGCAGCGCGGAATAACCATGGCTTCAGCCGCTGAGCCGCAGGGACTGAAGCCCGAATAGTTGGGAAAATTCTTACGCCATGGCTGAAGCCGTGCCGTGAGACGAAGCGATTTGTGAAAGCGCTTAGGAAGTTTCGAGGGAATGGAAAAAGAGAGCGAACACAAACCCGAGGCAGTCTGTCCCAGCAAGCTAACACCCCAACAAGCGCAAAACCCGCGCTCGCCGGGGACCCCGTTGGAGCTGGCGGAGGTGCGCGACAAACTGTCGGGCGCCAAGAGCGGGCCGCAATACTGGCGCTGCCTGGAAGAGCTGGCGCAGAGCGACGGTTTTGTCGAGATGCTGCACCGTGAATTCCCGCGCCAGGCATCGATCTGGCCGGAGGGTGCCTCGCGCCGCGACTTCCTGAAGCTGATGAGCGCTTCGATGGCGCTGGCCGGCTTGTCGGCATGCGTCAAGCAGCCGCTGCAGCCCATCATCCCTTACGTGCGGCAGCCGAACGAGGTCGTGCTGGGAAACCCGCTGTTTTTCGCCAGCGCCATGCCGTTCGGCGCCTACGCCTCGCCGGTGCTGGTGGAGAGCCACGAAGGCCGGCCGACGAAAATCGAGGGCAATCCCGAGCATCCGGCGAGCCTGGGCGGAAGCTGCGTCTTCTCGCAAGCCTCGATTCTCGACATGTACGATCCCGACCGCGCGCAGACCATCAGCTACCTGGGCGGGCTGAATACCTGGAGCGACTATACGGTCGCGTTGAGGAACGGGCTGAACGTGCAGAAAGCGGTGAATGGCGCTGGGCTGCGCATTCTGAGCGCGCCCACCAGTTCGCCCACCATGGCGTGGCTGATGGACCAGGTGCAGGCCGCGTTTCCCGAATCCAGGTGGATCCAGTGGGAGCCGGTCAATCGCGACAATGCCAACAACGGGGCGAAGCTTGCGTTTGGCGAATTTGTCGAGACGCGCTACGACTTCACCAAGGCGGACGTCATTCTGTCGCTCGACTCGGATTTTCTCTCCAGCACCTATCCCGGCTTTGTCTATTACGCGCGCCAGTTCGCAATGCGGCGCGTGCCCGACCAGAGCGGCAAGATGTCGCGCTTCTATTCCATTCAGAGCACGCCCACGGGCACCAGCGGCAAGGCCGACGATCGCTTGCCGGCGCGCGCTTCGGAGATCGAAGCCATCGCGCGGGCGATTGCCGCGCGTGTAGGCGCGGGCGGCGGCGCGAGTGGGAACCTCAGCCAGGAGCAGCAGAAATTTGTCGATGCGGTGGTGAAAGACCTGCAGGCGCACAAGGACGCGGCAGTCGTTGTCCCAGGTGAAGATCAGCCGCCGGCGGTGCACGCCCTGGCGCACATGATCAATCATGCGCTCGGCGCGACGGGCAACACCGTCATTTACACCGACAACGTGATGGTCACGCCGGCCGACCAGACCGCCGCGCTCAAGACCCTTGTCGGCGAGATGAATGACGGCAAGGTTGACCTGCTCGTCATCATGGGTAGCAACCCGGTGTACGGCGCGCCGGTCGACTTCGGCTTTGCGGATGCGATGAACAAGGTGCCGCTGCGCATCCAGCATGGCCTGTACAACGACGAGACCACCGAGCTGGTCCACTGGCACATCAACGGCACGCATTATCTGGAGGAGTGGGGCGACGTTCGCGCCTTCGATGGAACGGCGTCGATCATTCAGCCGCTGATTGCGCCGCTGTACAACGGCAAAAGCCAGTATGAATTCATTTTCTCGCTGATTGGCTCGTCGGAGACGGCCGGCTACGACCTGGTGCGCAAGTACTGGCAGGGCAAGATGGCCGGCGGAGACTTCGAGGCCGCCTGGCGCAAGGTGCTGAACGACGGCTTCATCCCGAACACGGCGCTGCCGGCCAAGACGGTCACACCCAAGGGTGGCAACCTGCCCGCCTCGCCGACGGTCGGCGCCAATGCGATGGAGGTGATCTTCCGTCCCGATCCGCTGATCTTCGACGGAAGCCGCGCCAACAACGCCTGGCTGCAGGAGACTCCGAAGCCGGTGATGAATTTCTGCTGGGTGAACGGTGTGCTGGTCAGCCCCAATCAGGCGAAGAAGTCCGGGCTGGAGACGGGCGACACCATCGAGATCGAGGTGAATGGGCGCAAGGTCCGGGGCCCGATCTGGCCGCAGCCGGGACATCCCGACAACGCCGTCACCGTGTTCCTCGGCTATGGGCGCACTAAGGCGGGCAATGTTGGACGCGATGTGGGCTTCAACGCCTACAATCTGCGCTCCAGCGATGCGCCGTCTTTCGCCGAAACGACTATCAAGAAGGTCGACTCGGGATACGTCTTCGCCCATCCGCAGGGCTTCCAGTACATCGATTTTCCCGACCTGCCTCCGGGCAAGTCCGACCCACTTTACGCGCGCCACATCATACGCAAGGCGACGCTCGAGGAATTCCTCAGCAAGCCCAACTTCGCACATGAAGACGTGGAGAAGCCGGCGTGGGATGACACCCTCTACTACAACTACCAGTACACCGAGTTGAAGTGGGGCATGGCCATCGACATGAACAAATGCGTCGGCTGCAAGACGTGCATCGTGGCATGCCAGGCGGAGAACAACATCCCGGTGGTGGGCAAGGAGCAAACCGAGCGCGGCCGCCAGATGCAATGGTTGCGCGTGGACGTGTACTACGAGGGCGGCACGGAAAATCCCAACATGTACTTCCAGCCGGTGCCGTGCATGCAGTGCGAGAACGCGCCCTGCGAGGTGGTGTGCCCGGTGGGCGCGACCGTGCACAGCACCGAAGGCCTGAACGACATGGTCTACAACCGCTGCGTGGGCACGCGCTATTGCTCGAACAACTGTCCGTACAAGGTAAGGCGCTTCAACTTCCTGCTATGGCAGGACTGGGGCACGCCGCAGTTCAAGATGATGCGCAATCCCGAAGTCAGCATCCGCAGCCGCGGGGTGATGGAAAAGTGCACCTACTGCGTACAGCGCATCGCCAACGGGCGCATCGCCGCCGAACGCGAAAACCGCCGGGTACGCGACGGTGAGGTCATCACCGCCTGCCAGCAGGCCTGCCCGGCCAACGCTATCTACTTTGGCGATTTGAACGATCCGAAGAGCCAGGTTTCCAAGATCAAGCAGCAGCAGAGGAATTACAACCTGCTGGAGGACCTGAATACGCGGCCGCGGACCTCGTACCTGGCGGTGGTCGTCAACCGCAACCCTGACATCGAACAGCCGGAGCTCACCTAGCGATGAGGCAAGGACCAGAAGAAAAAACGCTGCTTGAGGACGTGCCGTGGCCGGATGAGCCGCCAGTGATGTTGCCGGGAGAAACCTACGGCAGCGTTACTGACACCATTGCCGATGCGGTCCTGACACGCCCGATCGGCATGGGCTGGCTGGCCGGGTTCCTCGTCGCAGGCATGTTTGTGATGATCCTGCTGGTCGCCGTGACTTATCTGTTTATTCGCGGCGTCGGCATCTGGGGGATCGAGATTCCGGTGGCCTGGGGCTTCGCCATCGTGAACTTCGTGTGGTGGATCGGAATCGGCCACGCGGGCACGTTGATCTCGGCCATTCTTCTGCTGTTGAAGCAGACCTGGCGCAACTCGATCAACCGCTTCGCCGAAGCCATGACGCTGTTTGCCGTGGCCTGCGCCGGCATGTTCCCCATCCTGCACCTGGGCCGTCCGTGGCTGGCGTACTGGCTGTTCCCGTATCCCAGCAGCATGGGAGTGTGGCCGCAGTTCCGCAGCCCGCTGGTGTGGGACGTGTTCGCGGTATCGACCTACGCAACGATTTCTGCGGTTTTCTGGTATGTGGGCCTGGTGCCCGACTTCGCCACCATGCGCGAGAAGGCGCGGCACCCGCTAACTAAGAAGATCTACGGCATTCTGGGGCTGGGCTGGCGCGGCTCGGCCCGGCACTGGAAGCGTTACGAGTCGGTGTACTTGTTGCTGGCCGGCCTGGCAACGCCGCTGGTGCTGTCGGTACACACGGTGGTGAGCTTCGACTTCGCGATCGCCATCGTGCCCGGCTGGCATACGACGATCTTTCCACCCTATTTTGTCGCCGGCGCCATCTACTCCGGCTTCGCCATGGTGCTGGTACTGGCGATTCCGATTCGCAGGTACTACCACCTGGAGTCGCTGATCACCATGCGCCACCTGCAGAACTCGGCGAAGATCATGCTGGCGACAGGATTGATCGTGGCTTACGGCTACTTCTTCGAGACTTTCATCGGCGTCTACAGTGGCTCGACGTACGAGCGCGCCATGCTGCAGAACCGCTGGTTCGGTCCCTATTCGGCGATGTACTGGGCGCTGATCGTGTGCAACATTGCGCTGCCGCAGCTGTTGTGGATCCCCAAGCTGCGCGCCAACACCATCTTCCTGTTCCTGATGTCGCTCGACATCCTGATCGGCATGTGGCTGGAGCGGTTCGTCATCGTCATCACAAGCCTCGCGCGCGACTTCCTGCCGTCCTCATGGGGACATTACGTGGGAACGCGCTGGGACTGGGCGGTGTTCACCGGTACGCTCGGCTTCTTCAGCTTATGCATGTACCTGTTCATACGCATCATGCCGTCGATCTCGATCTTTGAAATGCGGCAGCTGTTGCCGGAGGCGGAGGTGAAAGCCGAATGAAACAGCCGCTTGCCCCCGCAATTTACGGCCTGATGGCGGAGTTCGGAAGCTCCACCGACCTCGTGGTTGCCACACGTGCGGCTTATGCCGCCGGATACCGCAAGATGGACGCCTTCAGCCCGTTCCCGATCGAAGAAGCCAGCGAGGCGCTCGGCTTCCACAAGACGTACGTGCCTCTGATCGTGCTGATCGGCGGACTGTTCGGCGGATGTGGCGTCTACGCGCTGCAGTACTGGATCAATGTGATTTCGTATCCGCTGAATATCGGCGGACGGCCGTGGCATTCGTGGCCGGCCTTCATTGTCCCGACGTTTGAGATGACGGTGCTGTTCGGTGGACTGGCGGGCGTGTTTGGCATGTTCGCGCTGAATGGATTGCCCATGCCGCACCATCCAGTGTTCAACGTGGACCGCTTCTCGGCAGTCACGCGCGACAAATTTTTCCTGGTGGTGGAGGCGGCCGATCCCAAATTCGACCTGGTGGGGACGCACGAGTTTATGCGCAGCCTGCAGCCGTTGGCGATCGAGGAGGTGCCGCATTAATCCGCAAGAGCACAGGGTGGAAGCGCGGGGCTTCAGCCCGGCGAAATCGGACGGCGCCAGGACTGGCTTTCAGCCACGGCGGGCCGGGGCTAAAGCCCGGCTCTCGGCTGGGATCATCGGCACGGCTGAAGCCGTGCCCTTCCACCGGGCCCTGGCTCTTTTTCTGGCGGTGCTCAGCGTGCTTCTGCTGGCCAACTGCCGCGCCGACATGCAGGACATGCCGTATCAGCGGCCGCTGGTGCAAAGCGATTTCTACGCCGACAAGCGCTCGGCGCGGCCGATCATACCGACGACCGTGGCGCGCGGCCACCTCGATGCCGACACCTACTTCTACACCGGCAAGACCGGCGCCAATGACGGCGACTACCTGCCTATGCCGGTGACGCCGGCATTGCTCGAGCGCGGCCAGCAGCGCTTCAACATTTACTGCTCGCCCTGCCACGGCGAGATCGGCGACGGTAACGGCATGATCGTGCAGCGCGGCTACAAGCGGCCGCCGTCGTACCACATCGACCGTTTGCGCAAGGCGCCCATCGGCTATTTCTTCGACGTGATGAGCAATGGCTTCGGGGCCATGCCGGACTATTCGCAGCAGGTGCCGCCGGCCGATCGCTGGGCAATTGCGGCCTACATTCGCGCCTTGCAGCTCAGCCAGCATGCGACGGCCGCCGATGTGCCGCCGGGAACCCAGATTGCCAGCGCGCCGCCGTCGGGCGTAATTATCATGCCGCCCTACGATACGCAGGGGGCGACCACGGCGGCCTCCACTCCGCCTGCGCCGACCGCTCCTGCCAAGGGAGGCGAGCCAAAGAAATGAGTCAGCCAACTGTAGAACTGCGCGCCTCCGATCTCGCCGTACCGCCCGACACGCCGCGGTGGCAGAGCCGCGCCCTGATGGTCGGCATTGCCGGCATTATTTTCTGTGTGATTGGCGGCGTTCTGAACCTACGCGATTTCCTGCGCGGCTACCTCGTCGCCTACATGTTCTGGACGGGGCTGTCGCTGGGCTGCATGGCGCTGCTGATGGTGCAGTACTTGTCGGGCGGATTCTGGGGCCTATGCATTCGCCGCATTCTGGAGGCGGGCGCGAAGAATTTGGCCCTGATGTTCGTGCTGTTCCTGCCCATTCTCATCCTTCGCCATGATCTGTATCGCTGGATGAACGATCCTTCCCTGACGCATGAGAACTACTGGTACCTGACGCAAGGCAAATGGATCTTCCGCTGGATCTTTTACTTCCTCATCTGGGGACTGCTGACGTATGAGCTTTGCCGCCGCGGCAACCGGCAGGACGCGCCCATTCCGGCAGCCACCTATCCGCGCTTCCAGGGCCTGAGCGGCGCCGGCCTGGTGCTGTACTCGCTGACGGCATCGTTCGCGGCGGTGGACTGGATCATGTCGCTCGATCCTAACTGGGGCTCGACGATGTACGGCCTGATCTTCCTGGTCGGGCAGGGCCTTTCGGCGCTGTGCTTCAGCATCATCATGCTGACAGTACTCACACGCTATCGTCCGTTCGACCGGATCATCAAGCCAATGCAGTTTCACGACATCGGCAAGCTGACGCTGGCCTTTGTGATGCTGTTCGCCTACTTCTCGTTCTCGCAGTGGCTGATCATCTGGTCCGGCAACCTGCCCGACGAGATCAGCTGGTACCTGCAGCGCATTCGCGGCGCCTTTGGCTGGATCATCATCGGCATTATTCTGCTGCATTTTGCGCTGCCCTTCGCGCTGCTGCTGTCGCGCGACCGCAAGCGCGCCGGACGCCGGCTGATTCCCATCGCCATCTTGCTGATGGTGATGCGACTGGTCGACATTTACTGGTACACCATCCCCAACTTCCGCGATGCGAGGCTGTTCAGCATCTGGTATCTGGCGGCGCCCATCGGACTCGGCGGACTTTGGCTGTACGCGTTCTTCTTCAACTTCCGCAAGCGGCCGCTGCTGCCGCTGTACGAGACGCAGATGCCGAATTTCCTTCACCAGGGGGCGGGCCATGGCCACTGATCACGACGACGTATTGCGCAATCCCCAGGTCGATTACGAGCGCGCCGATCTTAGCCCGCGCGGCATTCTGCTATTTATGATCGGGCTGTTCATCTCCGGCGTCTTCATCGAGCTGGTGCTGTGGGGCATGTTCCACTTTCTGGCGCGGAGCGAGGCGCTGTTCCCGCAGGGCAGCGTAAGCCCGCTGGTGAGCGCGCAGCATAAGGCCCCGCCGGAACACGAGCCCGGCTCCATCATGCAGAACACGCCTTCGGTCAACCTTTCGGTCTTTCCGGAGCCGCGCTTGCAGGCCAACGACGCCGGCGAGATGCAGAACTATCTTAAGTCGGAGCAGGAACTGCTGAGTCCGTCGCAGCCTTTCAGCGATCCCAGCGGAGCAGTGCACATACCGATCTCGCTGGCCATGCAATTGATCGAGCAGCGCGGACTGCCGACGCGGCCGAATGCGCCGCCGCCGGAGATCAACACCCAGACCGAGGCGGGAAACCCGAAACTCCTTAACGAAGTGCCCAAGCCCTTGCCGCCGGGAGGCGCCAAGAAGCCCTGATGGATGTAAGAGCTGTGAAATTCATATCGCTACAACTCGTGCTGTTGCTGGCCGCGACCTTCGCTGTCGCGCAGCCGCCATCGTCATTCCAGGAAAGAACATCGCAGGGGCCGGCAGCGCAGGTTGCGCCGCCGGAGCTGAAGGACATCGGCATCGACCAGCGGCTGAATCAGCAGTTGCCGCTCGACCTCGAATTCAAAGACGAAACCGGCAAGGCGGTGAAGCTGGGCGACTACTTTCAGAAGGGCCGCCCTGTCGTTTTGAACCTGGTGTACTACAGCTGTCCGATGCTGTGCGGCGAAGAGCTGGCCGGCGAAGCCAGCGCCCTCAGCATGCTGAAATTCACGCCGGGCAATGAGTACGAAGTCGTCTCGGTCAGCTTCAATCCCGACGAGACGCCGGCCGATGCCGCGAATGCGCAAAGAACGTATATCGCCCGCATGAATGAGCACCTCGAGCACAAGATGGACGGCTCCGGGTGGCATTTCCTGACCGGGCAGCAGCCGCAGATCAAGCAGCTGGCCGATGCCGTCGGATTTCACTATCGCCGCGATCCGGCGAGCGGGCAATTCATCCACGCCACCGGCATCTTGCTGGCCACGCCGACCGGGCGCATCGCCCAGTACTACTACGGGGTGGAGTTCTCGCCCAAAGACATACGCCTCGGCCTGATCGAGTCCTCGCGCGGCAACATCGGAAACGTGGTGGACCAGATCCTGCTGTACTGCTATCACTACGATCCGCACACGGGACGCTATGGCGCGGTGATCAGCAACATGATGCGACTGGCCGGAGCGGCCACCATGCTCATTCTCGGCGGATTTCTCTTTGTGATGTACCGCCGCGACAAGGGCTCCCCGTCGCGACCCGGGCCGGCCCAAGAGGGGGATGACGTGGGTGCCGCGTCGCGCCCCGGGCCGGCGCAGGCTGAGAGCGAGCTGGGCAAACAGGAGACAGGACGGGCCTGATCGATATGTGGCAAAACTTCCCACTCTTTCCTCCGCGCGCCTCGGCCCTGGCCTGGCAGGTGGACGGACTTTATTTCCTGCTGATCGCGGTGTCGGCGTTTTTCTCGGCGATGATTTTTCTGTGCATCTTCGTATTCGCTGTCAAATACCGCCGCGAGAAGCATCCCCATGCGGCGCACATTGAAGGCTCACTGCCGCTGGAGCTGGCCTGGACGCTGATCCCGCTGGGCATCTGCATGATCTTCTTCGCCTGGGGCTCGCTGATTTACTTCCAGGAGGCGCGTCCGCCCAAGGGGGCGATGGAGGTATACGTCGTCGGCAAGCAGTGGATGTGGAAGTTTGAGCACGAAACCGGGCAGCGCGAGATCAACCAGCTGCATGTGCCGATCGGCCGCGATGTGAAGCTGATCATGAGTTCGCAGGATGTCATCCACAGCTTTTTTGTGCCGGCGTTCCGGGTGAAAGCCGATGTGCTGCCCGGCCGGTTCACCGCAACCTGGTTCCGGGCGACCAAGCCGGGCAGTTACTATCTGTTCTGCTCGCAATATTGCGGGACACAGCATTCGGGCATGGTGGGTGAGGTAATCGTGATGGAGCCGGCGGCCTACCAGGCATGGCTGAGCGGAGGCGGCGCCTCCGGCTCGCTGGCGTCCAACGGGCAGCAACTCTTCCAGCAGCTGGGCTGCGCCACCTGCCATCGCTTCGACACCCAGGGCCGCGGCCCGAACCTGGTCGGCGTCTTCGGCAAGCCGGTTTTGCTGGACGATGGCCGCACCGTGGTGGCCGACGAGAATTATGTTCGTGAATCGATCCTGAACCCCGGGGCAAAGATCGTCGCCGGCTTTAAGCCGATCATGCCTAGCTTTCAGGGGCAGGTTTCGGAGGAGAGCCTGATGGCGCTGGTGGCTTACGTTAAGTCGCTGGCCCAGCCGCAGGAGAAGGAGCCGGTGAGCAATCGTCCGCCGGTCCCCGACACCTCGAATGTGCAGTGAGAGGTAGAGCAGGCCTTCAGGGCTGCGTCATTGGACCGCATCCGGGCAAGATTTGAGGGCCGCGATTTGAAAGGGCACCGCTTTAGCCGTGCCGAGATGGGCGTAATGAAGTTCGCCTTTAGGCCCGGAGGTGAAAGCCCGCAGCGGCTAAAGCCGGGTCCATTGATCGATATTGCGGCACGCTGAAGGCGTGCCCTTTCAAAGCGAATAAAGTTTTGAGATTGCCCTTGCAGAGCGGATGAGGGAAGGTTCGAAGCGATCGAGAGAGGCTTTCACGCGAAATCGCGAAGATTTAGACCCAAAAGGGTGAATGAAATGGCAACCGCAGTACAGACCGTCGAAACAGAAAACTACATAAATTCGAATTACGGCATCAAGTCCTGGCTGCTCACGACCGACCACAAGCGGATCGCGATGCTGTACCTGATGTCGATCACGGTCATGTTCTGGATCGGCGGATTCTTTGCCATGATGATCCGGCTCGAGCTGCTGACGCCGGCCGGCGACCTGGTCACCTCCGACACCTACAACAAGCTGTTCTCGATGCACGGAATCATCATGGTGTTCTTCTTCCTGATTCCGTCGGTGCCCGCGGTAATCGGCAACTTCGTAATTCCACTGATGGTGGGCGCCAAGGACCTGGCGTTTCCGCGAGTCAACCTGCTGAGCTGGTATGTCTACATGGCGGGCGCGATCACCGCGCTGACCGCGATGGTGACCGGCGGCGTCGATACCGGTTGGACCTTCTACACCCCCTTCAGCACCACGTACTCGAACACCCACGTAATCGGTGCGGCCATCGGCATCTTCATCGCGGGGTTCTCGTCGATCCTGACCGGGCTGAATTTCATCGTCACCATCCACCGCATGAGAGCGCCGGGGCTGACCTGGCGTCGCCTGCCGCTGTTCTGCTGGTCGAACTATGCTGCCGCGTTGATCATGGTGCTGGGAACGCCGGTCATCGCCATCACGCTGCTGCTGGTGGCGCTGGAGCGCGCCTTCAACATCGGGGTGTTCAATCCGCAGCTGGGCGGCGATCCGCTGCTGTTCCAGCACCTGTTCTGGTTCTACTCGCACCCGGCGGTCTACATCATGATCCTGCCGGGCATGGGCGTGATCAGCGAGATCGTCACCTGCTTTTCGCGCAAGCGCGTTTTCGGCTATGAGTTCGTGGCGCTGGCGTCAATTGCTATCGCGGTGCTCGGTTTCCTGGTGTGGGCGCACCACATGTTCGTGGCCGGCATCTCGGTCTATGCCGCGCTGGTGTTTTCGCTGCTGAGCTACTTCGTGGCCATTCCTTCGGCCGTCAAGGTCTTTAACTGGACGGCCACCATGTACAAAGGCTCGGTGCAATACAACACGCCCATGCTCTATGCCTGGGGCTTTATCGGGCTGTTCACGGTGGGCGGATTGACCGGCATCTTCCTGGCTTCGCTGGGCTTGGACGTCCACGTCCACGACACGTATTTCGTAATCGCCCACTTCCATTACGTGATGGTGGGCGGCATGGTGATGGCCTATATGGCCGGACTGCACTTCTGGTGGCCGAAGATGACCGGCCGCATGTATCCCGAGGCTTGGGCCAAGCTCTCCGCGCTGCTGGTATTTGTGGGATTCAATACCACGTTCTTCCCGCAGTTCATCCTCGGCTACATGGGCATGCCGCGCCGCTATCACGCTTATCCTCCGGAGTTCCAGGTGCTGAACGTGCTGTCGTCGGCGGGCGCTTCCATCCTGGCGGTGGGCTACGTGCTTCCCATGATTTACTTCCTGTGGTCGCTGCGCTACGGCGAGCAGGCGCCGCCGAATCCCTGGAACGCTGTAGGTCTGGAGTGGATGACGCCTTCTCCGCCTCCCACCCACAACTTCGACGAGACGCCGATCGTCACCTGGGAAGCTTACGACTACGAGCACCAGCCGCAAGAGGAGGTCACCGTTGGCCAGTAGCGATATCCAGATCGCGGAACGCGCGCTGCAGCACCACTTCGCCGACATGGAGCAGCAGCGGGAGACCGCATCGTTCGGCATGTGGACGTTCCTGCTGACCGAGGTCATGTTCTTTGGCGGATTGTTCTGCGCCTACCTGGTGTATCGCGCCTCCTACTACCAGGCGTTTGTGCAGGGCAGCCAGAGGATGGACTTGCTGGCCGGGGCGGTAAATACCGCAGTGCTGATTTGCAGCTCGCTGACCATGGTCCTGGCGGTGCGCGCTTCCAAGCTCGGGAATCGCAGGCTGACGGTCATTCTCCTGCTCATCACCATTGTGTTCGGCTTCGGGTTCCTGGGAATCAAGGGTTGGGAGTACCACGGACACTGGGTTGACCATGAGTTTCCCGGCCCGAATTTTCACTTTGAGCCCCTGAAAGGCCCGGCCATCGATCCCGCGCACACCGAGATTTTCTTCTCGCTGTATTGGGCCATGACCGGCCTGCACGCGTTGCATATGGTGATCGGCATCGGTCTCGTGACCTGGTTGATTACGGTGATTTTGCGCGGCCATACCAGCCCTGAGTACTACAATCCGGTGGACACGGTGGGGTTGTACTGGCACTTCGTCGACCTGGTCTGGATTTATCTTTTTCCGCTCTTCTACCTGATCAGCAAGCAGCACGGCAGTTAACGAGGACAGATATGGCAGAGCCGCAACACTCGGAACACATCAGCTCATCCAGTCTTTACGTGGCGATCTGGGCCGTACTGATGGCGCTTACGCTCACCACGGTGCTGGTCGCTTTTGTCGATCTTGGGCCGTTTAATATCGTCCTAGCGCTGGTGATCGCCAGCATCAAAGGGAGCCTGGTCGTGCTGTTTTTCATGCACCTGCGCGAGAGCTCAAAGATGACCATGATTGTGGCGGTCGCCTCGGTATTCTGGCTGTTTATCCTTCTCTCGTTGACCATGACGGATTACCTGTCGCGTTCCTGGGCAACCTTCATCTCCCGTTAGTGCAAATCGTGTCCTACAACGTGGCATACCATAGCTTAGCTACCACGTTGTAGGAGTATCCCAGGCTTTGCGGCGGACTGCCGGGCATTTACCAGTTACTTGGTTTTCATCATCCTGTAACAGTGGTGCATGTAATCTGTCGGTGTGATACCCGCATACGACAGCTCCGCCGCCCCCCTCGGCTACAATACAGCCGTGAAGCAAACCATCTTCGCCGTGGAGGATGACACCGACATCTCCCGCCTGGTGCGCCATCACCTGGAGGCCGCCGGCTACGCCGTGCGCAGCTTTGCGGCCGCCGCCGGCGTGATTGCCGAAGCGGAAAAGCAGGCCCCGGCGCTATTTCTGCTCGACATCATGCTGCCCGGCAGCGATGGGCTGGAGCTGTGCCGCCGCATCCGCCAGACCTCGTCGCTGGCCATGACGCCGGTGATTTTTCTGACGGCCAAGACCAGCGAATCGGACCGCGTGATCGGCCTGGAGCTGGGCGCCGACGACTATATTCCCAAGCCGTTCAGCCCGCGCGAGCTGGTGGCGCGGGTGCGCGCCGTGCTGCGCCGCTTCGAGCGGCCGCTGGCGCCCTCGGTGGTCAAGGCGGGCGATATTGAGATCGACAGCGGCGGCATGACCCTCACGGTGCGCGGCAACCTCACCCAAACCACGGCCACCGAATTTCGCCTGCTGGAATACCTGGCGCGGCACCCCGGACGCGTCTTCACCCGCGACCAACTGCTCGACGCGGTCTGGCGCGACACGCACTACGTCACGCCCCGTTCGGTGGACGTCTACGTGCGCCGCATCCGTGAGAAAATCGAGGAGAACGCCGACGAACCGCGCTACTTGAAGACGGTGCGCGGGGCGGGCTACCGCTTCGAGATTCCCAAGTCCCCCATCGCCAGGACAGCGCCTTCTGGGGGCCTGGAAGAGCAGTAATTGTGAAGAGCCGCATCTTCCTCAAACTGTTTCTCGCCGCGCTGGTGGTGATCGCGGCCTGCACCATATCGCTCAGTCTGCTGATCGGCCGCGCCTGGGAGAACATGCTCCGCGACCAGATCGAGACTTCGCTCCAGCAGAAGGCGATGATGCTGGCGACGCGCGTCGAGGAAGCTCCTGCCGAGCGCCTTTCGACAATCGTGCAGCAGGCGGCGCAGGCAGCGGGCGCGCGAGTCACGGTCATCGATTCGCAAGGCAAGGTTCTGGCCGACTCCGAGGCCAATCCGAGCACGATGGAGAACCACGCGACGCGGCCCGAGTTTGCCGCGGCGCTCAGCGGGCGGGAAGCAAGTTCAACCCGGTTGAGCAAGACCATCGGCGCGGAGCTGCTCTACGTAGCCGTGCCGGTACGCGGCGGAGCGGTTCGCATGGCCGAGCGCCTGACCGCTATTCGCGAGGCCAACCTGGAGGTTCGCCGCAACCTGTTCAAGAGCTCGGCGATCGCGGCGGTGCTGGCGCTGCTCCTCGCCTTTATAGCTACCCAATCGATCGGCCGCAGGCTGTTGCGCATCACCGAATTTGCAGAACGCATTGCCGCCGGCGACCTCTCGGCGCGTATTCAGGAAAGCTCCAGCGACGAGATTGCCCACGTTGCCACGGCGCTCGACAAGACCGCGCGCAAGCTGGAAGAAGGCTTCCGCGCATTGGAGAACAGCCGCCAGACCTTGGAGACGCTGCTGAACTCGATGCAGGAAGCGGTGCTCGCCGTCTCGCCGGACAGCCGCGTGCTATGGGCCAATCAGCGCATGGAGCGCCTGCTGCCCGGCGGCGTGCGCCTGGGAGCTCCGCTGGTGCAGTCGGTGCGCGATCCGGAGATCCTGGTATCCGTGCAGCACGCGCTCGAGGCCCGCGACGTGACCGTGGCGCGGGCAGCGAAGATTTCTTCCGGCCGCATCTTCGATGTGACTGCGGCCCCTATGCCGGGCGGAGGCGCGGTCGCCGTCCTGCACGATCAGACGGAGATCGAGCGCGTGGAAAAGACGCGCCGCGACTTCATTGCCAACGTGTCGCACGAGCTGCGCACGCCGCTAACCTCGATCCAGGGCTACGCCGAGACCCTGCTGGAGACCAACAGCCTGGCGGGACATCAGCGGGAGTTCCTGGAGATTATTCGCAAGAATGCCATGCGCATGGGGCGGCTCACCGAGGACCTGCTGGTGCTGGCGCGAGTGGAGTCGGGCGAGCAGGCGTTCAATCTGCAGTACGCCATGCCGCAGGAGCTGCTGGAGGATGCGGTCCAGACCTTCCGGGAGCTGGCGGCCGGCCGTGGAATCGAACTTTCGGTAATCAACACCAGCTCATCAGCCGTGTTGGTGGACCGCTACGCCATTCACCAGGTGCTGTCCAACCTCGTCGATAATGCTCTGAAGTACGGTGATCAGGGCGGGAAGATTCTGCTGGGCGCAGGGGAGACCGAAGAAGGCGTTCAGTTTTACGTGCGGGACTTCGGCGCGGGAATCCCCAGCGAGCACCTGCCGCGCCTGTTTGAGCGCTTTTACCGGGTAGACAAGGCGCGTTCGCGGGAGTCGGGCGGGACGGGCCTGGGATTGGCAATCGCCAAACACGTCGTGCGGGCGCACTCCGGAACCATTCGCGCCGAGAGCGATCTCAATCACGGCGCCACGTTCTATTTCACGCTGCCGCGGCAACCCGTCTCCGCGATGGCGCAGGTGGAATCTTCGACGGTCTGAACGGCTGCCTCACGCACAGGAACGCCATCCGCGCTCACGGTCGGAGGACGACCTCGCGGGACAAGCTGCGAACTATTCGGCTACTGAGGTGGGATCGGAATTCTCGGCGACCACCAGGCGGTCTTCCAGCTCGGCTACGTGCTCCATCAGGTAATGGTCATAACCTTTGAAATTGCGCAGCCGGTACAGGAACTCGCCCAGTAGAAGCAGCCGGCAGCACACGACGACAACAAAGACCAGGGCCAGCGAGATATCGAGGTTGGCGTGAAAGCGGCTATATGCGGTGTCAAGCCCCAGATCGGAGACGGCGCGGTTGGCCGAGCGGACCGAAACCAGCTCGAGAAAGATGCCGCCCAGAAACAGCCCAATCAGGACAAGGACAAACACGAAGGCGCGCGCCACATATACCACGGTGGCAAAGGCGTTGTTATGGCATTCGCAAAGGTTGAAGAGCTTGGAGTTAACTGAGAGCAGACGCGCTTTCAGGAACCAGGTGCTCAGCCGTTGCGGCGGCAGCGAAACGAAGTGCCGCACGGTATCGGCATAGAGCGCCAGCAAGCCGCTAGCTACGACCAGCAGCACCTCCATGGGGAGAGCATGGTCGTGCAGCCACCAAAGGACCGAATTAAGCATGGCTGGCGCAACTATAACACGGTTGCGGCTGATCGTCAGAGCGGCTCCGGCGACGGCGACAAGCCGCTCCCATGACCGGCAACTCTGTTCCGAATCCGTCCCGGAGCCGGCAAGCGGCCACAGGACATTAAGGTGCGATGGCATGATTTGGCTAAGCACTTGGTAGTGGTCTGTTTGAAATCTGAGCGGTGGAAGAGCACGGCTTCAGCCGTGCCGAAAGGACGACGGAACATCGCTTAAGCCCCGGTCGCGGCGGCTAAAGCCGCCCTCGATAGCCCGTGGTTTCGCCGGACTGAAGCCCGGCTCTTCCACCGCTGCAAATTCCAAACTGACCCACCACCAAACACTTTCGTAACTTGACATTCACTGCGGCCGGACTAGGCTGGTTGATCGGGCGGGACCGGTGAGGAGATCCTGGCCGAGAGGGGAGGTCAACATCTGCGGCCACCTCGCAGTGGTTTTGTCTCTTCGCAACTTTATGTTTGGCGGATTTGCAAGGGCTACATTATGCTTTGAGCCTTCTGCAATGAGGAGTGCTAATGACGCAAACGCAGGCAGTAGCAGCCCAGGCGCAAGTGCCGTTCTTACCGGCGCCGTCCAACGTTGACCAGGTCGGCGTGCGGCGGGCAATGCTGGAAGATCTGGCGCTGAAGACCATCTATGTAACTGCCCCGCCATCGCTGGTCGAGCTGGCGGCCACCATGCGCCTGAGATACGGGGTCGCCGATGAGCTGTTCATGCGGCTGCGCGCCGAACAGCTGTGCGAGGTGACCGGCATGCGCGGCAATGCGCGCGAGATCGCGCTGACTTCGCGCGGAAGGTCGCGCGCGCTGGAGCTGCTGGCCCTGAGCCATTACGTCGGGGCGGCGCCGGTCACGCTGGAGAGTTACATCCAGGTGGTGCGCCAACAGAGTGTTCGCGACCTGAACGTGCACGCCGAGGACGTTCGCCGCGCCTTCTCGTCGCTGGTGCTGGAAGAGCAGACGCTCAACAAGGTGGGCACGGCACTCAATTCGGGCGCATCGATCTTCCTTTATGGCCCGACGGGAACCGGCAAGACGGCGATCGCCACCACCCTGCCGCGCGTGTTGGCCAGCGATCGCGTCTGGATACCGCACGCGGTGCAGGCCGACGGGCAAATCATCACCGTCTACGATCCTCACACTCACGCCAAGTTTAACGATCCGCTCCCGGACGATCACGACGCCCGCTGGGCGCTCTGTCATCGCCCCACGGTGCTGGTCGGCGGCGAGCTGACGATCGACATGCTGGAGCTGCAACTGAATCCCAGCTCGAAGTTCTACACCGCTCCGGTGCAGATGAAGGCGAACAATGGCGTTCTGATCATCGACGACTTCGGGCGGCAGCGGGTGCGTCCGGAGGAGTTGCTGAACCGCTGGGTGGTGCCGCTGGACCGGGGCATCGATTTCCTGACGCTGGCGGGGGGCAGAAAAATCGAGATTCCCTTCG
Source organism: Terriglobales bacterium (assembly GCA_035651035.1). GTDB lineage: Bacteria > Acidobacteriota > Terriglobia > Terriglobales > Acidobacteriaceae > Bog-257. The sequence continues at coordinate 77,104 of DASRGM010000105.1, forward strand.
AGCTCTTCGTGGTCTTCGCCACCAACCTGAACCCCTCGGTACTGGGCGACGCCGCCTTCCTGCGGCGCATTCAAACCAAGATCCGGGTGGGCGAGGTGGCGCGGGGGCGCTTCCACGAAATCTTTTCGCGGGTGTGCGACGAATGCGGAATGCGCTGCGAACCGGCCGTGGTCGACGACCTGATCCAACTCATCCGCGAGAAGTACCACGAGCCGCTGCGGGCATGCCATCCGCGCGACATCGTCAACCAGATTCGCTGGTCGGCGCGCTTTGAAAATCGGCCGCCGGTACTCGACCGGAAATCGCTGCTCACCGCCGTGCAGGCCTACTTCGTCTCCGAAGAAGACGAAGCGGAGAAGCAGTTCGACTAGACTGCCTCTCCCCGACGCGTGATTTATAGTAAGCAGCGCGTCATGTTTAGAGGCAAGCGTAAATGGCTGCTTGCAGCCCTGGGTGTGCTGTTGCTGGCGGCACTGGCCGCCTTCCTGCTTACACGCTCCTCCGAACACCCGCGGCCGCTTACCAGCAGCAAGCGCGCGGCAGAGGCGCCCCCGCCGAAGCTGGTCGACCAAAGCCCATTGCAGACGGCGAACAGCCTGGCCTTCGCGGCCAGCACCACCGACGAGGAGCGTCTAGCCGACCGCGCGGTTCACATTGCCGACCAGGAAGTCGATCTCGCCTTCGCTTCCGCGCTCCGCGAAGCGCAGCAAGCCTCCGCGTCACAAGATCCGGCAATCAAGAGGCTTCAGGACCGTGTCCACTCGCTGGAGTCCTGGCTGAAAGCCCGGCAGCAAGAGGCCGACCGGCTGGGCAAACTCGCCGGCTCCGATACCAACGACGCCGCCAAAAGGCAGCTGGAGATCACGCAGGCCCGCATCGCCCTCCTGCAGGACGCGCTTGACGATGCCAGACAGGATTTGCAGCGCGCCGGCGGCGATCCGCAAGCCGAGATCAAGCAGGAACTGGAGGAGCACGAAACTTTGCAGCATGGGCAGAAGCCTGCGTTGGGCTCCAAGCCTTCCACTCTGCCCGGCGAAAGCAATCTGCTGTCGCAATTCCGCCAATGGCGACGGCTCCGCGATACCCAGCAGCGCCTTTTGCAGGCGCAAAGCGCCGCCGCCGGCACGATTCAGGGTCTCTCGCGGGCACACGAACTCCTCGACAAGGGCGTTCCGAACTCGCTGGATAGCCTGGGCGATAACTCTCAGCCGTCGACCGACGATGAGGCACAGCAGGCGGCGATGATTGCCAACCTGCACAGCCTCTCCGACAAGACGCGTACGATGGCGGAATACGACAAGCGCATCGAAGCGGCAAAACAGCTCGCCTCGGTCTACGAACAGTGGGTCGAGATTGTGAACGTGCAGCTTCGTGCCGCTCTGCACGCCATGCTGCGCTCGCTGCTCTGGATCCTGCTGGCGCTGATCGGCATAGTGATCGTCGAAAGCATCGTAGAGCGCTTTTACATGAGCGTCGGCCCCGACCGGCGGCGGCTGGGTACGATGCGCATGGTGCTGCGCTTCGTTTCGCAGGTGATCGGCGTGCTGGTGATCCTGCTGGTGGTGTTCGGGCCGCCCACACAGCTTTCGACGGTGCTGGCGCTGGCCGGCGCGGGCGTCACCGTCGCTCTCAAAGACTTCATCGTCGCTTTCTTCGGCTGGTTCGTGCTCATGGGCAAGCAGGGCATTCGCCGCGGCGATTGGGTGGAAATTGAAGGCATCGGCGGTGAGGTTGTGGAAGTGGGCCTGTTGCGCACCATCCTGCTGGAGACCGGCAACTGGAACGACGCCGGCCATCCCACCGGACGCAAGGTATCGTTCGTGAATACCTTCGCCGTCGAAGGCCACTATTTCAACTTCACGACGGCCGGCCAATGGCTGTGGGACGAATTGGACATCTTGATCCCCGCCGGTGAAGATCCCTATGAGCTGACTACGTCGGTGCTGAAGCTGGTGACCGAGGAAACCCGCGAGGACGCGGCTCACGCCGAAGAGGAGTGGCATAAGGTCACGCATGGCTCGGTGGTGCAGACGTTCTCAGCGTTGCCTGCCATCAATGTGCGGCCTACCAATCTGGGAGTCAATCTGGTGGTGCGCTATGTGGTGAACGCGCACAACCGTTATCCGGTTCGCACTCGCCTCTACGGGGCCATCGTCGAATTGCTGCATCACAAGCGGCAGGCGGTGCCGATCGAGCCCGCTACGCCGGCCAACTGAGCCGTGGCCACGGCTACAACATCCCGTCAACGTTCCGCCAAGCTGAGCTTCTGGCCGCTGGTTATCGCCACGTTCTTCATGGTTTCCGGCGGCACCTATGGCACGGAAGACATCGTGCACGGCGCCGGATACGGACGAGGGATCGTCATCCTATTGCTGACGCCCCTGCTGTGGAGCTTGCCCACGGCGCTGATGATCGGCGAGCTTTCCAGCGCGTTGCCGCAGGAGGGCGGCTTCTACGTCTGGGTGCGCCGCGCCATGGGCAACTGCTGGGGCTTTCAGGAGGCGTGGTTATCGCTGGTGGCCAGCATCTTCGACATGGCCATCTATCCCACATTGTTCGTGGTGTACCTGGGGCGGCTTGTTCCGTGGTTCGCAGAGGGCCATCGCGCGGCCTTGGTCGCGCTTGCGGTGGTCGCGCTCTGCGCTGCGCTCAATATCGCGGGCATCAAGGTTGTGGCGACCACCTCGATCTGGTTGTTTTGTCTGCTGTCCGCTCCTTTTGCCGCGATTGTCCTACTGGCTCCCTTTAAGTATGGAGCGCTGGGGCACGTGGCCATGCATCCGGCGAGCGCGCAGGTAGATATCATCGGCGGCATTTTGATCGCGATGTGGAACTACATGGGATGGGACAACGCATCTACGATTGCCGGCGAGGTGATGCAGCCGCAGCGCACCTACCCGCGCGCCATGCTGGCAGCGGTGGGCCTGGTGTCGCTCTGCTACATTCTTCCGGTGGCAGCCATGCGGCTCACGCACTTGAGTCCCACAGCGTGGGAGACAGGTTCGTGGGCGGACATTGCCGGCATGCTGGGCGGCCAGCCGTTGCGGATTGCCCTGGTGCTGGGCGGCATGATGAGCGCCTTCGGAATGTTCAATGCGTTGGTGATGAGCTACTCGCGGCTGCCTTATGCGATGGCGCAGGATGGGATGTTGCCGGGGGTGTTCGCCCGCGTGAACCGGCGCAACGCCCCTTGGGTTTCGATCGTGGTCCTCGCCGTCGCCTGGGCATTGTGCCTAGGGCTCGGATTCGAGCGGCTGGTCACGCTTGACGTGCTGGTGTACGGCGCGAGCCTGCTGCTCGAGTTCCTCGCCCTGGTTGTGCTGCGCGTCAGGGAGCCCGCCCTGCCGCGCCCGTTCAAGGTGCCGGGAGGCTTGGGGGGAGCGATCGGGCTTGGCATATTCCCCATGCTGTTGCTGGCCTTCTCCATCACGCGCGGTGAGCATGAACAGGTGCTCGGCATGAGCGATGTCCGGTTCGGGGCCCTGCTGGTTGTCGCGGGCTTTGTCGCGTATGGGATCGATGTCGCGTTGCGCCGGCGCAAGGCGCAATAAACCACGGCCCAGGCAAACAGCCGTTGCCAATTCTGCGGGCCAGCCCTCGTCACACGCATTTGCATCTACCAACTGCAGTGACAAACCGCGAACGACAAACCACCTCTACCAGCCGCGCACTGCTTCCTGGCTTTCAGCCTGCGCTTATGGGTTGTGCGCCTCTTCGCGATTTACAGGTGACGAGGGCAGTGCTGTGGATTTTGCTCTGCCTCGCCCTCACGGCGTCTGCGGCAATTGCGCAAAGCGCCAGCCTCGCATCCGCCGGACAACACCCGCCGAACCTCTACGACCCCGTCGCCGACCCCAACGCCGAAGTCATCGCCGGTCATGCGCGCTTCACCGTTCTCACGCCGCAGCTGATTCGCATGGAGTGGTCGGCTGACGACAAGTTCGAAGATCACGCTTCGTTGGTCTTCCTGAACCGAAAGCTTCCTGTGCCGCACTTCGAGACAAATCGAGCGGGCGAGGCAGTCACGCTGAGCACCGCCGCGGTCAATCTTCACTACGCGCCGGCTGAGGCTGGCGACGGCAGGTTCACCGCCGACGATTTATCGGTCACGTTCATGCTGAACGGGAAGCAGGTAACGTGGCGGCCCGGCATGCCCGACACCGGCAACCTGCAAGGCACAACGCGCACGCTGGACGGCGCGCTTGGCGGCAAAACGAAAGAGCCGATGGATCCGGGATTGATTTCCCGCGACGGCTGGGCCCTGGTGGACGATTCGGCGCGCCCGCTGTTCGACTCCACCGATTTCCGCTTTCTGCATGGCGAGAGCAGCCCCTGGCCGTGGGTGATGGAGCGGCCCGCGGGCGAGCGGCAGGATTGGTACCTCTTCGCCTATGGCCATGATTACAAGCAGGCGCTCGCCGACTTCATCAAGGTCGCCGGGCCCATTCCTCTGCCGCCACGCTTCGCCTTCGGCGCGTGGTGGTCGCGTTACTGGGCCTATGCCGATCAGGAATTGGACGAGCTGGTGCGTGGCTTTCGCGAAGACGATGTGCCACTCGATGTGCTGGTCATCGACATGGAGTGGCACAAGACCTTCGGACTGAGCTGGTTTTCTCCGGAGAAAGACCAGTCCGGACACACCAAGGGCTGGACCGGATATAGCTGGAACCGTCTGCTGTTCCCATACCCTCAGCCCTTTCTGCAGAACCTGCACAAAGAAGGTCTGAGAGTCACGCTTAACCTTCACCCCGCATCCGGCGTGCAGCCGTGGGAGGATGCCTATCCGGAAATGGCTCGCGCCATGGGCATAGATCCGGCGTCGCAGAAATATGTCGCATTCGACATCACCAACAAGAAATTCGCCACCAATTACATGGACATCCTGCACCATCCGCTGGAGAAGCAGGGCGTGGATTTCTGGTGGCTCGACTGGCAACAGGAGCCCAACACGCAGACTCCCGGCGTGAGCCCGACCTGGTGGCTGAATTACGTCCATTTCACCGACCAGGCGCGCGAGGGCAAGCGCCCGCTGTTGTTTCATCGCTGGGGCGGGCTGGGCAATCATCGCTACGAGATTGGCTTTTCCGGCGACACCATCTCGGTCTGGGACTCCCTCGCGTTTCAGCCGTGGTTCACGGCGACCGCCGCTAACGTGGGCTACGCCTACTGGAGCCACGATATCGGCGGACACATGCCCGGAGTGGTCGATCCCGAACTCTACACCCGCTGGATCCAGTTCGGCATCTTCAGTCCGATCCTGCGCACGCATACCACGAAAAATCCTGATGCCGAGCGCCGCATTTGGGCCTATCCCGAACCGTATTCCGGCATCATGCGCGACCTCTACCACCGGCGCTATGCCATGTTGCCGTATATCTACACCGAAGCTCGCCGCACCTACGACACCGGCCTCGCGTTCCTGCATCCTCTGTACTACGAATGGCCCGATGCCGACGAAGCTTACTCGGAGAAGAACGAGTACATGTTCGGCAGCGAGATGTTCGTCGATCCGGTGGTCGCGCCCGGCGACAAGGTGACGGGACTAGTAAAGCAGCCGGTCTGGATTCCGCCGGGCGAGTGGATCGAGGCCGACAGCGGTAAGCATTTTCACGGGCCGGCGACAGTGCAGCGGAGCTTTTCCATTCGCCAAGCCCCAGTGTATGTTCGTGCCGGAGCCATTGTGCCCATGGCGCCGCCGATGGCCTACTCCAGCCAGAGGCCGCTCGACCCGCTGATCGTGAAAGTGTTCCCGCTCGCCGACGGTCAGAGCTCGCGGTACACGCTGTATGAAGATGCCGGTGACACACGCGATTACCAACAGGGGCAGGCCGCGTGGACGATGCTCACAGCGACCTTGAAAGGGAGCGAGTTGACGGTCGCAATCGCACCCGTCAAGGGTGGCTACCCGCGAATGCCGTCAAGCCGGCGGTACGAAATTCGGCTGCCCGGCGACTGGCCGCCGCAGTCGGTGTCGATGAACGGAAAGACGTTGGCCTACACACATGAGGCCATGGCGGCGGGATGGCATTTCGAAGGCAACACGCTCACTACGGTGATTACGCTCCCTGCGTTTCCGGTCACGCAAGGCGTGACGGTTCAGGTGAGGCGTTCTCCTGATCTGGTGTCGCGGCGGGCCGAGCTTGACGGCTTCGCGGGAGAGATGACTCGCCTACGCGAGGCGTATGACGCGCTCAACCAGACCTGGCCAATCGCATGGTCGCCGGATGACCTGATTGACGCCATGCAGACCGGCGACCGGCTGAGCTATGAGCCGCAACTCGCCGCTGAGCGGATTTCGAGGCTGCAAACGATCTTGCCCAAGGTGACGGCCAGCATCGATGCTCTGGGTAAGAATTCGAGTGAGCAGGAAAGACAGGCCCTCGCCCAGCGGCTCAACCGGGAGTATCAGCAGCAGGGTGCCGAAAAAATGATGGCCGACTACCAGGACAAGCTTTCGCGGGCCAAAGCTGCCATAGCCGATATCACGGCGCCGGAGCGCTGATGTGCCTAAGTACATGGTGCCGAGAGGGGGACTCGAACCCCCACGCCCCTTTCGGGGCTGCGGATTTTAAGTCCGCTGCGTCTGCCAGTTCCGCCATCCCGGCCTACGCCGAGTAAAACACCGTCGCCCGAAGGCGTGCAAGAGTTCCGGCCTGAGTTGGATCCGAGAACGTAGCACGCTGTATTGCCTTATGTCACCGGCCGGAAATTGCGTCCGCGACGTTTTGCTAAATAAGCTGACGGTTGGCGCGCTTTAGAGAAACGACGGTTAACTCAGGCGGTGGTCTTGATTGCCGAGAGCGATCCGGATGAGGGGGCCGCAGCTGCCGCCTCGTTGATGGAAATCAGCAACAGTGTCGCGTCGTCGGACAGCTTTCCGGCAGCGTACTCGCGCACGCTGCTCATGATGTGCGCATAGCGGCCGGAGAGAGATTGCTCGGCAGTACCCGCGACGAGCTCTTCCAGCCGCTCGGGGCCAAACTCTGTGCCGTCGGCGCTGGCCGCCTCCGTCACCCCATCGGTGTACAGCAACAGACGATCGCCTGCCGACAGCAGAATTCTCTCCGAGCGGAAGTCCGAGTCCAGCATGAACCCGAGCACCGGGCGCGTTGCCGCCAACATTTCAATTGCGCCGTCCTTGCGACGCAGAATCGGTGGGCAGTGACCGGCATTCACGAAGTGCAATACACGCGAGTGGAGGTCCAGCACGCCGTAAAAGATCGTTACGTAATGGCCCTGGCCGAGCTGGTTGCGCAAGATCGACTCGACGCGCGCTAGCAGAATCTCCGGACTATTGCTAGAGGAGGACAGCGTGCTGACCGATGCGTAGAGCATGGCCGCTATGAGCGCCCCGGGCGTACCTTTGCCGGAAACGTCGGCAACGCAGAAGTGCAGCATGTCGGCTGTGGGCTGCCACACCCCGAAATAGTCGCCGCCCACCACCCCGGCGGGAAGGCTGTCGCCGAAGACCTCGACCCCACGTGTGACGATGTGACGCTGTGGCACGATGCGGGTCTGCAACTGTTGGGCGTCCTGGCGCTCGTAGTCCGTTACGCGCTGCGACGAACGCAACTCGCGCGCCCGGCCTATAAGGCTTCCGACCTTCTGCGCCAGCGCGTCATTGCGCCACGGTTTCTCGATGAAGTCGCTGGCGCCGTGCTTCATCGCGCTGACCGCCAGATCGACATTGCCCCACGCGGTCAAAGCGATAATCGGAATCGTCGGGTCCAGCTCGCGCAATTGCCGGATCAGTTCCAGGCCTTCAATGCCCGACGTGCTGTCGCGTTGATAGTTCATGTCCAGCAGAGCGAGCTCGGGCAGGTGCTCCCGTGCCGCGGCCAAGGCTTCCCCTGGGGAGGCGGACAGCACGATCGAGTATTGCTGGCCGCGAAGCAGCAGCGCCAGCGCCTCGCGTACATGCTCCTGGTCATCGGCAATGAGGATGGTGGCCGGATCGGGTGTCACAGTAGTGCAGCCTCAGCGATCACACTTGCAGATGAGGTGCCAATCGGACGGCGAGCCTACTTTGCGACGATAAAAGGCCCAATCCGAGTTTGGTAGAGCAGCCCACGGCCAGAATCGTGAATGTTCGTCCGGAAATGGACAGTCATTTAGTGATTGATATCTTGCGAAGGCAGAAGCCCGCAACGGAAAGAAAGAAGCGTGTAATCGGCGCGGCTGAAGCCGGGTCTGACTCATGCCCTCCGAACGCAGACTCTGAAGGCCGTTCTACCCGTTTAAGGGTAGCGGTGCAGTTTGGGATTTGTAGCTTGGAAGAGCCGGTCTTCAGTCCGGCGAAAGCACTCGCCGTTGACGGCGGCTTTAGCCGCGGCAACCAGGGCTAAAGCCCTGTTTCCATCGTCGTCCTTTCGGCACGGCTGAAGCCGTGCCCTTTCACCGCTCAGAGTTCAAACTGACCCAGTACCCGCCCAGGCGCTCATTTCTCAATTGCGCGACTGGCCGTGTAAAATTTGAGTTTGTTCCTTGAGCCGCGTGTTTCCGCGGGTGTTTCGTCATGCTTGGTTACGGCGCGGCGCGCTCCTGCATAACATGGCTTCGCGGGCGCGGGTTTGCGCTTCCGAAGGTGGCTGCCCCAAAACCCCAGATAGGAGTTTCGACTAAATGGCGATTCCAGCCACCCAGCTACGTCCGGGCATGGTCATCAAGCACAACAACGATTTGCATTCGGTATTCAGCGTGGAGCACCGCACGCCGGGCAATTTGCGGGCGTTCATCCAGGCCAAGCTGCGCAACCTGCGAACCGGTGCCATGTTCGAGCACCGCTTCCGCTCCGGCGATCCTATCGAGAAGATTACCGTCGACGAGGTGCAGATGGAGTTCCTCTATGCCGACGGCGAAGACTACTACTTCATGAACACCGAGAACTACGAGCAACTTCACCTGGGCAAGGACATCCTCGGCGATGCCGTGGACTACCTCACCGCGAACCTTGCCATCAAGGTGGAGTTCTTCGACGGCAAGCCGGTCGGCATCGAGCTGCCGCAGACCGTGGAGCTGAAGGTCATTGAGACCGAACCAGGGCTGAAGTCGGCAACCGCCAGCAGCGTTACCAAGCCGGCGAAGACCGAAACCGGGCTGGTAGTGCAGGTGCCCCCGTTCATTAATGAGGGAGAGACGATTCGCGTGGATACCTCCGAAGGCGTGTACCTGTCGCGCGCCTAGAAACAGACCATTTGGTACGGTGAAGTGCCATAATTCAGGATTGCTGTTCGAAGGGGCTGGTTTGTTCCAAATTCCAACTGTCGAGGCGGCTATGAAGACATTTTCCGTAGTGATCCTTGGTATTTGTCTCGTCCTTCCCGTTTGCGCGCAGCAAAAAGAGCAGGAGCGCCTGCGCGACTCCTGCGATGTATTGAAGGAAATCCTGGGGGCGCCCGACAAAGGCATTCCTCACGACCTGCTCAACAAATCCGATTGCGTGGTCGTGTTTCCCTCGGTTAAGAAAGCCGCATTCATCGTGGGCGGCAGTTACGGACGCGGCGTCATGACCTGCCGCTCGGGCGCAAACTTCCGCGGCCGCTGGAGCGCTCCCGCATTCTTCGCGCTGGAAGGCGGAAGCTTCGGGCTGCAGATTGGCGGGCAGGCGACGGATTTTGTCTTGTTAGTGATGAATGAGAAGGGCGCCAAGTCGGTGATGACCAGCAAGGTGAAGCTGGGCGGCGACGCCTCGGTGGCTGCAGGACCGGTGGGCCGCGCGACCTCGGCCGAAACCGATATTGCACTGAATGCTGAGATACTCTCCTGGTCGCGGAACAAGGGCGTCTTTGCCGGCATCTCGCTTGCCGGCTCAACCCTTCGCTCCGACGACGATGCCAACAAGAATCTTTACGGCAAGGACATCGATGCCAAGCAGATCATTTTGCAGGGAGCTGTGAAGACGCCGCCCTCCGGTAGCGGGCTGATCTCGCTGCTGAATCGCGTGTCGCCAAAGCATATTTAGAGACGGGCTCCGCTATGGCAATGGTCAGCTTGCCGGCGAGGCCAGCTGCGAAGCGATGTCTGCGCCACTTCGGTCAACATGATTGGGGCCCCAGGAGGAATGAATGAAATTGCAGATCGCAAAGTACTGGAGAGCCGTCACGACAGCCTCGCTCCTGTTCGTGGCCGCTAGCATTCCTGCATTCGCGCAACGGCAGGCCGGCAAGGAATATCAGCCTTTGAATGTGAAGACCGGGCTCTGGGAAACAACCACCAGCTACAAGGTGTCCGGCGACCTGCCGCTTCCTCCGGGCACATTGGAGAAGCTGACACCGGAGCAGCGCGCCCAGCTCGAACAAAGCATGAAGGGCAGCGCCGCCACGCAGACACTGATCGACAAGCATTGCGTCACGCAGAAAGACCTGCAACATCCGCTCAACGAGGAGCACTGCACCTGGAACATCGTTGAGTCAAGCGGCAGCAGGGCTAGAGGTAGCGTGGTTTGCGAAGACCAGGGCATCCGAATGAACGGGACGGGCGATTTCCAAGCGATGGATCAGGAGCATATGAAGGGGACGGCACACCTGACCACGACCGGCAGTGACCGCAGCATGAGCACCGACGCCACGTTCACGTCCCGATGGCTCGGCGCCAGTTGCGGGGACGTGAAGTAACAATTCCGACGAGGCTTTCGGCGGCGGCCGCGATGGGAGCAAGAAGTCCGCGGACCTCAGCCTCCCCCATGGCCAATTGCCGACTGCGATTGCCCACCGCCGTTGAGTGATCATGCCCAACCTTGAGACCCGCCATTACGTTATATCCGGCCGCGTGCAAGGCGTAGGCTTTCGCTGGTTCGTGGAGCGGGAGGCGGCACAGGCCGGCATCACTGGCTGGGTACGCAACTGCGACAACGGCGATGTGGAGGTGATGGCCACGGGTACGGCCGATCAGCACCTGTCGCTGCGCCAGAAGCTGCAGCAAGGGCCGCGGGCGGCGCGCGTCGATCATGTGAGCGAAGCGAAAGCCGCGCTACTCGAGTCCCATTCGTTCCACATCGAAGGAGGCGTTTAGATGCCAACCAAGGCGCTTGACGACTGTACCGACCTGAAGAAACTCATTCGTGAAGTTCCTGATTTCCCCAAACCCGGCATCCTGTTTTACGACATCACTACCCTGCTCAAGGACCGTCTGGGATTTGCGCGGCTCATCGATGCGCTGACCGAACATTACATCAACTGCGATGTCGAACTGGTACTGGGCATCGAAGCGCGCGGCTTCATCTTCGGCCCGGCGCTGGCGTATCGGCTGAATGCCGGCTTCGTTCCCGTGCGCAAGCCGAAAAAGCTTCCCGCTGAAGTGTTACAGTGGAAGTACGACCTGGAATATGGCCAGGACACGCTGGAGATCCACAAGGACGCGATCCGGCCCGGCCAGCGCATCATTATCTGCGACGACCTGCTGGCAACCGGGGGTACGGCGAAGGCCACGGCAGACATGGCAAAGCAACTGGGGGCCGACATCTGCGGCATGGGGTTCGTAGTCGAACTCGACGGGCTGAAAGGTCGCGACAAGCTGAAGGGGTATGACGTCTTCTCGCTGCTGCACTACGACATCTAACCGCTCGTAATCGCGACTTACCAGATCGTCTTCAGCAGCGGAGAGGCCAGGATGCGCTCATCTGCTGTTACCAAAGGCAAATTCTCAGCACGGGGCGTTGCCGCGATGACGCGATCCGCGGAGTCGGTCGGGAAATCGTCAGGGAAGTGAGTTGTGAGCGCCGCGATCTCGCGGGTGATCGGAAGCACGGTTATTCCGGCGGTATACCTTTCAATGATTGCCTCAGGGGTGGTCTGGATTCGCAGCCTTCCACGGCGAATTAAGTTAGCGATCTCGACCAGCGTAATCGCCGAGACAGCTAATTCATTGCTTCGAGCGCCCCTGCTGATGGTCGAGTGCGCGGCCCGCGAGAGTTTTCGCTCGTCAGTTTCCAGCCATACCAGAACGTGAGTATCGAGAAGGATCACTTCAGGCTGTCCCAATCTTCTAAGGAAAAAATCGGTTTGACTAAATCGTCTGGATCGCCAACGATCTCCACAATCCCTTTCAGCCTGCCGAAAAGCGAATCGACACTGGCTTCCTGGAATGGAAGCAGCTTCGCCATCGGCTTACCCCTCTTCGTGATGATGATTTCCTGACCGGTCTTATTTACTTCGTCGAGAATGGCAAGGCACTTAGCTTTGAACTCGCCGGCGGCGACCTTCCTCGTCGGCAGGATTACTCTTGGCTTCACCGGCTTGTTGGTGCGCGCCGGCGGCTTCGGCTTGTGGTTGACAGCTCTGGTTGCGCCATGCCTCCGTCTGATCGCCACGCCCTTATAGCGGAACCACTCGTCGGTTAAACCAGGTTATCGTCCAAAAGCAGCACGCGAAACCGGGGATACCAAGCGCGAGTAGATCGCACACTGCGACTGATGTTCTCCGAATTCGCCGAGAAAGTCCGACACGCAAGCGCGTGGCCGAATCATGCTTGATACGACTATCCGCGCATCTATCTGGATTCGCTACCTCTTAAAGCCGTCACTCGCAACAAGTCACCATCTGCCAATACTAATCCCCCGTCGGGCGCAATCTTCACGGATGCGACAAGCCGGGGAATTTCTGCTGATGAGGCAATTAGATCTCCTGAACGTATGTCCCATACATCTACTCGTCCGGATGCCGCGTAAACGTGCCCTTCGATTGTCTTATGCATTTGCGAAGCAAACCCAGCAACTCGACGCCTCGCAAGCGACGCTCCGAGTGCTACGCTTACATTTCCCGTCTCATCACAAAAGTGTTGCGCGAGAGTTCCGGTACTCAAGTTCCATTCTTCAATACATGCTCTGGACGAAAAGATGCTCGGCACGTCGATTCTAGATATGAGGACTTGCTCATCGGGCAGGAGAATCAGTTGCCCCGCTAATCCATCCGTGCGGATTGACTTGACAAGCTGTCCCGTAGCGGAGCTATACATGCGTATATTCTTGAAGGTTTTCGGAGGTCTGTTCTCCGCCGGTAAGATTGAGACAACTACGTTAGAACCATCTTTATTTAAAGATAAGCCGTTTTGGCCGAGTTGTGTCGTTGTGCGCCCGTTTCCAATACTCCAGTGGTGCTTGATCTGCCGGGACGAATACGATCCAATGAACACCTCATTGTCACCTAACTCATCATGAGTGAGTACTCCAAACAAATCCCCGTCAGAAGAGCTTGACACATTTACAACACCCTTAAAATAATGTCGCTGCTCGTTTAGCAACTCGCGTCGTGGGTGCAGCGCAACTTGGCCGAGCAGGTTAAGGGTGGTTGCATCGAGAATTGAAAGCACGTCCGAACCATAGGTAGCTAACAGAAGATACCGTTCGTCAGGAGAATAAAATATCCAGTGCAGATTCTTGGACAAACTGGCAGGCTCAGTTTTGAGAACATCTGTCTCGTTTACAACTCGTCCCAAATCGAGCTTAAGAATCTGAAGCACACGTCGCGGCTCTGGTGCCCCCCCTGATGCCACATCAACCAATAATGCCAGACGCTTGCTGTCAGGGCTGAAGCCGGCACCAACAATGGATCCCCCAGTGATAGGCAGAGCGACAGGCGACATACCGCTCTGTCCGTCGAGACCGGTGAGGACCAGGACGAGAATGCCGACCGCCAATCCTACAGGTTTAATCATCTTGTGCATCCGAAATCAAGATTTACTCCTGGTATATGGCCAATGCCCACATCAACTATCCAATGTAGCGGAGCGAGAATTGAATGGCCGCCAAATAGGTCTGTGTGCCATATGGTCACCTCCAGATGACCAGGGTCATTTCAACATGGTCACATTGTGGCCGGGCGGCCCCGGCAACACCACCCGCCGCCCCTCAATTTTGTAGTGTCCTTGCAGCACGATCCGAATCGCCTCGCTGTAGGCGACATGCTCCTGCTCCAGGATGCGCACAGCCAGCGTGCGCACGTCGTCACTGTCGAGCACGGGCACGACCTTTTGCACGATGACCGCGCCGTGGTCCAGGTTCTCGTCGACGAAGTGCACGGTGCAGCCGGAGACCCTCACGCCATAATCGAACGCCTGCTTCTGCGCTTCGAGCCCGGGAAAGGCCGGCAGCAGCGAGGGATGAATGTTGAGGATGCGGTTGGGAAACTGCTGCACGAACCAGGGCGAAAGCAGGCGCATGTAGCCGGCCAGGCAGACGAGTTCGACCCGATACTCGCGAAGTGCCGCCACCACTTCGCCGTCATGCTCCTCGCGGGCCTTGCCTTTGGACGGGATGACCAGCGCAATCAGCCCGCGCTGCCGCGCCGACGCAATCCCCGGCGCGTCCGGCCGATTGGAGATGACCACCTCGATTTTCGCGTCGAGGGCTCCCGAGGCGACATTATCGGCAATAGCCTCGAAGTTCGACCCGCGCCCGGAGAGCAGGATGCCAAGATTGCGATTGGGTTTGGCCACGCACCGCGATGTTAACGACACCGCGAGACATCTGCAACGGGTCCGGAACGAAGCCTGGAACAACGCTGCGAACAACCCGTGTCTAACTCACGCACATGTCCAATTCTGGTTTTACTACCGCATTAACGAATCTAAGCGGCTCGTTGATATTTCTCCACTTGCGGCACGTACCCCGTAAAGCGCCAGCAGCATTTCGAGGCTGAACGTGTATCTTTGTCCACTACTTTCCGGGTACGACCCGGTTTTTCCCCTGCTCGGTGCGCTCGATTGCGGCTACAATGCAAGCAGAGTCTCCGCTCCGCGCCAACTCATGCCAACGGGTGATCTGGCCCCGAGGACGGCTGCATCCAAGCAGGGTAGCTGTTCTAGGGCCAGGGCCACGTTCATCAAGGTGGTGCAATCGCAGGACTCCGGAAAGATGTAGTTCCTGATGTTAGGCCGCGAAGAAAAAGTTTCCCAGCTTCGCCTCACCGCAGTGCAATACGTTCTGCTGGGGATTTTTTTGGTTCTGGCCTTCGGCCTGTGGCGGCTGGAAGTCCTCCGGCACGACTACTACAGCAATCTCGCGGAAGAAAACTACATCAAACAGGTCCCGATCCTGGCGCCGCGCGGCAAGATTCTCGACCGCGAAGGGCGCATCATCGTTGACAACTACCCGTCGTTCTCAGTGCTGCTGCTGCGTAACCAGAACCGCAACATCGATGCCGACGCCGATAAAATTGCCGCAGGCCTGCACATCCCGCCCGACGAGCTGCGCGCGCGGCTGAAGCGCATGAAAGCCGTGCCCGGCTACCAGCCGCTGTTTCTGAAGGACGACATCACTCCCGATGAACTGGCGTTTGTCGAATCGCACCGCGCCGAGTTGCCCGAGCTGGAAATGATCACCGTCCATCGGCGCCTGTATCCCAAGAACGGGTTCATGGCGCATGTCATCGGCTACGTCGGCCAGGTCAGCGAGGACATGCTCAACCAGCCGCAATGGGAGCTCTACAATTCGGGCGACATCGTCGGCATGTCAGGCGTCGAGCAGTATTACAACGATATTTTGATGGGCAAAAACGGCTCGCGGCAGGTGCTGGTCAACAGCCGCGGCAAGGAAGTCGGCACACTCAGCGACGTGCCCGCGGTTCCCGGCAAGCAGCTCAAACTGACCATTGATCTTGATCTGCAAATCGCTGCTGAAGAGGCGCTGGAGGGCAAGCCGGGGGCGATTGTCGCTATGAATCCGCAGAACGGCGAGATCCTCGCCATGGTCAGCCGACCGGCGTTCGACCCGAACGAGTTTGCCGTGCACATCACGCGCGACGAATGGAACGCGCTGGTCACTGACCCCGGCAAGCCGCTGCTGAATAAAGCGATCCAGGCGCAGCTCGCGCCGGGCTCCGTCTTCAAGACAATCATGGCGACGGCGGGACTGCAGGAAGGGATTGCGCAGAAGCTGGTGGTCAACTGCGGCGGCGGCAAGACCTTCTATGGGCGCTTCTTCAAGTGCTGGATTGCCTCTACGCACGGCTCGCACGGTTCGGTCAATATCAGCAAGGCCATTTATCAGTCCTGCGACTCGTATTTCTACACGCTGGCGGAGAAGCTGGGCATCGAGAAGATTGCCAAGTATGCCACCATGCTCGGATTGGGGCAGAAGACCGGTGTCGATCTGCCGCAGGAAGTTTCCGGCGTGATGCCGAGCGAAGAGTGGAAGATCAAGAACTTCAAACAGAAGTGGTATGCCGGCGAAACGATTTCGGTTGGCATTGGTCAGGGCGCAGTCGCTACCACCCCGATCCAGCTAGCCCGTGCCGTCGGCGCGATCACCAGCGATGGGGTGCTGGTGCATCCGCATGTGGCCTTCCCCGACCAGTTTCCGGCTAACTTCAAGCAGGTTGCCAGCTACAGCGAGAAGGGTCACATCCAAATTGATGAGGACAACTGGCAGACCATCACTGACGCGATGGCGCTGGTGGTCTCGCCCATGGGAACGGCGGGCAGCGCGCACTTGAACGGCATCGACTTCGCGGGCAAGACCGGCAGTGCGCAGACCGTCTCCAACCAACTCAAATCGAAGATGAGCGCGAAAGAGAAAGCCGAGTTCAAGGACAACGGCTGGTTCGTCGGCGTAACGCCGCGGCGGAATCCTGAGATCGTTGTTGCCTGCCTGTTTGAGGGCGGCGAGCACGGAGCGCTGGCGGCTCGTGTTGCGTCCAAAGTGATCGCTGCGTATGTGGCGAAAAAGCGCAAGATTCAAACGGAGGTTGCGAAGGTCGGCGCCGGCCAGAAACAGGCTGAAGTCGCAGCCGTGTGGCACGATGGCGATGCGCAGACTCCGGACAAGCTTCAGGCAGGCCATTTCGCAATCCCCACCGGCCACGCCGCCAAACCCGCGGCGGCTGCGCCCGGCAGGAGCGCCACGGACGAGAAGTCAATCCCCGCAGCCGACCTGGAAGCGACGGAATCGCATCCGGAGCTCGCGCGTCCCGAGCCGGCCGAGACGACGGCGCAGCCCAAGCCAGCCGGGCTAGCGGACAATCCGGCTCCGGTGCGGAAGAAAGAACCTGCGCCCACCCCGCCGATCGTTCCACCCGCCGTGGCGCTACCTGCGAGGCAGCCGTGAGCCGCTACGTCTCCTTCCGTGATTTCGACTGGGTACTGCTCGCGCTCGTGCTGCTCATCTGCGCGCTGGGCGTGGTGGAAATCTACAGCGCCACCATCAGCACGAAGTTTGTCGGGGTGCACATCAAGCAGGTGTACTGGATTCTTGGCGGCATTGCTCTCATGTTCGTGGTTAGCGTGCTGAACTACCAGGCATTGCTGGAGCGCGTGCCGCTGTTGTATGTCATTTCCGTCGGTTCGCTGCTCGCAGTAATGCTCTTCGGCAGGACCTATCTGGGCGCCAAGCGCTGGGTCCAGATCGGATCCTTCCACTTCCAGCCGTCGGAGTGGGTCAAGCTGGTTTTGATCCTCGCCATGGCCAAGTACTTCGCCGATACCAAGTCGGAATGCACGGCGCAGGATGTGGTAAAGGCCGGCGCCCTGGTCGGGGTTCCGATGCTCATGGTGCTGAAGCAGCCCGATCTTGGCACGGCCCTGACCTACATTCCTATCGCGATCATGGGATTGTTCCTGGGCGGCATGAAGGCGCGGCACGCGCTGGTCATCGTGGTGATAGGAGCGATGCTGGCGCCCGTCGCCTGGCATGTCCTGAAGCCGTATCAAAAGGACCGCCTCACCAGCTTCATGGAGCCTGAGGCCGACTCACAGGGGCGCGGATACCAGGTGCTGCAATCGCTCGTGGCGGTTGGTTCGGGCGGCATCTTCGGCAAAGGTACCGCCCACGGCAGCCAGACCCAGGGTCAGTTCCTGCCCGTGCCGCATACCGACTTCATCTTCGCCGCCTTCGCCGAGGAGCATGGCTTTGTCGGCGCGATGGCTGTCCTCCTGCTATACTTCATAATGCTGATGCGTCTGATCCAGAACGCTCAGACGGCCCCCGACCGGGCTGGGACCTTCATAGTGATGGGCGTGGTTGCGGTACTCGCGTTCCACTTGCTCGTCAACGTCGGAATGGTAGTCGGTTTCATGCCGGTCACGGGCATCCCTCTGCCGCTGATGAGTTACGGAGGGTCTTCAGTACTGTTCATCTTTCTGGCGCTGGGCATCGTGATGAATGTGCGTATGCGCCGGTTTGTGAACTAGAGAATCTAATACTTGTAGACTGTATGACCGGCCACCAGGAGGTTTCAGCGCATACAGCTGAAAATGGCCGTCAATGAGCCGCCAAGAGGCGGCCTGGTTTTAGTCCGGGGTGCAAACCCCGGGGTCGGAAGCGGTAAATTAGGGCAGAGCCGCATCAGCGACGACACCCGCGCGAGTTTCAGATTACCCGGCCGCAACACCGGGAGAGCCCCAAGGCTCTCGAACAGTGGCAAAGATTACGAGCGCCCTCACGTACGAGGGCAATAACCGGCCAGGACTTAGCCGGACAGGATTGCAAGACGCTGCGCGAAGGCGGGCAACGGCCCCTCGGCGAAATGCCGGGTGTGATGCCACAAACCTTGGCGATGCGTCCCATACGGTGCTAAAGATTTCACAAAGTGCAACTTTGCGTATCAGGTCAGGGCCGCACCCGGACATCAGTCCCGGTGTGCGCGCACGCTGATCAGCCGTAACTTCCTGCCCCTCCCTCCTGCGTCCGGTTGAAACCGGAGCATCCATGAACAAAGAATTGTATGTGTCCTCTACGCCTCACGAAACCAAGGTGGCGTTGATGGAGGACGACCAGCTCGCCGAAGTTTTCTTCGAGCGGGAGAACGAATACACCCTCGCCGGGTCGATCTACAAAGGCCGCGTGACGCGCGTACTCCCCGGCATGCAATCGGCTTTCGTCGATATCGGCCTAGAGCGCGACGCCTTCCTTTACGTCTCCGACTTCCTCGAGCTGACCGGCGATGAGGAAGAGGAGGAAGAGTTCGGCGAAATTCCCGCGCCGCGAGGAGCCATCGATCTGGGCAAAGCCCAGCCGGTGCAGCAAGCGCATTCCGCCGACGCGCAGCCCTCGGCAAGCACTGACATCGACGAAGACGCGGAGCTCGAGGCCATCTTTGAGGAAGAAGCCCCTGCCGCCACCGCAGGGGAAGCTGAGTCGGTCCCATCCGAAGAGGAGGAGTCCGATGATGGGGCGCGCCGCTGGCGTGGCCGCCGTCGCCGCCGTGGTGGACGCCGCGGTGGCCGCTTTGATCGCGACGCTCGCAACGAAAGTCCCGAGCCCAGCGCACCCGCCGAGCCGACTGCAGCGCCGCGCCAAGAGTCGCGTCCCCGCGAAGAGTCCCGTGCCCGTGAAGAATCGCGCCCACGTGAAGAGTCGCGCCCACGGCCGAGCTATGGCCCGCCCGCCAACTACACGCCCATCGTGCTTCCGGGCGAGTCGATCTCGAAGTACCGCAACCTTCAGTCCACCGCCGAGCAGCAAACCGCCGGCGCGACCGCAGAATTAGCGCGCAGTTCGGCGGAAGGTTCTCCGACGCGCGACCCCAACCCGAGCACGCCCGCCACTCCGCAGGAAACGCAGCAGGAGATTGCGGATGATGCCGCGCACCTCGACCAGGGGTTCGACATTGCAGCCGCCGCGGAATCTTCGCAGCAGAGCCAATCGCAACCGACCGAACCGCAGGAAGCAGCGCCCGCCGTTGCAGAAGAAGAGCGCCCGCGCTCGCGCCGCCGTTGGGGATGGCGTCGCCGCAACGCCGAGTCGCAAACCGAGACTTCGAGTGCCCCAGGTCTCGTGCCATCCGAGACCCGCGACTCGCAGACTCCGCATGCTGAAGCTAGCAGCGTGGCTGAGCACTCGTCCGAAGCTACTGACGAAATAGTGCACCCGGCGGAGAGCCATGCATCCGTCGAAACGGAAGCGCCTTCACAGCAGCATTCGCATTATCGCGTCGAGCCGCCGCTCTTCGAGCGCGAGCACCTGGAAGCGAACGCTCCCGTTGAGCATCATGCGACCGGGCAGCACGACGATGATGCCGAAGCGGAACATCACGCCGATGGGCAGCGCGAATCGCGCAACATCGGCCGCAGCTTCGAAACTCCCGAGGACCATGCCACTGCGCAAGCCGAGTATCACGCGCACACGGAAGCCCACGCTGCTCCCTCTGTCGCCCCCGAAGGCCGAACCCTGGAGCACGAAGTCCTGGAGGAAGAGGAGGCCGAGTTCCAGCCCATGCCCGAGGACCTGAGCGCCATCAGCGAGGTTGCCGGCGACGAAGAGCTCGTGCTCGAAGAAGAGACGCTCGACGCTGCCAATGAATCCTCCGAGCGCTGGGTCCCCAAGATCGAAGACGTAGACGAAGACGAGATCGTCGCTGCCGAAGAGCGCGGCGAGAAGATTTACGACGCCGAAGACGAAGAGGAAGAGGACGAAGAGGATGAAGCCGTCGCGGAAGAGGAAGCAGAAGTCAGCACCCGCGCCGAGGTTCGCGCCTCAGCTCCAACCGCCGGCTATCAGCAGCGCGCAGAGCGCCCGGCCTACGAGCGCCGCCCCAATTATCGCGATCGCAACCGCCGCGGCGGCCCCGGCGGCGGACGCCGCAACTTCCGCTCGCGTCCCAACAACGGGCGCAATCAGCCGCTCATCACCGACTTGCTGAAGGAAGGCCAGGAAGTCCTCATCCAGATCGCCAAAGAGCCCATTGGGAAGAAGGGCGCGCGCATCACGAGCCACATCGCGCTGCCTGGCCGCTTCCTGGTCTACATGCCGACGGTCAACCACGTCGGCGTCTCGCGCAAAATCTCCTCCGATGAGGAGCGCCAGCGCCTGAAGCGCATCGTTACCAGCGAGCGAGAGAACGGATTGGGCGGCTTCATCGTGCGCACCGCCGCCTCCAACATCAAGGAAGACGAGCTGCGCGCCGACATCCGCTTCCTCAAGCACCTGTGGAACGAAATCAAAAGCCGCGCCGAGAACAGCAAGTCGCCCGCGCTCATCTATCACGACCTCAATCTTGTCGAGCGCGTGCTGCGCGACCAGGTCAACGCCGATTTCTCGCAGATCTGGGTCGACACCGAAGATGAGTACGAGCGCGTAGTGCGCTTCGCCAACCGCTTCCAGCCCTCGCTGGTACGGCGCATTAAGCTTTATACGAAGGACACGCCGCTGTTCGAGCAGTTCGGCATCCAGGACGAGATCAACCGCTCGCTCAAGTCCAAAGTCTGGCTGAAGAGCGGCGGCCACATTGTCATCAACCAGACCGAGGCGCTGGTGGCCATCGACGTCAACACCGGCAAATTTGTCGGCAAGACGCAGCGGCTGGAAGACACCATTGTGAAGGTCAATGTCGACGCCATCAAGGAAATCGTGCGGCAGATTCGCCTGCGCGATCTGGGCGGCATCATCGTGATCGACTTCATCGACATGGACGAGCGCCGCAACCGACAGAAAGTCATGGTGGCGCTGGAAGAGGCGCTGCGCAACGATCGCGCGCCGTCGAAGGTGCTCCAGTTTAACGATTTCGGACTGGTGGCCATCACCCGCAAGCGCGTGAAGCAGTCGCTGGAGCGCACCCTCGCCGAGCCCTGCCCGTATTGCACCGGCGCCGGGTTCGTGAAGAGCGTGACCACCGTCTGCAACGAGCTCTACATCGAGATGCGAAAGATGACCAAGGTCCACGACAAGGACGACATCACCGTCCGCGTAAACCCCGAAGTCGCTAAGGCGCTGAAGGCCAATAACGGCAAGCTGCTGACCGAACTCGAAGACCTGACCGGCAAGACCGTGCTGGTAAAGAGCGACCCCGCCATGCACCAGGAGCTGTTCGACATACATTAAGCAGTTGTCGGTTGTCGGTTGCCAGTCGACGAAACCGACGCTTTGAAAGGGCACGGCTTCAGCCGTGCCAACTCAGCGACCCCCTTGAAGTTTGTCATCCCGACCGGAGCGTCCGCTTGTCTTTCCGACTCGCTTGTTTTGCGAGTCGGGCGGACGCGGGAGTGGAGGGAACTGCTGTTTGCTGTGGCAACCGAATCGCCGGATGCCGTCCCCTGCGCGTTTCTTGACTCCTCACCCCTGACTCCCTCTTCTGTTACCCTGCCCCTGCCCTGACCGGAGCTC
>DASRGM010000106.1:0-10754 GCA_035651035.1 Terriglobales bacterium
ACCCTGGATGCCGAACTCGACGCCAAGTTCAGAAAAACGCCAGCCGATGTTCCCTTCGTGATGCATGCGGGCGAGGGGGTGGACGACAGCAGCGCGAGGGAGCTTTTTGAGCTAGACCAGCGCGGCCTGCTCGGCGACCGCACGATTCTGGTCCACGGCTTGGCGCTGGATGCTGCGGGGGTTGCATTGCTCAACAGCCGGGGCACGGCGTTGGTGTGGTGTCCCAGTTCCAATCGCTTTCTGTTCGGCCGCACGCACCAGCGCGCGACCATCACATCGTTCCGCCGCCTCCTGCTAGGCAGCGACTCTCCACTCACCGCCATGGGAACCTTGCTTGACGAGGTGCGCATTGCGTATCGAGAGCTCGGCGTTTCGGCGGCTGACCTCTACGAAATGTTGTTCGCACGGGCAGCGCACGCCTTTCGCCTGTCCGACGGAGAGGGAGGCCTGCGGCCCAATGGAACCGTCGACCTCATCGCGGTGCGCGATTGCGGGCTGAGCCCTGCGGAAACTCTCGCATCCCTCACAATGTCGGATGTGGAGATGGTGATGGTTCGCGGCCGAGTGCAGCTCGCTTCGGACGAGGTCCTGCGGCGACTGCCCGCCGGGATGTCCGCCGGTCTTGAACCGCTGGAGATCGATTCCTCGCTGCGATGGATCAGGGCGCGGTTGGCGAGACTCTTTCGCGAGGCCGAGCGAGTGCTCGGTCCAGAAATCAAGCTTGGCGGGAAGCGAGTGAGGCATGTTTGCACAGCGTGGCTGTGAGCAATCCGTTCTGTTAGAGGACGGCGCCGGGCGTGTGGCTACACTGCCGATTCTCGTCCTCAATGTGCACAGTCGCTGCAATTGCCGTTGTGTTATGTGTGACATTTGGAAGCGTCGGGAGACGAATGCAATCACCGTGGCCGATCTGGAGCGGCACCGTGAATCGCTGCGCCGCCTGCGAGTCGAATGGGTCGTCCTCTCCGGCGGAGAGCCGCTGATGAACGGAGACCTTCCGGGATTATGCGTCTTCCTGCGCGAGCTTGGCATTCGCATGACGCTGCTCACCACGGGCCTGCTGCTTGCGAGACGCGCAACCGAAGTTGCGGCGCTCTTCGACGACATCATTGTTTCCATGGATGGACCGATGGCGGTTCACGATGCCATCCGCCAAATCAAAGGCAGCTTTGATCTCATTCAGTCCGGCGTAGCTGCCGTTCGCGGCCTTCGGCCGGAGATGCCGATCACGGCACGCCTGACCGTACAAAAGATGAACCATGCGCATCTGCTCGAGGCGGTGCTCAGCGCGAGAGCGATTGGCCTAGATGGCATCTCCTTTCTGGCCGCAGACCTGACCTCGCATGCTTTCAATCGCCCACTGCTGTGGGCAACGGAGCGGCAGAAGGAAATAGCGCTCACCGAAACTGAGACCGCAGTGCTCGAACGGGAGATTAAGCGCGTACTTGCGTGGGGCGCCAAGGGCGAGAACCAGGGTTATGTTGCGGAGAGCGCGGCTAAGCTCCAGAAAATTGCTGCGCATTTTCGCGCCTGCCTCGGGCAAGCCGCTTTCGAGTCCCCGAAATGCAATGCACCATCGGTGTCGGCCGTGGTTGAAGCCGACGGCACGGTGCGTCCCTGTTTTTTCCATCCCGCGGTCGGAAACATCCATCAGGACACGTTGGAAGAGATCGTTAATGGGGAGGCGGCGCGGAAGTTTCGGGAGCGGTTGGATGTGGAAAGCAATCCCGTCTGTCAACGGTGTGTCTGCGCTCTACACCGCGACGGTTCGCTTCGCGATGCAGTACCAGCAAGTCGTGATGTTCCCTTACGGTAATTCGACATGGGGAAGATTCTGGTCATCGACAATGACGGTGATGCTCGCCGGGCCTTGCGGCAAACCTTCGCCGGCTCAGGCTTTCAGCTGGCAATGGTGGGCGACTTCGGCGCCGCCATGTCGCTGTTCAACGTCGAGATCCCAACCGCGGTCATCATGGAACCGCGCGTCCCCGGCTTCGCGGGCCAGGACTTCTGCCGTGAGGTCCGCCGGCGTTGCTTCCGCGTGCCCATCGTCGTCGTCAGCACTGCCAAGGCCGAGATCGACAAAGTAGTCCTGTTGGAACTCGGGGCCGACGATTACGTCACCAAGCCGTTCAACCCTCGCGAACTCCTTGCCCGCGTTCGTGCTGCGGTGCGGCGTCATACACAGGAATCGATGAGCGATGGCGATAGCGAGAGCTTTGGCGACGTGCAGGTGAATTTCCGGACCATGGAAGTCTATCGCCGGGGCGCCGTCGTGCAGCTTACTCCGCAAGAATTCAAAGTGCTACGCTTCTTTCTCAGCAACGCCGGCCGCGTCATTTCCGATGTGGAATTGCTTCAGCAGGTGTGGGGAAGTCGCGCCCACCCCGGCTCGCGCACCATCGCGACCCACGTCCTTCGATTACGGCAGAAGCTGGAACAATCTCCAGCCAAACCGGTCCACTTCCGGACGGTGCACGGCGCCGGCTACAAGTTCATCAAGTGACACGGCTCCCGGCTCAGCGTGATCTTTCGGCAGGAGTGAATTTGATGCACAACGGGCGCGCCCGTCGATCCCGTCGTTTCCTCCATGTGATTTTTATCCTCGCCGGGACCGTCGCCGGCTTGTTGATCGCAGAGGCGCTGGCGCGACTGGCAGCGCCTTACCCCATGTCCTTCCCCTGGACGGACCAGGTCAATGGCGTGCTCGCTCCCCTTCCGAATGTGCATGGTCGCCACTTCGTTCCCGGGGTGTACGACACTACTTTTTCCTTTAGCTCCCAACGCTTCCGTGGAGAAGAAGTCTATACGCCGCAGCCGGGCCCGCAGGTGCTGCGAATCGCCGCTCTGGGCGCCAGCTTCACCTTCGGCAGCGGAGCCAACGATGTCGACGCCTATCCGTTTCAGCTGCAATCCATCCTGCAGGAGCAATCAAAACGAGATGGCTGGAAGCGAACGATTGAGGTTATCAATGCCGGCATCGCAGGCAGTGTTACCGCGGAACAGGCGCTGTGGTACGAAAATTGGGTACGAACTTTTCATCCCGACGTCGTCATTCTGAACGTTGCCTGTGCCGCCGATCATCCTACCGGCTTATTCCAAATCGATAGTGATGACAAAGTTACACCCCGTTTGGTTGGCGAGGTAAGGACGGCAGGCAGCGAAGGTCTCGCTGTTCGTAAAATCGTCCATCACATTCCGGGATTTGCTTTTCTGGCGGAACATTCGGAGCTCTTCAATCTTTTCCGGCTGGCCGAAGGCGAGGTCCTTCGGCACAAGCGGGACGCCGCTCTCGGCGCCGACGCGGCGCTCTCCGACCCGACCAGCCCCCCAAGCGATCTTCTCGACCAGGAGCTGCGAATTGAAACCGGAGAAGTGAAGTGGTTGAAGCAGCAGGTTGCCGAATCGGGGGCAAGGTTTGCCATCGCGGTATTGCCCTGCCGCGAAAATATTTACTCGTCGCAGTCGAAGTGGGGGCCGCGGATTCGCAAAGAGTATCCCCGCGTCGTCGAGGCTCTTCACGAGCTAAGCTTGGCCGAAGGCATTCCCTTCACCGAGTTGTCCGCCGCGTTCATCCGGAAGGCTAAAGGGGAGCCGCCTTTGTATTACACTGGCAAATTCGAGACGCACCCGACTCCGGCGGGTTACCGCGTCATTGCCGAGGCGGTCGCCGAGTTCCTGGTCGAGCAAGAAGTAGTTCGGCGAGCCCGCTCACAACGCGAAGCGCCTTGAACGGCCGCCGCATCCGGACGCCGCGCAGCGCTACTTTGGCGGGTGAAAAAAGATCCCGCCTGCGCCTTCCACCTTCCTGTGACGACCCGCCTTTGACAACTCGCGCCTTTTCAAGCCGGAGGCCAGTCGCCTGACGCGACAAGGTACACTGTCGATGCCGTATTCGGAGGCAGCGCACCCGACCAGCGAAGAAGAATTTTCCGTTGGGATAGGTCGCGACGCTACTATCTGCATTGCTTCGGGTTATTACTTGCACTAGAAAGTCATCCGTCATGTTCTTCTAAGCAGGTGCGAATTGCGGCAATGTGCGTCTATACGGAAGAGTCCCGAGCATTGCAATAGCAGGCGCGTTCGCCAGCCGGCCCTAATTCTCTTGCACTAAGGACCTATACTCCACCTTGAGTTCTATGCCTCGAGCGCACCTTCGGACGAAGCTCTTGCTGATCTTGAGCCTGCTGTTGGTCGCGCCGTCCGGTGAAGCGCAAAGTACAACGATGATCACGCTGGACCAGGCGATCGACCTGGCCATCGCGCATAACCACGCCTTGTTGGCATCGCGAACAATGATTTTTCAGAATCAGGCCCAGGAGATTACGGCGAACTTGCGCCCCAATCCCACGCTAAGTTTCGACTCCCAGTTCCTGCCGATCTTCTCGCCCTCCAACTTCTCCAGTGACAATTTGAATGAGATACAGCAGTTCGACCTGGGAATCGGCTATCTGTTCGAGCGCGGCCATAAACGCCAGCGCCGGCTGCAGGCCGCCAAAGACACAACGGCCGTAACCACCGCCCAGGTTTCGGACGACGAGCGCACCCTGACATTCAATGTCGCTCAGCAATTCGTTGCAGTCTTGTTGGCTGAATCGGCTTTGCAGTTTGCCTCGATCGACCTGAAGAGCTTTCAGAATACGGTCGAGGTTTCACACCAGCAGTACACGGCGGGCTACATCAGCGAAGGGGATTACCTCAAGATCAAATTGCAGCTGCTGCAGTTTGAGACCGATGTCTCGGCGGCAAAGCTGGCGCGCGTGCAGGCGCTGGTGGCGCTGCGGCAATTGCTGGGCTATGACGCGGTGCCGGCCAATTATGACGTGGTGGGCGATTTGGGATATCAGCCTATGCACGCCACGCTGGAGGACCTCCAGCTGGAGGCGCAGCAGAACCGCCCCGATTACCGCGCCGCCAAATTGGGAGTGACCGCCGCTGAAAGCCAGATCTTGCTGGCTAAAGCCAATGGTAAGCAGGACGTCACCGGCTCCGCGCTTTACACTCACGTTGCAGGACAAAGCGACGCTTCGTTTTTTGTCAGTTTCCCGCTTGCGTTTTTCGATCGCAATCAGGGCGAAATCCTGCGGACCCGCTATGCGCTCACCCAGGCGCAGGAACTGCAGTCGGCAGCCACCGAAACCGTCATGTCGGACGTGAGCGATGCCTACGAAACCCTCCGCAGCAACGAAGAGGTCGTACAGCTTTATACTGCGGGATATCTGAAAGCGGCGCAGGACTCGCGCGACATCAGCGAGTATGCCTATAAACGTGGGGCGACCAATGTCTTGGAGTTTCTCGATGCGGAGCGAAGCAACCGCGCCGTGCAGCTGGCATATCGCCAGGCTCTGGCGTCCTACATGACATCGCTTGAGCAGTTAAAAGAAGCTGTTGCCACGAGGACATTGCCGTGATCATGCCCTCCCATACGCGGCTTCGGTGGACGGCCCTGGCGTTCGCCTCAGCGCTGGCCCTGGCGCTTGCAGGTTGCGCAAGCGGTGGGACGGAGAACGCCGCCAACCACAACTCCGGAAACGCGCAGCTGTTCACCATTCCGGCCGACCAGATGGCTCACGTGCAGGTGCTCACGGTCGAGCCTGCGCCGCTCAGCCGCACGCTTCGCCTCACCGGCGCGGTCGCCTACGACAGCTTTCACACCACGCCAGTCATCACCCAGGTCAGTGGCCCGGTAAACCGAATTCTGGTCGTACCCGGCCAATCGGTGCAGCGGGGTCAACCCTTGCTCTACGTCGCCAGCCCCGACTATTCGCAACTGCGTTCCAATTATCTGAAAGCCAAGGACACCTATGCGCTGGCCAAGAAGATTTATGCGCGAGCCAAGGATCTATACGACCATCATGCGATCGCCGAACAGGAGCTTGAGCAGGCCGAGTCGGCCGAGGTGCAGGCGCAAGGCGATTTGAATTCGGCAGAGGCGGCCCTGAAGGTGCTCGGCATCAATGATCCGGATGCGCTGCTAAACGCGCCTCCTTCGTTCGAAGCCTCGGTCAAGGCCCCGATTGACGGACAGGTAGTCGAGCAAAACGTGGCAGTCGGGCAGTTGCTGCAAACCGGCGCCACCCAATGCTTCGTCATTTCCAACATGAACACGGTCTGGATTATGGTCAACGTCTATCAGAAGGACCTCCCATACGTGCATGTCGGCGACTCTGTCGCGATCAAGACAGATTCGTATCCCGACATATTCCACGGACGGATATCTTATCTGGGGGCGGCGCTGGATCCTACTACGCGGACGTTGCAGGCGCGCATCGAGACCAGCAATCCGCGGCAAAAGCTCAAGAAGGACATGTACGTGACGGCGTTGGTGGACGCTGGGACCATCCAGAATGCAATCGCCGTGCCGGATTCTGCGGTGCTGCACGACTCCGAGAACCAGCCGTTCGTCTACGTCGACGTGGGAGGCAATCAGTTTGGGAGGCGCTCGATCACCGTGGGAGAGAGTTTGGATGGCAAGACCGAGATCACCGCGGGACTGAAACCTGGCGACCGCATCGTGGGAGACGGCAGCTTGTTCCTGCAGTTTGCCAACTCGCTTCAGCGCTAGTGGAGTTCCGGAGTTGGCATCATCTGTTTAAAGGGGTGCGCCTTCAGGCGTGCCGCAACGTGGGCTTGATCTGTTTTGAAAAGGCACGCCTTCAAGCGTGCCGCAACGGGTGAGTAATGAAAACCGGCTTTACAGGTTGCTGAAAAACTCGTAGCGACAAGCCGTTCGGGTAGAGCTGGCCTTCGGGCCAGCGTCCACGGCCTCTATTTCTGATTTCCTAGCCGGCTTCAGCCGGCGGCAGAGGTGATGCAAACAGCAACAGTTGCGTCACCGGCGGTTTTTAGCCCGTGCGGAAGCGCATAGCAAAATCGAATTTGGACAATACCCAGCATGGCATCCACACCTGAATGATCCATCGAATCGTACAAGCGGCGCTCCGGCAGCGCTTTCTGGTGTTGATGCTGACGGCTTTCATACTGGTCGCCGGGATCATCTCCTTCCAGCGGATGCCGGTAGACGCCTATCCTGACCTCTCGCCGCCGCAGGTCGAGCTGATCACACAATGGCCTGGGCATGCCGCCGAGGAAGTCGAACGACTGGTCACGCTTCCGCTCGAGCTGGAACTCAATGGCGTGCCCCGCGTCGTCTTCATGCGCTCCATTTCGCTCTACGGCCTCTCCGACATCACCCTGACCTTCGACGATAGCGCAGACGACTATTTCGCCCGGCAGGTCGTCTTCCAGCGGATATCGCAGGCCCAGCTCCCTTCCGGAGTGATCCCTACCATGGCGCCGCTGTTCAGCCCCAGCGGCTTGGTCTATCGCTACGTTCTTGAAAGCCCCGATCGCACACCCCAGGAACTGAAGACCTTCGAAGACTGGGTGGTCGAGCGCGAATATCGCTCCGTCCAAGGCGTGGCCGACGACTCCGGCTTCGGCGGTACGGTGATGCAGTATCAGGTGCTGCTTGATCCCGCCCGCCTCTATGGGTATCACCTCACCGTGCCGCAGATCGTCAATGCATTGACTGCGAATAACGCCAACGCGGGCGGCGGATTCTACGAGCAGGGCGGACAGTTCTATTACGTGCGCGGTTTGGGGCTGGTACGAAACACCGAAGACATTGGCGATGTCGTCGTGGGCAGTAACAACGGAGTTCCCATCCGCGTTAAAGACATTGGTGACGTCACGATAGGGCACGCGCCGCGTCTGGGCGAGTTCGGCTACATGAAGAACAATGACGCGGTTGAGGGCGTGATCCTGATGCTGCGGGGCGAGCAGACCCAGAACGTCCTCAAGGCCGTGGAGGCGAAGACAGCGCAATTGAACAGCTCCGTGCTGCCGCCTGATGTGAAGGTCCACCCCTATTACGACCGCAGCGATCTGGTGAAGCTAACCACCGACACGGTCGAGGACAACCTGCTGCGCGGCATGGTGCTGGTACTGATCGTCCTGATCTTTTTCCTGGTCAGCGTTCGGGCGGCCGTGATCGTTGCCCTCACCATTCCTCTGTCACTGTTGTTTGCCTTCATCGTTCTGCACGCCCATGATGGCGCCGCCAATCTGCTGTCTATCGGAGCCATCGATTTCGGCATCATCATCGATGGCACCGTGGTCATGGTGGAGAACATCTACCGCGAACTGGCCTTGCGCCACCGCGAGAGCTACAGCTTGCACGACGTCATTCTTCTCGCGGCCAAGGACGTGGATCGGCCCATCTTCTACTCGGTCGCCGTGATCCTGGCCGGCTATCTGCCCATTTACGCGCTCAGCGGCCCGTCCGGCAAGCTGTTTCATCCCATGGCCGAGACCATGTCGTTCGCGCTGATCGGCGCATTGATCCTCACCTTGACCTTTGTTCCCGTCCTGGCCTCCTACTGGTTGAAGAAGGTGGTGCGCGAGCGCGTCAATCGTCCTTATGAGTGGATGAAGCGCAAGTACGCCGAACAGTTGGACTGGGCACTGGCCCGCCCCAAGCTGGTGATGCTGATCGCCTGCCTCATCTTCGCCTCCACCTTGCTGCTGGTTCCCTTCATCGGCGGAGAGTTCATGCCCAAGCTCGATGAGGGCGCGCTGTGGGTGCGGGCCACCATGCCGTACACCATTTCGTTTGAAGAGGCGAGCAAGATTGCACCCCAAATTCGCGCCATCCTCATGTCTTACCCGCAGGTGACGACTGTGGCCTCGGAGCTGGGCCGCCCCGATGATGGGACCGATCCTACCGGCTTCTTCAATTGCGAGTTCTATGTCGGCCTCAAGCCCTACAAAGACAAAGCCTGGCACGGCGATACTGACACCAAGGACAAGCTCATCGCCTCGGTCAATAGTAAGCTGACCACCTTCCCCGGCATCATCTTCAACTACACGCAGCCGGCCGAAGATGCGGTGGATGAGGCACTGACCGGCCTCAAGAGCTCCCTGGCGGTGAAGATCTACGGCAGCGATTTAAACGTGCTGCAGGACAAGGCGGTTCAGATCAAGAACACCCTGTCCAAGGTGCCGGGCTTCGGCAACCTCACCGTCGTGCGCGAGCTCGGGCAGCCCAGCCTGTTGATCGATGTCGATCGCGACAAGATTGCGCGCTTCGGAATTAACGTTGCCGATGTGGAAGCTGTCGTTTCCGCGGCCGTGGGCGGACAGGCCGCTACCCAGGTGATCCAGGGTGAGAAGTTGTTCGACCTGGTCGTCCGCATGCAACCGCAGTTCCGCAGCAGCGCGCATGAGATCGGCCAACTGCTCGTCGGCACTCCCGACGGCAAACAGATTCCCTTGAGCGAACTCGCCACCATCAAACAAGGTAACGGCGCTTCCTTCATCTATCGCGAAAACAACTCCCGCTACATTGGTGTGCAATACAGTATCGAAGGGCGTGACCTGGAGCGCGCCGTGCACGACGGCCAGGAAGCGGTGAGCCGTGCCGTCGCTCTGCCCCCCGGCTACTGGATGACCTGGGGCGGCGAGTACAGCCAATTGCTCGCGGCGAAGGCCCAGCTGGTGGTGATTGGCCCCATCGCGGTAGTGATTATCTTCATGATCCTCTTCGCGCTATACGGCAACTTCAAGTTTCCGGTGACGATCGCGTTGGGCGTGATTCTGACCGAGCCGGTGGGCGCTCTGCTGGCGCTGAAACTCACCCACACACCATTCAGCGTCTCGTCTGTGCTGGGATTGCTGGCGCTGTTGGGAGTCTCGGTTGAGACCGCCGTGATTCTCGTTTCCTACATCAACAAGCTGCGGCTCGAAGGGTTCGACATCCCCACGGCCACTCGCGATGCTTCGCTGCTGCGCCTGCGCCCCATCATGATGACCGCCTTGGTCGCCTGCCTGGGCCTGCTTCCGGCCGCGTTGTCTACCGGCATCGGCTCTGCCACGCAGAAGCCGTTCGCCATCGTGATCGTGGCAGGACTCATCTCTCGCCTGTTCATCGGCTTCTTCGTTAATCCGGTGCTGTATCTCATGGTCGCGCGCGACGGTGATGTCCTCCAGGTGTGAGCCAGAAAGGCCTGCGGACTCGAAACTGGAAGAGCACCTTTGCCTGCGATTGCGAGTAGGCTCCCGAGCCGCTCGTCCACGCCAGCTATGCAGCCCCCGAAGAGAAGCGGCCAATCTAATAACTGCATCGTGTAAAGCTGAGTCGCGGGTTCGATTTACACTCATCACTCCAGCTTGGCCGCGTCCAGGAAAAGGCAATGGCTCTTCGTTTTTTCGTCCTTCTGCTCTTGCTGTTTTGCCCGTCTTTACGCTGTTTCGCAATCCGTGTGCAGGTCACCGTTACCGACCCTCAGCAAAAGGCGCTGCCGGATGCGCTGGTTATCCTGCAGGAGCTAGGGCCACCGGAGCGCGATATTCTTCGTGCCCTGACGAACCAGGCGGGCGCGGTTACCCCGCAAGATTTCGCACCCGGCCTGTATCGCGCGATCGTCATTTTTCCATATAGCCGATGGCAGACAGGCGTGCGCGAATTCATCGTGAACCGGTCCCCGGTGACCGTTGCCTTGAAAATGCAGGAGACGCAGAGCCTGGATATGCTGCCAGTGTCCGTCGGCCAGATGACGGTTCGCGTTCTTGATGCCAACGGACATCCGGCAACAGGAGCGCGAGTCCTGATTCGCGACGAACAGGCGCACGCCTCGTCCGAGCACTGGGGCACAACTGACGCCCAGGGCGCCACCACGCTTGAACTATCGGGCGAGCCCTCCCGCCTGATCGTGGTGTACCAGGACAAGCTCTATTCGTTTCCCGCCGACGGA
>DASRGM010000107.1:0-15564 GCA_035651035.1 Terriglobales bacterium
TGTTCCCGCAATACACCTTCCCTGGGATTCCCGTTGGCGCATACGACATGCTCGAGTACACCGAGTCGTACCTGAACGCGCATGCTGATCCAGCCAATCCCGACAAGAAGGCGACGATGAACATGCGCTGGTTTGCTCCGCCGGGAACGCCGCTGGGCACGTACTACGCTCCATTTGGAGACCAGGGCGGGTCTTGGCGTTGGACATTGAGTGCCGAGGAAGCCGAGGCCGCCAACAAGCAATCGGAACAGGATTATGTGCAGCTGCTGATCAGCAGCGGGTACATGAACGTGGTGCAGCTTCTGAATCTGTTGCGCCATCTTTCCACCGAACCCGATCGCAGCGAGACGGTGAAGGGCGAAGTCTCGGCCACGCGAGCGCCGCAGGCTTCCTCGTCCGTGACGGTGACAAGCAAGGTGGCGCTGAGTGACACGATCACCGCAACGGCGACCCGTGTGCCGCAGAAACACGAGGCATTAGCGTCAATCTCAACCCAGCCGATTCATCGCGACGTACCGGTGAAGTATCAAATCTGGCTGCGAACCATGATGCCCGATCCGAATCGTCACGACGGCGCCGATTATGACCGCTACTACGCCACCACCTACCAGACCGACGACAGCGATCCCGACTTCCTCAAGCTCGCCATTTCTACCCAGCAAAATTGGGTGTTGCAGGAGATCCAGTTATATCCGGGAAAGAATGACACCAAAGGTCAACCGAGCCCGGATCCTGGTCAGGACGGCAAGGGCGCGGTCTCCGCGGCCAGTCCGGAAAGCGGGATGAAAATCAAGGCCGTCACCTACGACTACTACGTGCCGGTGCGCTACCACTTCAAACCCGGCGATAAGGCCAGGGCGGGTGCGGTGGCACGCGGCGCGGGCTTGGTTGGCGCCGGTGGGATGGACGTCGGCAACTTGATCAGCCGCGGCGTCAGTGCTGCGCAGGCAGTCGCCGGAAGTGTCAATCTGGAGGGCGGCGGCGGTAGCGCATCGGGTAGCGGCACGATTCAGCCGATACTCGGAGCCGGTGGTCAGAACGAGGTCATCGTCCTTAACAAAGCTCCAGCAGGCGTGGCTGGGTTTATCGGCATGGAAGACGCAACCCTTCCGGCAAATGCGCAAAAGCGGGAGTTCGACCCCAACGCCGAAGTCACGCTGAACTATGAGTTGAGTTGGTACGCTGACCAGCTCTCTATCTCGTTTACCAATTTGCCTGCCGATCGCAATTACAGCTTTTACGTCGTGGTTCAAGAGCTCTTGCGATCGGGACAATGGTTGCACACCCCGTTCCGTATCGATGTGATTGGGCAATTGACCTACGTGCCGCAAAGCTTCTTCGACCAGGAAGATGCGGCGAAGAAGTGGTTCGCGGGAGTGATGTCGAAAGTGGCAGGCTACGCGCGTTCCAAGCAGCCCGGGCCAGGGGATCCGGGATCCGGCGTGATTCGTCCCGGCGATCTGGTAAGTATGCCCAGTCTGGAAACCGCCGTCGCTATTGCCGAGAAGCATCAGCCCGAACTGTTGAGCAAGGCAATCGCCGAGTACAAGCACGAGCAGCAGCTGGCGGCACAGGCAGCGAAGGCCAAGACCGCCGGCGAGCGCTGACTCGGGAGTTAAAGTTGATTGCATGGAGAGCCCATGGGTGGCTCTCCATCTTCGCCGTCGCACGACCCTGCCGCGCCCCTGCTCCTTCTGCGACCCGCGTCTTCTCCGTTCATCGAATATGGTAGCCTTCTACTGAGTGGGAGTGTCTGTTGCCGGCCCTCGCGGCGGAGATTCATCCAATATCCATCAAGGAACACAGCATTGTTTAATAAAGTCGTTGCCGCAGTTTTCGGCACCAGTAACGAACGCGAGGTCAAGCGCATCCAGCCGCGGGTCGAGGAGATCAACGCGCTCGAACCGGCCATGCAGCAGCTCACCGACGAGCAGCTCCGCGCCAAAACCGAAGAATTTCGCCGGCGCATTCGCGAGCGCATCGATCCTATCGAAGACCCCGACGAGAAAGACCAGGCGCTGAAGGAGGTCCTCGACGAGTTGTTGCCCGAGGCCTTTGCGGTGGTGCGCGAGGGCGGCCGGCGCGTGCTGAACATGCGGCACTTCGACGTGCAGCTCATCGGCGGCACCGTGCTGCACCAGGGCAAGATTGCCGAGATGAAGACCGGTGAAGGCAAAACCCTGGTCGCTACCCTGCCGGTCTATCTCAACGCGCTCTCCGGGCGCGGCGTTCACGTCATCACGGTCAACGACTACCTGGCCAAGCGCGACTCGGAGTGGATGGGCAAGCTCTACACCTTCCTCGGCTTGAGCGTCGGCGTCATCGTGCACGACCTCGATGACGCGCAGCGCAAAGAGGCCTACGGCTCCGACGTCACCTACGGTACCAACAACGAGTTTGGCTTCGACTACCTGCGCGACAACATGAAGTTCGATCTGAAGGATTGCGTGCAGCGCGGCCACAACTTCGCCATCGTCGACGAAGTCGACTCCATCCTGATCGACGAGGCCCGCACCCCGCTCATCATCAGCGGCCAGAGCGAGGAATCGACCGACAAGTATTACAAGGTCAATCGCATCATCCCCCAGCTTGAGTTGGGTGAAGAGATCGAGCGCGGCCTGGGCGAGGACAAGGTCCTCACCGGCGACTACGTCGTCGACGAGAAGCACCGCACCATCACCGTGACCGATCCGGGCTGGGAAAAGGTCGAGAAGCTGCTCGGTATCGGCAACATCGCCGATCCGGAAAACTGGGACCTGAAGCACCACGTCGAGACGGCGATCAAGGCGCACGCGCTCTATCGTCGCGATGTCGAATACGTGGTGAAGGATGGCGAGGTCCTGATTGTCGACGAGTTCACCGGACGCCTGATGCCGGGCCGCCGCTGGTCCGACGGACTGCACCAGGCGGTAGAAGCCAAAGAGAACGTCAAGATCGAGCGCGAAAACCAGACCCTGGCGACCGTCACCTTCCAGAACTACTTCCGCATGTACAAAAAGCTGGCCGGCATGACCGGTACGGCGGAGACGGAAGCGGCCGAGTTCGACAACATCTACAAGCTGGAAGTGGTGGTCATCCCCACCAACAAGCCGCTGCTGCGCAAAGAAAATCCGGACGTGGTATATCGGACGGAAAAGGACAAATACTTTGCCGCTGCCGACGAAATCCAAAAGCTGGCGCAGTCGGGACAGCCGGTGCTGGTCGGCACCACGTCGGTGGAAAAGTCGGAGAGGCTCTCCGAGCTGCTGAAGAAGAAGGGCGTCAAGCACGTCGTGCTGAATGCCAAGTATCACGAGAAGGAAGCCGAGATCGTAGCGCAGGCTGGGCGCAAGGGCACAATCACCATCGCCACCAATATGGCCGGCCGCGGCACCGATATTCTGCTGGGCGGCAATCCCGAATTCATGGCCAAGCAGGAGTGCCTGAAGAGGGGCATTGCGCAGGCGCTCAAGCCGGTCGCCGGCGAAGTGATGGTCAAGCCCGACGATCCCAGCATCTCGTACTTCTATTACGGCGGCGTCGAGTACAAGGTCGACACCGAAAAGTGGAACGAGATCTATCGGAAACACAAGCAGGCGACCGACGTTGAACACGACGAGGTCATCGACCTGGGCGGACTGTTTATCTTCGGCACCGAACGTCACGAGGCGCGCCGCATCGATAATCAGTTGCGCGGCCGCGCCGGCCGTCAGGGCGATCCCGGCGCATCGCGCTTCTATCTTTCGCTGGAAGATGACCTGATGCGCATCTTCGCCAAGGAGTGGGTGTCGAACCTGCTGCAGCGGTTGGGATTTGACGAGGGCGTGCCGATCGAATCCAAGATGATCACCAAGCGCATCGAGGCAGCGCAGAAGGCGGTCGAGGGGCAGAACTTCGAGGCCCGCAAACATCTGCTCGAATACGACGACGTAATGAACAAGCAGCGCCAGGCGGTGTATGGCCTGCGCCGCCAGTTGCTCGAAGGCGTCGACCAGAAAGAGCTGATCCTCGAGGATTATGTCCGCGACATACTCGGCGGGCTGCTCGATAAATACGCCGCCAAGGACGCGCGCCCCGACGATTGGAACGTCTCCGGGCTGAAGAACGAAATCTTCACTCGCTTCGGCGTGGACATCACGGCCGAGGGTGTCGCGCCGGAGAACCTGAACCGCCCGGAGCTGGGCGATGCCATCTTCCACAAGCTGAAGGAGCGCTACGAAGCCAAGGAGCGCCTCATCGGGCCGGACGCGATGCGCCACCACGAGCGCATCATCATGCTCAGCGTGCTCGATCAGCAGTGGAAGGACCACCTGCTCTCCATGGACCACCTGCGCGAGGGCATCGGCCTGCGCGGCTACGGGCAGCACGATCCGCTGATCGAGTACAAGCGCGAATCCTTCGACATGTTCGAAGCCATGATGGCGCGCTTCGAGGAAGACACGGTCCGCTACCTTTACCTGATGCAGGTGATCGAGCGCGGCTATGGTCCAACCGAGCCGACTCCCGGAGATGGAAGCGGCGGTCGCGATCTTGCAGGCGGACCTGGGGTGCGAGTTCCGGCGGGCGGGGGTGGCAATGGTCAGCAGCCGCGACGCGCGCGAGCCGTCACTTCGATGGATGACATGGAAGAGGCCTTCCAGCGCCGCAAGCGCCGCGAGCTGGAGCAGGCGCGCATGGCCGGCGCCGGCGAAATGCAGACGGTGCAGCAGGTCGTCCGCGGCGATAAGGTCGGCCGCAACGATCCCTGCCCCTGCGGCAGCGGCAAGAAGTACAAGAAGTGCTGCGGCGCGTAAAGAGCAGCGCTTCACCACCGGGATACCGATGGCATCGCAAACCAATATCGTCGCGAGTGACCCGGAGATCCTCGGCGGAATCCCCGTGTTCCGTGGAACGCGCGTGCCCTTCAAGAACCTGCTCGACTACCTGGAAGCTGGCCACACTCTTGATGAGTTTCTCGACCAATTTCCATCGGTTAGCCGAGAAGCGGCCATCGCGGCGCTGGAACACGCGAAAGAGCTCGTGATCGCACAAGCACGATGAGGATTCTTATAGACGCACAAGAGGTGAATGCTATTCAACCAGGACAGCTCAAAAAAGTAAGCCGCTAGAAGCGGGAGCTTGAGTGCTCTACAGCGCCGTCCAGAAGAACACTATATTCGCCACCACCATCCCCGCCACCGCCCCGCCCAGCCAGATATTTTCCGACGTTGTGTTCGGGCGGCCCGCCAGGCGCGGGTTGTTGCCCAGCAGCAAAATGAATCCCAGCACCGGCACCACCAGGAAGCCGGCGATCACTTGCGACCAGTAGAGCACCGTCACCGGATTGATGTTGCCGAAGTCCACCACGGTGGCGACGATAATGCACGCCGAAATCAGCACGTAGAATGGCCGCGCCTCCCACGCCGGGATCGTCAGGCCCGCCTGCCAATCGGCTGCCTCGGCGATACTGAAGCACATCGACGCCACCAGGATCGGCAGCGCGATCAGGCCTGAGCCGATGATGCCGATCGAGAAGATTACCGGCGCCAGCGACCCCAACGGCCTTAGCGCTTGCGCCGCAGTCAAAGTCGACATGTGCTCGGGATCGGAGACGTGCAGCGCCGAGGCGGCAATGATGACGGAGAGCGAAATCCCTACTGCCACCAGCGTGCCCGCTTTCGATTCGCTGGAGTGGAAACCTCCGCCGGTGGCTTTGCGGTCGCGCCGCGAACTGGTCTGCCAGACCAGCACGTCGGGCGTGAGCAGCGATCCGAAGACTGCGATAATGCCGATCACGTACGCCGCGTTCATGGTGATGTGCGGCAGCAGCAGTCCTTTCAGCAGGCCTGTCCAGGATTTCACCGCCATCACCGCCGCTACCAGGTAGGCGCCCTGAAAAAGCGCGAACCACACGAAAGCCCTGCTGGATTTGCGGTAGTCCCCCAGCACCAGCAGATACCAGACGGCGAAGGCGGTCAGCGGCAGAAAGAAAATCCGCGCCTGCCGCATGATCAGCGAGGCTGCGTCGCTGACCGCAACCAGGTCGGCAATGATCATCGCCATGTTGACCGAGATCATCGCCAGGGCCATGCCCCAGCCCGCGGTTCGCCCGTAGCTGCGGCGGATCAGCTCGACCAGGCCGCGATTGCTTTGATGTCCGAGTCTTGCCGAAACGCTGAATACCGCCCAGACCACAGGGATGGCCAGCAGCACCACCCAGCCGATCGAGTATCCAAACGAGGCGCCCGCTACCGTTGCCGTCAGCACCGCCGCCGGATCCAGGTCGGCTGCTCCGGCCACAATCCCCGGCGTCAGCTTGCGGATTCGTCCGAACAGACTGGGTGCGAGGCTATGCTCATCAACTACGAAGGGCTTATGTTCTTCGCTGAGCAGGCGAAGCGACTTCAAATCGAGTCCCCAGGGGTCTGAGATTATTTCCTTTCGGTCAGCGGCACCACATGGTAAGAGAGGCGAGTTCCTGCCGAGGTTGCCAGAGTACAACCAATTGCCAGATCCAGTAGCACGACAGTGCAGGCGCCCTCGGTTGGCTCGGGAAAGACTTGAGCGGGCTGGTATCTGGTCTGTCTATTTAGGAATTTGATAGGCCGCTTCGGCCCTCGAGATAACAATCGCATTTCTGCTCCGCGAGTCCTCACCGAACCATGCGGGTTGATTAAAATATGGGTGTGCGATTTCGTTTTCTTCTTCTTCTCGCGATGGCCTGCATCTGCCTGGCGGGGGTTGCCGTCACCCAGGATGCGCCGCCCATCGAGCAGGTGCCGACAGACAAATCCGCTCCCCCACCGCGCGATAACCGCAAGCAGCCGCCGCGTTCCGACAACGTTCCTGCGGGCGAGAGCTCCAGCAAGCAGACGGAAATCGACGTCAGTGCGCCGCCCAACGACGCCAAATCCCATCCCGAGGCCGACCTCGACAACGGCGATGTCAGTGAGTTCACGCCCTTCAATCCCATGAGGGCGATGAAGGACGTGGAAGTGGGCGACTTCTATTTTAAGAAGGAAAACTACGGGGCGGCCATCAGCCGCTACCGCGAGGCGCTGCAATACAAGCCGCATGATGCGGAGGCCACCTTCAAGCTTGCCGAAGCGCTGAACAAAACCGGCGACGTCGCGGGTGCGACGGAAAACTACGAAGCCTATCTCAAGATCTTGCCCAACGGGCCCTATGCGAACAAAGCTCGGGAGGCGCTCAGCAAAATAAAGGGGCAGACGCCGGCACAGACCGCGAAGCAGTAACCAGCAGCCGTTTCGGGTAGGGCTGGCCTTCAACGCCAGCGTAACCCTTAGCGTGGCCGCTATCGGGTAGTGCGGCGCTTCAGCGCCGCGTTATGCCAAGCTCCCTTTTCTGAGAGCCCGCTTTAGCAGGCGATACTCTGCCGTCGGCTGAAAAGCCGACTCAGGGAAATCACAAAGCGCGCTTAGACGCGGGCCTGAAGGCCGCACTACCCGAACGGCTCGTCGCGCCGCTCCCCAGGCACGACCCGGCCCTCACGCAGACACGTCAGGCCAGCGTAAAAGGCGTCTATTTTCTAATTTGTGAGCCG
This sequence comes from Terriglobales bacterium, assembly GCA_035651035.1. Classification (GTDB taxonomy): domain Bacteria; phylum Acidobacteriota; class Terriglobia; order Terriglobales; family Acidobacteriaceae; genus Bog-257. Next base: position 7,523 of record DASRGM010000107.1, read on the forward strand.
GCTTAAGCCGGCGATCGCGCGAGCGAACAGCACGTCCCTCGCTCGGGGCAGAACGTCTGGGCGTCAGCGTGGGAAAGGCGGGCGACACCCTACATCACGATTTCTTTTGCCCGCAGCGTGATGGGATGCTGCATTTCCTCCAGATCGCCCTTCACCAGATTCAGCCCGTACACGCACGACTCGAACTCGTGCGCCAGCTTGGCGAACAGCGGCGCCAGGTTGGCGTACTCGAACTGATCGAACTTGGAGACGATGTAATAACTCTCCTTGCCCGCCTTGATGAAGTCGACGAAATTCTCCAGCCGCTGCCGCCGCAGCCGGTAATGATTGATGCTCTCGGGGAACATGCCGGAGAGGAACAGGGTGTAATCGCCGATGTGCTTGCGCACCTGCCGCTCGCGGTCGAAAGAGGGCGCCGGGCCGTAGACCGGGTCGGCCTCCAGCAGCATCTCGCCCACATCGTCCAGCGCACGGCTGTTGGCGTTGCGCAGCTTGAATAACTGCTCCACCTCGCAGAACTCGCTAAGGATGTTGGCGATGTAGTCCTGCATCTCGGCATCGCGCAGACCGATGTCGCGGTCGAAGTGATTATGGACCAGCTCGGTAAACAGTTCCTGCAGCGGGTGCGATTCCGGAATCATGGCGTGATTTTCGTTCTCCTTGCGTTGCGCCGACAATGTGTGATGCGACTCTTATCGCACTTCCGTTTCGGCGCGCAACAGTTACTCGCGCACCATGTTGTTCAAGAAGGTTCACTCCTGTAAACCCGCCTCAACGCGAAACGCTTCGCACAACTGCCTGGCCAGGGGGTACATTCCATTGGAGCGCAAATACCGCAGCTTTGGTTGCTGGTGTTCGCGTCTCCACACGCCGGGGCGGGCCAGTAGCAGCACACAACTGGATCGACTGCCAAACTCCCAGGCAACCCTGGCGCCCACTCAGCTGATATGCGCAGTGTGCGCACTTGGCTTGCCGGGTGGGTACGAGCATTGCGGTACGCACCGACTTGCGCGAGGTACGAAGCATCCTCGGGCGCCTCAATTGACTTGCACGGCGGTACGACTCAATGGAGCTGTGTAGCACCACGTATCAGTTAACCGCGCCGGCGGTGCGCCGCACTCGAATTGTCGCCGGTGTAGCAGGGAAACTTCGATTGGGCTCCGTCTTTCTGCGAATCTCAAATCGAGCCGCGGAGCGGCGGCTCCGTCTTTAGCCCCGGGCGCACGCCCGGGGTCCAATGCGCTTGCAAACCACATTGCCGCGGAGCGGCCTGCCACGTGATAGATCGTACGCGGACGCTACGCGGCCCTGAGGCTCTTTGGGAGACGTACACCCCCGGGCTTGCGCCCGAGGCTAAAATCGCAGTCGCTGCTATGCAGCTCGACCTGGACCGGAAGCACAATTGTGTGCCGACTTAAAACGGAAGCACAATTGTGTCCTTGAATAACTCGGGAGGCATTTATGGAACGGCAGAACATCAAAGGCAATTCTCCCTACGAACCGATTGTTGGATTTTCGCGCGCGGTAAAGATTGGGCCGTTCGTCACCGTCGGTGGCACTGTGGCGACGGGCGACGATGGAAAGATTGTGGGCACGGGCGATATCTACGCGCAGGCGGTGCAGGCGCTGAGAAATATCGGGCGCGCCCTCGAGGCCGCGGGCGCGAGCTTCCGCGACGTGGTCCGCACGCGCCTGTTCGTCACCGACATCAGCCAGTGGGAGAAGGTCGGCAAGGCGCACGGCGAGATCTTCGGCGACATTCGCCCGGCCGCGACCATGGTCGAGGTCACCGGCTTCGTCTCCCCGGAGATGCTGGTCGAGATCGAGGCCGACGCGATTATCGCCGCGGAGATGTGAACGCGTTCTTCGCCCTGCTGTTTGCTTTTCGCCAGAGGTGATCCGTCGCTGGCGATGCGACGCGCGAGACCCGGGAGGACAGGACACGGCGGCGGCAGCATCATCGTTGCAGGAAGCAGATCCGGTCCATCCAATCCCATCTGCCCGCTTCCCGGTAGAGCGCACTCAGCGCTCGCACCAGGTTGCCGATGTCTGCCGGGGCAATGCTTTTTTCGTCGACGAAGATGACACCGCCATGGCGGCGGCACTGCTCAGCCCACGCTTTCAGCAGGGGCGGAATCGTTCGGCGGTCATAGGTGACCAGCGTCAGTCGGGCGGCCGCCGCCTGCAGCAGGCAGGCTGAATCGTCTTGTCCCAGGTAGTTGCCCGCTTCCCACTCTGCCATCCAGTGGACCACCAGCGATCGAACGCGACGCCGCAGGCCCAGCGCCACTTGGGGCGAGATGTGCTCGTCGAGCAGGAGCTTGAGCATTTCAGGCTTTACGGGTCTTGCGGATCACTTCTGCCTGCGGGAGCATGCGGCTGAGTACCGCAAAATCAACGGCTTCATTTTCGCGAATGGCATGGTTGATTTCGTCGGCAAATGCGTGGGCGTAGCGCTCGGCGGCCCTGACCTTGGCCTCGGGCCATTGCAGGTGTTTGGCCACGGCCGCAGTCTTGCCGCGATAGCTGTGGAGCAGCATCACCACTTCCCATACCGCCAGCGTGCTGCCCTGTATGTAGGCTTGCCGCCCTGTGGGCGAATCGCGAAAGTCGATGAAAGCGAACTCTGAGCGCCGCAGACCCTCTTCGACCAGGCGTGCGCTCGCGTCACTGGCAGTCCAGCCATGACGATGGGCCATGCGTTTCAAGCGCTGGCCGCTCTCCAAAGGCAAACGCATGCTCACGACCATGGAACGGGATGGCTTCGCCACAATATCTTCATCTCCTTCGATTTTGTCACTCTTGTAAGCATTGTAATACAAGGGGGGCGCTAGTCCGGCTATGCTTCAAAGTAGTAATAGCGAATAGCGAAATAGCGAATAGCGAACGGCGAAGAGCGGCCTTACTGCGTCACTTGCAGCGCGATCCCCTGTCCCTGCCAGACTCTCTGGCCGGCGGCGGGCGTGGTCTTCACCACCATGCGTGTGCCGGGCGGCACTGCCTGGCCGGCGTTCTGCGTGCTATTCGGTGACGCCGGCGGGTTGGCCTGGGTCGCAATGCCGGCCACCCTCAGCCCCGCATTGACGATCGTGTCGATCACCGCATCTTCCTTCTGACCCACCAGGTCGGGCATGACGAACGACGGCCGCTCCCCGGGCGCAGCCATCAGAATGCTGATCTTCGGCTCCGAAACGTTCACTGCGTTGGCTGGCGGGCTTTGCGCAACAATCTGATCGCCGGGAGCCCCGGGAATCGAAGCGTTCGCGACACTACCCAGCTCCAGCCCGCGGCGCCGGATGTTGATCTCCGCGGCACGTTCGCTGTTGCCGATCAGGTCGGGGATGATTACGCGCTGCGGCCCCATGCTCTCGGCCACGCGCACATGCCAGCCGCGCCGCACCTGCACTCCCGGCGCGGGAGCTTGCGACATCACCTTTCCCGGCGCGACGTCGGAGCTGAAGTAGCGGTCGCCCTCTTCCAGCACCAGGCCGCGATCGGCGAGCAGGCGTGATGCCTGGCTTTTGCTCAGCCCCACAACTTTGGGGATTTGTGTCTGCCGCCCGTGAATGGCAAAGCGCATGGCCGTGAGCGCCGAGGCGATGAATACCACCGCCAGCACCAGCGCGCGCAGCAGCCAGCGGAAGAAACGCCGCATCAGTGCGCCTCGCTGTCGCCGGCGCCCCCATCGGGAGTGTCCACCTTCTGCGCCACCGCTGCCGGCACCGTCGGAGGCGGCGCGGCGAAGTCTTCCGACTCGCGTCCCACCAGCGCCTCGCGCATAAAGTCGATCCAGATGGGCAGCGCCGCCTGCGCGCCCGTTTCCTTGTTGCCCAAGGTCTTTTTCTCGTCGAAGCCCACCCACACGCCGCAGGTCAGCGACGGCGAGAAGCCGACGAACCACGCGTCGGTGAAATCGTTGGTGGTGCCGGTCTTTCCGCCCAGCGGATGCTTCAGCTTGCTGGCCTGGTAGCCGGTCCCGTGCAGCACCACCTCGCGCAGCATGCTGACCATGATGCGTGCCGTGCGCGCGCTCACCACGTCGTGGACTTCGGGATAGTTCTCTTCCAGCACGCGGCCATCGTAGTCGGTCACCTTGCGGATGTAGCGCGGCGTGACCCGCACGCCGTCATTGGGGAAGGTGGTGAACGCCGCCGTCTGCTCGGCCAGCGTGATGTCGGCCGCGCCCAGCGCAACCGGCAGGTAAGGCAGCAGCGGCGAAGTGATGCCGAAGCGCCGCGCATACTCGATCACTGTCTTAATGCCGCCGACGCGCTCGGTCACCTTCAGCGCCGGGATGTTGCGCGACTCCGCCAGCGCGTGGCGAAAGGTGATGATGCCTTCGAATTTGCCATCATAATTGTGCGGCGTGTAGATGCCGGAAGGCGTGTTGAAGCTGACGGGCGCGTCGAGCACGGTATCGTCCGGCGTGAGTCCCTCGTCGATGGCAGCGGTGTAGACGTACGGCTTGAACGACGAGCCCACCTGGCGCAGCGCTTGTGTGGCGCGGTTGAACTTCGACTGCTCGAAGTCGCGGCCGCCCACCATGGCCTTCACGTCGCCGCTGGAGTTATCCAGCGCCAGCAGCGCGCCCTGAACGCCCGACTCCTGCTCCAGCGAGACGCGGCTGGCCGCGCCGTTCAGCTCCTCGACTTTCACGTACACGATGTCGCCGGCATGCAGGAACTCCTTCGGCGACTTGAAGTGCGTCCACTTAATCTCTTCCGGGCCCAGGCGCGCCTCGTCGTCAGCGAACTTCACCGTCGCCGCCATGGGGTCCACTTCGGTCACCAACGCGTGCAAATAGCTGCCCGGGTGGATCGCGGAGTCCCAATCCACATGATGATAAGTCGCCAGCGATTCGCCGTTCGCGACCACGTTCAGCAGGTTGCCCTTCCACCCATGCCGCCGCTCATAAGCGGCCAGCCCGTCATGCACCGCCTGCTGCGCGGTCTGCTGCATCTCCAGGTCGAGCCCGGTGTAAACCCGCAGCCCGGCTTCGTGGACTTCTTCGGCGCCGTACTTCTTCTCCAGGTATTGCCGGATCTCCTCGACGAAATAGGGCGCAATGTCATTCGGCTCGGCCTGCAGCTTCAGCGCGAGCGGCGCGGCCTTAGCTCGCTGCGCCTCCGCAGCGGTGATCTTGCCGTCCTCCAGCATGTTATTGATGACCAGATTGCGGCGCCGCAACGCGCGCTCCGGATTGTTGATGGGCGAATAGTAGTTCGGCGCTTTGGGCAGCCCCGCCAATACTGCCGCCTCTTCCAGCGTCAGCTCTTTGGCCTTCTTGCTGAAGTAGTAATTCGCGCCCGCCTCGAAGCCATAGCAGCCGTGCCCGAGGTAAATCTGGTTGGCATAGAGCGTGAAGATTTGCGGCTTGGTGAAGCGGCGCTCGATCTGGATCGAGAGCATCACCTCCTGCATTTTGCGGCGGAAGTTGCGGTCGGGCGAGAGAAACAGGTTGCGCGCCAGCTGCATGGTCAGCGTGGAGGCGCCCTGCGCGCGGCTGTCGAGCACGATGTCGCGCCACGCCGCGCCGAAGACGCGCCATACGTCGACGCCCCAGTGCTCTTCGAATTCTTTGTCTTCGGTGGAGATTAGCGCGTCGTGCAGCACCTTGGGAAAATCGTTGTAGCTGTCGATAACGCGCCGCTGCAGCGCGAACTGCCCGATCACGCGGTCCTGGTCGTCGTAGAGCTGGGTGATCGTGGCCGGGCGATAATGCTCCAGCTCGGTGACCTGCGGCAGGTCGGTTGAGTAGACCAGCAGCAGCCCGGAGAGCGCGCCGGCGACCGCCGCCAGCAGGATCAGCAGCACAAACAGCGCCTTGCCCACGAACTTCACACCCAGCCGGCGCTGCCGCGGTGCGACATCGACTGGGGCAGGAGCTTCTTCTACCACGCGCTTCATGGGAGGACTACGCCCAGCATAGCACCGAAGCCGGGCGCCGGCCCCCGCCTCGCGCTGCGTCTTTCGTCATTTACAATCATCTGTTTGTTTGTAGCTTCGATTCAGCACGACTGGGCTGACGTGACAAGTCGTTGACGCGATTGAGCCGACGCGACAAGTCGTTGGCGCTTCGTATCAGGGCACGGCTTCAGCCGTGCCGCTGAATGCCTGCGTCAAGTCTGGCTTTAGCCACTGCAGAAAGGGTGCAGGGGCCAAGGCCCAATTTCTTAGAAAATTCCTACGGCGCGTCTAAAGACGTGCCCTGATACGAAGCGTTAGGTCCCACGCTACATCATCAAAACTGGAGCACGAACTTGCCAGACATCATCTACGACGTCGCCATCATCGGCAGCGGGCCTGCCGGATACACCGCCGCCATTCGCGCCGGACAGCTCGGGCTGAAGACCGCCCTCATCGAAAAAGACAACAAGCTGGGCGGCACCTGCCTGCACGTCGGCTGCATTCCTACCAAGGCGCTGCTGTTTAACGCGGAAGTCTACGACCACGTGAAGGAAGGCACGGAACTCGGCCTGGAAAACACCGCCGGCGTCACCCTGAACTGGGGCGCCATCCAGAAGCGCAAGCAGGGCATCGTCGACAAGCACGCCAAAGGGCTGACCTTCCTCATGCGCAAGAACAAGGTCGACGTCATCCGCGGCTACGGCAAGCTCACTGGCCCCGCCAGCGGCGGCATTCATACCGTCGCCCTCGAAGGCGGTGAGCAGTCATCGCTCAAGGCGAAGAACGTCATCCTCTGCAGCGGCTCCGTCGCGCGCATGCTGCCCGGACTCAAGCCGGACTCGCAGGTCCTCACCAACATCGAGGTGCTCAGCCTCGACCAGATTCCGAAATCGCTCATCGTCATCGGCTCCGGCGCGGTGGGCGTGGAGTTCGCCAGCATCTACAAATCCTTCGGCGCCGACGTGACCATCCTGGAGATGCTGTCGCGCTACGTCCCGGTCGAGGACGAAGAGGTCTCGAAGGAACTGATGCGCGTCTACCGCAAGCGCGGCATCAACGGATTCGTGAACGCTAAGGTCGAAAAAATCGAGGAGACCAAGAATGGCGCCACCGTTACTTTCACCGCCGAAGGCAAGCAGCAGAAGCTGGAAGCCGAGAAAGTGCTGGTGGCCGTCGGTCGCGCGCCGGTCACCGACAATGTTGGTATCGAGAAGACCAAGATCGAGGTGGAACGCGGCTTCGTCAAGGTCGACGGCTTCATGCGTACCGCCGAGCCTGGCATTTACGCGGTCGGCGACATCGTCGCCGGCTACCCCCAACTGGCGCACTCGGGCGCGATGGAGGGCATCGTGGCCGTCACCCATATCGCCGGCAAGCCGGTAAAGAAGATCAACCCGCTGCGCATTCCCAACGCCACATATTGCCATCCCGAGATCGGCAGCGTCGGCCTTACCGAAGCCAAGGCCAAGGAGCAGGGCTACGAGCTGAAGATCGGCAAGTTCCCCTTCACCGCCAACTCGCGAGCCAGCATCGTAGGCCAGCACGAGGGCTTCATCAAGATTGTCAGCGACGCCAAGTACGGCGAGATCCTGGGCGTGCACATCATCGGTCCGAATGCGACCGAGCTGATCGCCGAGTCCGTCGTCGCCCTGGAGATGGAGTGTACCGCCGAAGAGCTGGCCAACATCATCCATGCCCATCCCACATTGTCGGAGGCGATGCTTGACGCCGCCAACGCCGTCTTCGGCCGGGCGATCAACGCGTAGACGGGATTTCTGGGCCGGGCGGAGCACGACCTTCACGGAAAGTCCGCGTGGGAGATGCCTTGTATCAGCGAACGACCTTTAGTCGTGCCGAGCGAGGCCGCTGTCGTCCCTACGGGACTCGGCGGGACCAGCCGTTCGGGTAGAGCTGGCCTTCAGGCCAGCGTCCAACAGCTTTATTTCTGACATTGGGAGCCGGCTTCAGCCGGCGGCAGACGTCATTACAAGAGCCTTCAATAGGCGCAGGAGACATCCCGCAAAACAGATGCGGCTCCAGCCGCTGAGGTAAATGCGTATCTCAGAGGCTGAAGCCGATGCTTCTCTAGCGCTCGGAAAATGAACGCCTGAAGGCGTCGCGCGCCGCTCGCCCGA
>DASRGM010000108.1:0-6107 GCA_035651035.1 Terriglobales bacterium
TTTCAAAAATCGCCGCGAATGACCGTTCCGTCAAATCGATCGCCGGCACGCTTTCAGCGCAAGGGTACTTGGTGGGGAGACTTGTGCTCGAAATTCAGGAAGCGAGCGAGGGGTCATTTATTGTTTTCGGTTGCCGATCGAGGCGTCTGAGAATTGAGGATTTATTAAACGCCATTTTCTGGACCGCACCAAGGGCGGCGCCGAGACCACCTTCCCAGCGCCGCGTCGAAAGGCCTAGGCGTTTGCTGGCATTGGTCGAAAGCGTTGTACCCACATTGCGACGGTCTCGATCAGTTCCTCGGAGGGCTCCTTCGCGGCCCATTCGGTCGGCGAGCCCGCATCGAGCAGCAACTTCGCAACGCCGTCGTAGTTCCGGTCGCCGCGCGTGCGCGCACCATCCGCGGCCCAAAGTAACGGCGTGCCCTGGAACTCGCGGTCCGTCACGGTCACGGAGGCACCGCGTTGCAAGAGCAGTCGCACGGCGTCGATTTGCGCTTCGTGCGCCGCACTGTGCAACACCGTCTTGCCAATGCTGTCGTCGGGTCGGTTGGGATCGAAGCCGCACGCCAGCATCACGTCGAGCGCCGCCGTGTCGCCGGTCTCGGCCGCGCGATGCAGCGCGCCGTAGTGCTCCTCCGTCAGCTGTGCGCGTAGTTCCGGATGAGCGGCGAGCATCGCTTCGGCCCGTTGCCGATCGGCGGCCCGAGCGGCGGCGACAAATTGATCGACCAACGCCACCTCGGCGTTCGCTCCGTGCTCGGCGAGCCAGCGCGCTACCTCCTGGTTCCCGTTGAGCTGGGCAATGGCAAAGGGCGTCCGACCGTCTCGGCGCCGACGATTCACGTCCGCGCCATGCGCGACCAACACTTCCGCCACGTCGCTTGTCCACCGTGCGGCGGCAAGGTGGAGCGGCGACTCGCCATTCTGCTCAAACACGGCATCGGCCTTCGCGCCATGTTTGAGCAGCCAGCGGATGCCGCCCGGTTTGCGACCCCACGTCATCATCGCGTAGAGCGTTGGAGCGCCATCGGTCGCCCATGTGGTATTGGCATCGGCGCCGTGCCGCGCCAGCAGGTCAAGCACCGGACGATCGTCGCTTGCGGCCGTCAGCGGCAATGTGACGCCGTCGTTCGGATTCGCCCCGGCCTCGAGCAGCACGCGCGCCAGCTCGAGATTATGCACCGTGCAACACGCGCCCCACAGCACGGGCCGACGGACGCCGTGGTGGAACCAAGGGTACCGCTGGTTCGGGTCAGCCCCGGCGGCAATCAATCTCCGCGCGATGGCCGCGGCCTGCGCTTCCGCCGCCGCGCTACGACGATTCGGCAACGAGGTGTGGCAAAGGTACTGCAGCGGAGTCCAGCTGCGCGGGCCGCCCGGCTGGGTTGCCAACGCCGGCTCTTTGGCCAATCGTGCGGTAACGGCATCGGCATCGGCGAGGAGCAGTTCGCAATAAAAATTCGCGTGGGCAATGGCCGGACGGATTTCGAGCAATCGCGCGGCGCGATCCGAGCAGCCGCTGGTGGCGGCCGCGATGAATTCGTCGATCGCGGCGCGCAGGTCGAGCGTCAGCTCCTCGACGCGGTCGCGCAGTGCGTTCCACGAAGCGAAGCCATGCTCGCGCGCGATGACCGACTGCGCGTCGTGCAGTGAAAAGACCGCTTCCGCCATTTCGGTGGCCGTTTTGCCGCTATAGGCCGGCAGAACGCGAAAGCGGACAAGTTGAACGGGATCGCGATGGCGCGCCGCGTGAAGCAGGTCTTTCGCCTGGCGCTTGAGCTGCTCGAGATTCGGGCGCTCGGGTAACAGTGACGTCATAAGTCCTCCATGCTGAGAGCCAGCGGTCCGCAAGCGGGCCAGCACGGGGTGACGTGCCGTTAACGAGGAGTAAGGGGGTGGACTCAGTCCTTCGCGCGGACCCGCGGGCGCCCCAAGCGCACGACGGGAAGCTGCGAATCAGCCGTCGAAAGTCAACTTAGCATGCGCGTGCGACGAGACCAAAGCGGCGGTCCAAGTTCACGCCGTAGGCTGCGGCTCCATCGATATTCGGGATGTAATTGCCGTTATTGTCGGATTCGGTGATCGAATCTAACAGGACGCCTGCCGGACAGTGGATTTTAATGGAGAAGCCCAACAACAATTAAGTCATTGGGCTTCATGGCTGCCCGGGCTGGGATCGAACCAGCGACCAAGTGATTAACAGTCACCTGCTCTGCCACTGAGCTACCGGGCAACAAGATTCTTTTTCTACCTCTGAAAACGGGCTTTTGCGGGTGAATCGCCTCGTGGGTGTTGTCAAAATATCAGTTGACAAACTTAACGGATGCTTGCAGATGGTTGCACATGGATGCAACATATTTGACAACAGCTTTGACAACACCGAGCGGGGACGATCTGGCTCCGCGGCCGCGCAAGAAGTCTCTAAAGAACCTGATGAAACGGGACGGTGTGTGGTACTTCCACAAACTGGTCAAGGGCAAACGGGAATTCCACGGCCGCAAGACGCCGTTCTCGCTCGACACGCGCGACCTGGAGGTGGCGAAGGCGAAGCGCGACGCGATCCTGAAGGCGGCCGGGGGCGCGGAGGTGGATCGGGTGCTGGGCCGGAGCGCGCGGCCGGCCGCCACGCTGGGCGAGATCTTCAAGGCCTACCTGGCGGCGCCGGCGGTGCGGGCGAACGAGGAGACGCGCGCGCGGAACATCGCGGACCTGGTGCGGATGGTGCGCCTGGTGCGGGGCGAGGCCTGCGAGGTGGAAAGGGAATCGTGCGGGATCCTGACGAAGCAGCTGGTGAACGACTGGCAGGCGAAGCGGCTGGCGGCGGCCGCGGCGGAGCACGCGGATAATCTGGCGGCGCTGGAGGGGGCGAAGCGCAGCCTGAACAGCCTGCTGACGCACGCGCAGTCGATCTTCTCGGCCGAGGCGCGGGACTTCTACGGCAGCCTGTATTTGCCGCCGAATATCGCGGAATTCATGGAGGCGCTGCCGGTGCCGGCGCGGCGGCAGGACGATCCGGAGGACCTGGGCGACGCTTTCGTGGGCGAGCTATTGGCGGCGGCGCGCGAGCTGAAGCAGGCGGACGCCGGCGCCTTCGCGGCCTTCCAGCTGATGACGTGGGGCGGCCTGCGGAACAAGGAATGCCTGCACGCCCGGCGGAGCTGGCTGGAGGCGCTGCCGGCGGCCTACCGGCTGAAGGTGAAGCCGACAAAGGATTTCCTGCCGAAGGGGAACAGCCGGGCGGCGGTGCTGCCGGCGGAGATCGTGGACGAGCTGCTCGAGCTGGTGCCGGAGGGGGACGAGGCGCACCTGGTGCCGGCGGCGAATGCATCGGAGCGGTTTGACGCGATCTACCGGCGGCTGAACGCCTGGCTGAAGAGCCGGGGGGTGAAGGAGGAGGCGGGAAAGATCGCCTACCGGCTGCGGAAATACTTCGCAAAGAAGGTGGCGGAACAGCAGGGCTTGCTCTTTGCCCAAGCGGCACTAGGACATGCTTCGATGATCACCACGCAAAACCATTACACCGGCAAGCCGGTGATGAAGGAACCGCTGAGACTTATTTCGTAGTCGGTGCTTGGGCGTCGCCCCACTCATTTGTGGGCTGCACTAGTTTCAATTCCCCAGTGCGAGTATCCATCCGCACTAGTTCTCCTTTGTAATTCACTAACACATAAGCGCCAACTTCTGGGATCACTGGCGCCCAGTCTTTTCCGTTTGTGGATTTTGGATCGTTTCCAATTAATTCAGCGAGCGTCTGCTCTTTTGAAGGCGGAGCTGGCGGAGGAGTCTCGGGTTTATTTTGCCACCAATAATGCCCAGCAAATAAACCAAGCACTAGAAATCCGATCGCAACGCTCAAATTTAACTCTGATTTGGAAACAGCCATGATCACCTTTTACTTCGTCGTCCGCTCTTCTGACCAGCCGAATATGTAGCTTGCGCTTCCTCTACTCTGTGGGCTGTAAGTTCCGGAATCTGCTCTAACAACCGGGTGCGAATGAAATCGGACAATGTTTGTTCGTGAGCTGTAGCGAGTGCTTCCAGCCGGATTTTTAATTCAGACGAGCAGCGGAGCTTTATCAGCGCATCTTTGGCCATTGGAGGCAGCGAACGAGCCGTTCTCGTGCCGAGCAAGGTAAAACCTGCAAGCATCTCTAACGACCGTCGAGACATCCGACTCGTGGATGCGGGCAAGATGCTGCAACCGCGCCTTTAGGCCGACCGAGCAACGCGCCTTCAAAAGGGTCTTTTTATTGCTGGATTCGGTTAAGGTGTTCTCCCCATTTTTCATTCGGGGTACGAATGTAGCCACAATCGGGCCAGAGGTAAAGAGCTTTTTCGGGCTTGACAGTGTGTTCCGATTGTGGCCACAAACGGGACTATGGAAGGACACAATGATCTTGGACTCGATGACATCTTGCGTTTTCGGATCGAGCCTGACCTGAAGAAGCGCCTGGCCGAACTGGCCCGGAAGAAGCGCAAGCCCACGGCACAATTCCTCCGAGAGGTTTTGTGGAACGTGGTCGAGGAAGAGTTCAAGGCCACTCAAGCAGAGCTGCCACTAACGTCGAGCAGGGGGAGGAGCAATGACTGAGATGGAGGCAGACCTTCTGCTGCTGCAAAGGCTGATCGCCGTATGCCACGAGCTGCGCGCGGGTGACGATCTCGACCTCGCCCAAGCGGCGGCACGGAAAGAGGAGTTGTTCCGCGCGGAGGTGCAGAACTTGCAGGAGCTGCTGAAGCAGGAGCATGCGATGTTCCTCCGGGCCGACCGCGCCGCCGGACTGATCCACGAAGACGCGCAAGGAGGTGGGCGGTGAAAGACTTTCGCATCAGAGAGTGCGATTCGCCTCCGGCCGAGGGGGTCGGCCGGGGATTGTTAGTTGAAGCTGGACCTGGGGGCGGAGCGCGGAGCTCCGCCCCCTTGGCGGGCGTCTCTTTTTTTGCCCGGAGCCATGGGGGATTTCCCCATGAAGGCCGTCGGAGATTTTCGGTGATGATCCATCGGGGAGGTGCCCGATGACTGCGCTGGAGCGCCGAATCTACCGGGTGACGCGGGGCGCCTACCCGGTGCTGTATCGCCGGCAGCTGCGGCAGATCGTGGTGGGGCTGGAGACCGGCGACGTGCTGACGTTTCGCGAAAAGGGACGCAGGCACCGGTGGTCGCTGCCGATCGACGGCGCGTTCCGCTACGCGGTGAGGATAAAGGCCGACGCAGATCGGCGAGAGAAGCAGGCGCGACGCAAGGAAGCGCGGCGGCGTTGAGGAATTTTAGCTCCCAACCATCAACCAAAAATGAAAAACAGTAAATTCTATCGACAGGGCGATGTCGCGATCCAGCGCATCGGCTCTTTTCCGGAAGGCATCAAGAAGGCCGGGCACGAGAACGGCCGCGTAATCCTCGCCCATGGCGAGGTGACGGGCCACGCGCACAGCTTCTCCATCAAGGAGGCGCAGAAGTTCACGGCCGAGGACGGCACCGAGCTGTTCGAGGTGAAGGGTTCGCCGTTCGATCTGACGCTGCCGATCCTGCAGCGCTGGAGGAACCAGGTGAAGGTGAGGCACCCGAAAAAGGGCATCATCGAATTCAACATCGACGACGTGGAAATCGTCGGCGACGAGGTGAGGATCAAGGGCGACTTCGGCCTGCTGGCGCATGACGAGCATCACGCGCATGGCGTGCCGGCCGGCCTGTACCAGGGCGGCGGCGCCGACAACAAGGTGCGGCAGCGCGAATACACCCCGCAGGGTTTGCGGCCGGTGGGCGACTAAGGAGGCACCATGATCACCAAGCTTCCCAAACAGGTCGAATCACGGCTCGCGGAGTTTCGCGACAAATGGGTGCGCATCGGGCTTTCGACGGAGCGTGTGCAGCGCGAAGAAGTCGAGAGCGCGATGGCGAAGGTTTACGCGGGGGTGGGGAAACCCCGTCCGCGTCACGTCATCATGCTGCGGAGCCCGCGCGAGGTCATCCTGGCAGTTGCGCTTTTGCGAAGCAAAAGCGCCGAGTTTGAAAACAGCGCCCAGGTCAGCGACCAGGTCATCGCCCAGGTCCGCGCCCAGGTCCGCGCCCAGGTCAGCGACCAGGTCATCGCCCAGGTCAGCGACCA
>DASRGM010000109.1:0-23938 GCA_035651035.1 Terriglobales bacterium
ACCAAAGACAACGCGGCGGACGGCGGCTTCAATCGCTGGGCGATCAACGGCGTCGCCTATCCCATGAACAGCGCGCCCGTGCCTGCAAGCTTCCACCTGCGCGAGGGCAAGCGCTATCGCATTCGCCTGCGCAACGCCAGCGACGATATTCATCCTGTCCATCTGCATCGCCACAGCTTCGAGCTGACGAAGCTGGCGGCCGCGGCGACCTCCGGCATCATGAAAGACGTCGTGATGCTGGGCGGCTACCAGGAAAGCGAAATCTCGTTCGTGGCCGACAATCCCGGCCTGACGCTCTTCCACTGCCATCAGCAGCTGCACATGGACTTCGGTTTCATGACGCTGTTCGATTACGTTTAGCGCGGGCGGTGCTGGTCACTCGGAGCTGGGGCTGAACGGCGTTCCGTAGCGATCGACCATGGCAACTTCCGAAACAGCGCGACGCTTCACGGGACCGAAGTTGCGCTCCGGATAGCCGATCGGCATGAGAGCAAAAGTGCGGCATTCGGGCGGAAGGCCCAGCACCTGCTTGATCTCGTCCTCGGCGATGGTGTGATTGGTGGTGAGCACCGTCCCCAGTCCAAGCGCGCGGCAGGCCAGAATCACGTTCTGCAGCGCGGGATAAATGCTGGCGCCGGCAGTCCAGGGATAAGCCTCGCGCATGGCCGTCGCGACCTGCGGCGGAATCTCCGCCGGAAGCTCCAGCGGCGTGATCCGCAGGCACGGGACCAGCAACACCGGAGCGTCACGCATGTGCTCGTACAGATGCATGCCGCCCTGCATCATGCGATCGTATTCCGCCGCGGACTGATTTTGCGGCCGGCCCTGATGCTGGTACCGTTGCAGCACCCACAGGCTCACGCGCTGGTAGATCTCCCCGATGCGATGCCGCTGCTCGGCGTCGCGCACCACCATGAAGAGCCAGTTCTGGCGATTGCCGGCGTTCGGCGCCTGAGTCGCCGCTTCCAGCACCTGCTGAAGCACCTTGTCAGGAATGGGATCGGGCTTGAGCCAGCGCATGGCGCGCGCCGTGTACATGGCTTCGAACAGCCCCATGCTGTTGTCGGATTGACCGTACTCGTCCGTCATCGGCGAACTCCCAATGCACGTGATAATAATTGATGGCGTATGGGCCGTAGCTTCGAATCTGGTGAGCTTTCCAGCGCAGCTTTCATGACGAGCGGAAGCAACTCCTCACGCGTTGTTCGACCGGCCGCATGGCTCCCTGCTCGCGACGTGCGCGGTCCTCGGGCTGCTGGTGGCGCTGCATGTGCTCAGTCCTGAATTTGCGCCCTCCTGGCGCATGGTGAGTGAATACGCCTTCGGCCACTATGCCTGGGTGCTATCGCTGATGTTTCTCTCCTGGGGCATCGGCACGTGGGCACTGGCGGTCGCCATCTGGAGCGAGGTGCGCACCACTGCCGGAAGAGCTGGTTTGTGGCTGCTGGTCATCGCCGGACTCGGCGAGGCGATGGCTTCTGTGTTCGACATCAGGCACGAAGTCGGGCATGGGCTCGCGGGCCTGCTGGGGGTCATCGGCTTCCCTATCGCGGCCTTGCTGCTCAGCGCTGCGCTGGGCCGTCAGGACAACTGGCGCGGGGTGCGACCAGCGTTGCTATGGCTCGCGAACCTGAGCTGGATCAGCGTCGTCTTGCTCATCGTGACCATGGCGATCATGGTGATGCAGATGACGCGGGTGAATGGAGGCCACTTGCCGCAGCACGCGCCCAAAGCTCTGCCTCCAGGCGTGCTAGCCCTGGATGGCTGGGCCGACCGCCTGATCGTGCTGACGAATTGCGCGTGGGTACTGGTGGCCGCCTGGCAGGCGCTTCGGATGTCGCGGAACAAACAATCGCTGACCGGCTTGACTACTCCATCCACCGCTTGAACACCAGGCAGCCGTTGGTTCCGCCAAAGCCGAAGGAGTTCGACATGGCGTGGTCCATCTGGACCTCGCGCGCCTTATGGGCGACGAAGTTGAGGTCGCAGCCTTCGTCGGGATGGTCGAGGTTGATGGTCGGAGGCACGATCTGATCGCGCAACGCGAGCACCGTGATGGCGGCTTCCAGGCCGCCGGCGCCGCCCAGCAAGTGGCCGGTCATCGACTTGGTCGAGCTGACCAGCATCTTGTAAGCATGATCGCCGAAGGCCCGCTTGATCGCGGTCGCTTCCAGTTCGTCGCCCAGCGGCGTTGAAGTTCCGTGCGCGTTGACGTAGCCCACGTGCTCGGGCGAGAGCTGGGCGTCGCGCAGCGCATTGCGCATCACGCGATAGCCGCCTTCACCGCCGGGGGCCGGCTGGGTAATGTGATTGGCGTCGGCGCTCATGCCGTAGCCGACGACTTCGGCGACGATCTTGGCGCCGCGCTTCCTGGCAAACTCCAGCTCTTCGAGAATCAGAATTCCCGAACCTTCGCCGATGACGAAGCCGTCGCGGTCCTTGTCCCAGGGCCGGCTGGCGCGATGGGGATCGTCGTTGCGGGTGGAGAGCGCGCGCATGGCTGCGAATCCGCCGACGCCCATGGGGGTGATGGCGGCTTCGGTGCCGCCGGCAATCATCACCTCAGCGTCGCCGTACTTGATGACGCGTGCGGCGTCGCCGATGGAATGCGCACTGGTGGTGCAGGCGGTGCAGGTCGCCTCGTTCGGGCCCTTGGCGTTGTGGCGAATGCTGACCTGTCCGGCGGCGAGGTTGACGATGGCCGCGGGAATGAAGAAGGGCGAAATCTTGCGCGGGCCGGCGGTGAGCAGGTTGGAGTGCTCGCGCTCGATGATGTCGAACCCGCCGATGCCGGAGCCGATGTTGACGCCGGTGCGCTCGGCCAGCTCTTCGTTTTCGACCTTGTAGTTGGCCATGCGCAGCGCTTCGTCGCTGGCGGCGATGGCCAGATGAATAAAGCGCGCCATCTTGCGCGCTTCCTTCTTGTCGATGAATTGCAGCGGATCGAAGCCCTTGACCTCGGCCGCGATCTGGCAAGCGAAGGCCGAGGCGTCGAAGCTGGTGATGCGCTCCACGCCACTGCTGCCCCCCAGCAACGCCCGCCAAACATCTTCGGCGTTGTTGCCGACAGCACAGATCATTCCGATGCCGGTGACCACGACGCGACGATCCAAACTACTTCGATCCTTTCGCGTGGGCGTTGATGTAGTCGATGGCGTCCTTGACG
This sequence comes from Terriglobales bacterium, assembly GCA_035651035.1. GTDB lineage: Bacteria > Acidobacteriota > Terriglobia > Terriglobales > Acidobacteriaceae > Bog-257. The sequence continues at coordinate 3,167 of DASRGM010000109.1, forward strand.
GTGCGGATCTTCTCGGCGTCCTCGTCCGGGATCTCGATTTCGAAGGCCTCTTCGAAGGCCATGACCAGCTCGACGGTGTCGAGCGAATCGGCGCCCAGGTCGTCCACGAAGGAGGCGTTGGGCGTGACCTCGCTCTCCTCCACCCCCAGTTGCTCCACGATGATCTGCTTTACGCGTTCGTCGATCGATGCCATGTTCGCTCTTCGCCTTTCGCTATTCGCCTTTCGCCAAATCCTCCGGCGTTATGCGATCTGGGTGCCCCTGGGCGGTGAGGCAATTGATTGGCTCGATGAAGGCCATTGCAAAGCTCGCGGCGCGAAGCGCGCAGCTATGCCTTCTTCGCTTTTGCGTGCTGGTCGATGTAGGTGATGGCGTCCTGCACGGTACGGATTTTTTCCGCATCTTCGTCGGGAATTTCGATTTCGAAGGCCTCTTCGAAGGCCATGACCAGCTCGACGGTATCCAGCGAATCGGCGCCGAGGTCGTCAACAAAGGAAGCGTTGGGGGTCACTTCGGCCTCATCGACGCCCAACTGCTCGACAATAATCTGTTTTACCCGTTCTTCCACAGAAGCCATTTGTTTCTCCTGTCGCGCCGCAGCGCGCAAGCACCGGAAATTCCCAGCGCATGCCCGGAGGCGCGCGTGGGACGCAAACTGGTAAGTCTAATTGCAGGCAGGAAAGCCTGTAAAGGAACCAGAGCACCTCCAGGGATGATGCCGACAGATAGGGGGCCGGAGGGCGCTCAGCCGATATGAATCCCGATTCATCCTAAACGGGGAGCTTCGCGGCGGTCAACGCGGCGAGAGGCTAGCCCGGTTTGGCGGTTGGCTCCTGGCGGTGGGCCGTGCTCTTGGTTCTCGGGAGCTCAGAGCCAAGAGCCAAACGGCAAACGCCGGTATGATACAACCCCCTCATGCGGGCGGTGGTCCAGCGCGTCAGCCGGGCGTCGGTCAGCGTCGATACTGAAATCACCGGCGCGATCGATCTCGGCTTGCTTGTGCTGTTGGGAGTGGGACAAGAGGACAGCGAAGCTGACGCCGACTATCTGGCCGACAAAATCGCCGGCCTGCGAATCTTCGAAGACGATGCCGGCAAGATGAACCTGAGCGTGACCGATGTAGGCGGCGCTGTGTTGGCGGTCTCGCAATTCACGTTGTTCGGCGACGTGCGACGCGGCAAGCGGCCGTCCTTCGATGCGGCAGCGCGTTCGGAGCGCGCGAAAGAGCTGTACGAATATTTCGTCTCCCGCGTGCGCAGTTTCGGCCTGCCCTGCGAGACTGGACGCTTCCAGGCGATGATGGACGTCGAGCTGGTCAACAGCGGGCCGGTGACGATCCTGCTGGATTCGACGAAGGCTTTCTGACCTCCGAGGCTCGCAAGGCTTCGCCACCCTCGGCTGCGCTTACTGCGGGTTGTCGCTGCCCGGCGCGTTGTAGGTTGTCGTCTTGCCTCGCTTGCTCTTGCTTTCCGGCGTGACCTCAGCCGGCACGCTGCACGTCTTCGCCATCACCTCGACGTCGGTGACCTGGAAGCGGCGCATCTCGGCCGGCACACTCTTGCCGGACGCGGCGGCCTTGTCGCGAGTAGCAGCGTCTGCTTGCGGCGCCTCCCATTTGCCGGTCAGCTTCACCTTCGCTCCGGAATCGTTCTTCAGTTCGTCGCTGGCGCCCAGCACCTCGACTCCGGTGCGATGGTTCATGCTGCGCAGCATGTATTTGCCGTCCTTGTCAGGACCGGAGAGGCAGCCGATCAGGGTCGGTCGCTTGGCGCCCGGCGGCTTCGTGATCTGGTCGCCGGTGGTGCCGCTGTTATCTTTGGCGGCGCTGCCGGCGTTGCCCTGCTGCTGCGCGATGGCCGCCTCGGCCGCCAACCCCAGCTCCGGCGCAATTGCCGGAACCATTGCAGGAACCAGCCCGCATGAGATGAGTGCCACAATTGCGAGATAAACCAGCGGTGTCATCATGCCCTCTCCAACGTCTCAGACTCAGACGCGCACCGCAACCGGAGAGTTGCAGCCCCGCCAGGTGGCGCGGCCCGGCGCGCCGCAAGATCATGGTTCCTGGACACCGGATTTCTCATCGAATGTAGAACGGCAGCCACACCGAGGCGATTGACCATGCGAATCGGCATTACGTGTTATCCCACATATGGCGGCAGCGGGGTGGTCGCCACCGAGCTCGGCCTGGAGCTGGCGCAGCGCGGCCATCAGGTCCACTTCATCTCCTATTCGCAGCCCATTCGCCTGACCGAGCCGCTGGCCAACATTCATTACCACGAAGTTGAGGTCTCGCGTTATCCGCTCTTCGAATATCCGCCATACGATCTGGCGCTGGCCACGCGTATGGCCGAGGTTGCCGAGATCTACGAGCTCGACCTGCTGCACGTGCACTACGCGATTCCGCATTCGGTGAGCGCCATGCTGGCGCGGCAGATGCTGCATTGCGATCACACCCGCAACCATCGCCACTTGCCGTATGTCACCACGCTGCACGGCACGGACATCACGCTGGTCGGCGCCGACCCGTCGTACCTGCCGATTACCCGCTTCTCCATCAACCAGAGCGACGGCGTTACCTCGATTTCAAAGTACCTGAAGGAGCGCACCGTCGAAGTCTTCGACGTCGAGACGCCGATCGAGGTCATCCCCAATTTCGTGAACTGTGATCTGTACGAGCGCACGCCGGAGGTGCTGGCGCGCCGCTCCGACTATGCCAGGCCCGGCGAGAAGCTGCTGGTCCACCTGTCGAACTTCCGGCCGGTGAAGCGGGTGCAGGACGTCATCGAAATCTTCTATCGCGTGCAGAAGAAGATTCCCGCGCGCCTGCTGATGATCGGCGACGGCCCGGAGCGCTCGCGCGCCGAGTGGCTGGCGGTGAACAAAGGCGTCCACAACAAGGTCGATTTCCTCGGCAAGCAGGACCGTATCCACGAAAAGCTTGGCGTGGCCGACGTGATGCTGCTGCCCAGCGAGTTGGAATCGTTTGGGCTGGCGGCGCTGGAGGCGATGGCGTGCGAGGTGGTGCCGATTGCCACCAACGCGGGCGGAGTGCCCGAAGTGATCGATCACGGCGAGACGGGATTTCTGGCGAAGGTGGGAGATGTGGAGTCGATGGCGAATTATGCCATCGAGCTGCTGTCCGACGATCGGCGGCTGCGCGAGATGGGTGAGCAAGCCAGGACGCGTGCCCAGGCGCGTTTCTGCGCCAGCAAAATCATTCCTATGTATGAGCGGCACTACCGCGCGGTGCTGGAGCGCGCGCAGGCGGCGGTGGGATAGCACTCGGCGGTGTCGCTCCGTTCATGCGAGATCGAGAGTGATCTTGAGCGCCGCATCCAACCTCGATATTGTCGACTTATCGAAGCGTCCCAGTTGCCTGCGCAGACGCGTCTTGCTGATCGCTCGTATCTGCTCGCAGAGAACAATCGAATCCATCGTGAGCCCACCGGCCCCTAACGGCACTCTGATATGGCTGGGATAAATTCGTTTCTTATTGGCTGCGTCGGTAATGGCCGCGACGATAATGACGGAAGTGCTCGATTGAGGGCGTCGCGGCTCACGACGACTACGGGGCGCGTTCCTGCCTGCTCCGAACCCTCGACCGGGTCGAGCTTGGCCAGAAAGACGTCACCGCGAAGGACGAGCCAGTCGTACATCGGCACCTGCTTTAGGGCCCCTCTCTTCTTCGCGGAGCGCTTCCCAATCGCTTACCGCGAAATCCTCCGATATCTGCTGCGCTTCCCTCTGATATCCGGGGTCCTGGGCCATGCCAGCAAATGCGGCATCAATTTGCTTTGTGCGGCACGCTTTCACGTAACCTCGGATGGCCGTAACCATCAGGTCATTCAAAGATGGCCCTCCGCGTTGCTTCTCGACCATGGACTTGAGTTGCTGGTAAAGCGGCAGAGGCAGACGGCGCGTGGTAGTTCGAGTTTTTGGTAAAGGGACCATCGCCACCGGATGTACTATCACAATCGACATCAGATTCGAACACAACCATACAATCAGTTGGTGATCACCCTCCCCGGCTGCCGCGCTCCTCGTACATCGCGCCCACGACCGAGCCGCCCATCTCCTCCGCCTGCAGCACCGGCAATACCAGCCGCACCAACGTCCCGCGATTTTGCTCGCTGCTCACGCTAAGTTCGGCGGCATCGCCGTAGACCACCTGCAGGCGCTCGGTCACGTTCAACATGCCGATGCCGGTGCCGGAAGACTGGCTTGAGCCTGCGACCGGCATGCCCACTCCGTCGTCCTCCACCTCGATGACCAGGCGATGGTCGAAGCTGCGGCTGCGCAGATAAATCGTGCCGGCTTCAACCTTCGAGGCAAAGCCATGCTTCACCGCGTTTTCCACCAGCGGCTGCAGGATCATGCTTGGTACCAGCAGGTCGAGCGAGGAAGGCTCCAGCTCTTTCACCACTCGCAGCTTGTCGCGCCCGAAGCGCGCCACCTCGATGTCGAGATAATCGTCGAGAAAGTCGAATTCCTCGCGCAGCGGAACGAAGGAGTCGCCCTTGCGCAACAGCCGTCGCAGGATGTTGCCCAATCTTACGATCATCAGCCGCGCCGAATCGGGATCCGCGCGCACCAGCGACGCAATCGAATTCAGCGTGTTGAACAGGAAGTGCGGATTGATTTGGCTCTGCAGCGCCTCCATGCGCGCCTGCAAAAGCAATCGTTCCTGTTGCTCCAGCTTCATCTCGATGCGCACGTTGTTCAGCACCTTCAGCGCGATTGCCACCGCCATCACCGTGCCCGCGTAGATGGCGAGCTTCACCCACAAGTTCGTCGAATAGAGCGCAAACATGCGGCGCGGGAACAACAGGTGAAGCTGAATGTGAATGAACTCGAGCGCCAGGATCAGGAAGAAGAACGACGTCTGCCAATCGATGAATGACTTGCGAATGCTGCGCCGGATCCAGTGATAGATGCTGAGATCGAACAGCGGCGAGAATGACCAGATGGCCTCGCGCTCCGGCGCAATGTGGCGCAAAAAGCCGGCGCTGGTGCCGGCCAGCACATACATAGGGATGGCCAGCCACTCGCCCAGCAGCAGAGAAGGCAAGCCAACCAATAGGCCTCCGGCCGCGCCGGAGAGGCGGCCGCCAATCACGCCCATCAGAATCGCGCCTACAAACGCGATGTCGGCGGCGAGGAAATTGTGCACCCAGCCGCGCACCAGCACGCCGAGCGCAATCGGCGTGCCCACAATGTACACGATCTCCAGCTTCTCCTTGACCGTGCGCTCCTCGCGAAACAGCAGCACACGGAAACGCCGCGCGCGCACCAGCACGCTGCTGATCGCCGCGGCCACGCCGAGGCGGATCAGCAAGGTGACGAGAATGAGACGTTGGTCCAAAGTCAGTAGCCAGTAGCCAGTGGCCAGTTGTCAGTTGTCGGTTCCAGTCGCGCTGCCTCACCGGTTCAGCGGCCGGCTGTGACCGGAGCAGCACGGCGGCGCAGCCAAAGACGCACAAGATGACGCAGCACGACACTAGCCGACGCGGTGAGGAAAACCCACTTCACTACTGAGTCAGAGTAGCCCAAAGCAATCGCGATTGCCGCGTAAGCAAACGCCGATGCGATACTGCTCGCAAAAGCGAAGATCGCATCCAGGGCTGCTACCTTAATATTCCAGGGGAGGCGAAACATCAAACAGGCAATGAAACCGGCAGCAACCCCGATTACACCTGACGCTACGAGGTTGATCAGAGCTATTACCGTTGCCGCTTGCGTCCCTAGCACTAATTACCTACCTCAATTTGCGCAGCGGCTTGCCGCAGCCCTTGCTCCGCCCGCTCCCCATCCGGCGCGCCACCCTGCGCCATGTCGCGATTGCCGCCGCCGCGCGTACCCAGCTTCTGCACCGCCTGTTTCATCAGCGCGCCCATGTCGTTAGTCAGTCCGGGCGTCTGCGCGAATACCAGCGACGGGTGCGCCCCGCCGCAAGCAAGCAGCGCGACGACTCCCGCATTCCTGGTGAGCTTCTGCGCCAGCATCTTGATGAACGCGAGATCGCGCTCGGCAAAGTACTCGACGACCAGCCTCCGGGCGCCGCGTTGCTCGGCCGATTGCAACATGCGCTGCGCCTGCAGCTCGGCCACTTCCTCCAGCAAGCGATGCTGCGCCTTCTGCGCGGTTTTCGCTTGCTCCTGCCACTTGCGAATCGCCTGCGGCACCTCCCAAATGTGCGTGGAGAACAGCGCCGCAGTTTCGGTTAGCGCCTCGAAATCGTGCCGCGCGGTCGCGATCGCGCGCAAGCCGCACACGAACTCCACGCGCACGCCCTGCTTCACCTTTTCGACTTTGCGCAGCAGTATGGCGCCGATCTGTCCCGTGCTGCGCACGTGCGTGCCACCACAGGCGTTCAGGTCGAAGTCGCGAATATCGATCAGGCGCAGCTTCTCGCGCTGGGTGGCCGGAATTTTGCGCACGCCCATGCTTTGCGCCTCTTCCGGCGTGGCGAAGCGCACCTCCACGGGACGGTCTTCGGCGATCACCTCATTGGCCAGCCGCTCGGCCGCCCGCATCTGCTCAGCGCTGACGGACAGCGTCGCGAGATCGATGGTGCAGCTCTCGTCGCCCATGTGGAAAGAGACGGTGGCGAAGTTGTAGAGCTTCTCGAATGCTGCCGACAACACGTGCTGTCCCGAGTGTTGCTGCATGTGATCGCGGCGGCGCTCGGAGTCGATGACGCCGCGAATCGTTGTGCCGGGCTGCACCGGGATAGGGGCGCTCTCGACGAAATGCAGCACCTCTCCGGTGCGCTCGTCTTCCTCGACCTCTTTCACAGGCAGCCGGCCGGCGCCGGAGACTTCCAGCCAACCAGTGTCGAAGTTTTGTCCGCCGCTGGTGGGATAAAACGCCGACCGATCGAGCGTCACGACGGCGCGTCCCGAGGCGTCGCCGATAGACACTACTCGCGCGTCGAATTCATGCAGGAAGGAGTCCGTGTAATAAAGACGGTCGGTCAACGCTTTTACTCCGCTCAAAACACTTTGATTGAGTCGACGGCTTCAGCGGCTGCAGCCGTTCACGTAAGCAGATCTGAACTGCACTGCTGAAGCAGTGCTCCATCCCACGCGACTGCTCATTTCATTTCAATCCGCGCGCCACGTCGGCATAGATGTTGACGGTCTCGCGGTCGAACAGCACAAACCGCACCTCACGCACATGCGCCGCCATGCGCAGCGCCCCGGCAGCGCTGCTGACGGCCACCTGCGCCGCCTGCTCGACGGGGTAGCGATAGGCGCCGGTCGATATCGCCGGAAAAGCCAGCGAGGCGAGCTTCAGTTCGTCGGCGATGCGGATCGATTCGAGATGACAGCTGGCCAGGGTATCGGCCTCGCCGCGGTCGCCGCCATTCCAGAACGGCCCGACGGTATGGATCACATAGCGCGCCGGCAGATTGCCCGCGCCGGTTGCCACGGCCTGCCCCGCAGGCAGGCGTCCGATTTTGCCGACAATCTTCCGGCACTCATCCAGGATCTCCGGCCCACCGGTGCGATGGATCGCGCCATCCACTCCGCCGCCGCCGAGCAGCGAGGAGTTGGCCGCGTTCACGATGGCGTCGGTCTCTTCGCGCGTGATGTCGCCCGGTCCCGCGACGATGAGTACCCGATCGCCGAGCGCCACGCGAACTGCTTCTGAGCTACTCGCCATAAGCTCTGCTCATCGTACCGCAAGTTCAGTGGATCACGGCCGCGCGTTCAGGGTGCGCTGGATCGCCGCATCCAGCGGCACGCGCGGCCGCCAGCCGGTTTGCTCGCGGATGCGGCTCGTGTCGTAAGGGCGGTCCTGGAGCGCGCGCCGCAGTTGATGGCGAGAAAGCCGCGTATCGCCCATGGGTACGACGCCGCGAAGCGCCTCGGCGAATGGCGAAGCCAGATAGAGCGGCCATGCGGAAATGAAGCGGGTGCCGGTGCGATCGGCCGCGCTCTTGAGCTGATGATAGCGCCCCAGGGTGAGATCGTCGTCGTCGAGAACGTTGTACTCGCGCAGGCCGTTCCCGGACGCCGCAGCCTGCATGGCGTCGACGATGTTTTCAACGTAGTTGAGCGGAAAGCGGTGCTCCGGCTTCCCGAAGACGATGTTGGTATTGCTCATGGGGAACGAAAACATTCCAAGCGGCAACGGACGTCCCGGCCCGAAGATGATTCCTTCGCGCAGGATGACCGTCGGCAACCCGGTGCGGCGCGCGAACGAGCTGACAAGTTGGTCAGCGGCAATCTTGGATTGCGCGTAGGGATCGCGCAACTCCGGCTTGCTGTCGAACGGCGTCCGCTCGTCAATGCATTCGCCGGGCTCGATTGGGCCGTAGACCGCCAGGGAACTGGCGTAAACGAACTGCCCGACGCCTTGCTGCGCGCAGGCCGCCAGCACGCCTTCGGTGCCTGCGACGTTCACCTCGAAGTATTGTTTGTACGGCGCGGAGCCCACCTTGGCAGCGAGATGATAGACAACTTCGGCGCCCGTGACGGCGCGGGCGAGCGAACCCGCATCGTTCAAATCGCCATGAACGATCTCCACGCCTAGTTTGCGGAGCCCTTCGGAACGCGGGGAGGGCCGCGCCAGGACGCGCACCGTCGTGCCCCGGGCGAGCAGGTCACGTACCAGAAAGCCGCCGAGAAATCCTGTGCCGCCGGTAACGGTCACGCGCATGAGGAAGTTTCGAGTGTCGAGCTTGGGCGTGCTCCACCGCATCTCGACCGGAGTTTTTTCCGTGTGTTAGATTACAACTTCGCTTCCCAACCCCGTCGCGGCGCTGTTTTTCCGTTCCGCCCTCATCATGCGCGCATGGCTGCTTGGCTTCAGCGGTGGAGAGAACAGACTTGGGCATACTCAGCTACATCGTTCTTGTCGTCGCCGCTATTCCCGGCATCTACTATCTGCTGGCCATCTACAGTGCGGCGCGTTATTTCCGCGTCGCCTGGCGCGAGAATCCCTACAACAACGACTACTTTCCGCCGATCAGCTGTCTGAAGCCCATCCGCGGCCTCGATGACGATGCCTACGAAAACTACGCCAGCTTCTGCCGCCAGGATTATCCCGAGTACGAGATCGTCTTCTGCGTCGATCGCGACGATGCCGCTCTGCCGGTGCTGGAGAAGCTGGTCGCCGATTTCCCCGAGCGCAAGATTCGCCTGATCTACGGCTCCGGGCGCAACGCCATCAACGACAAGGTAGGCCGCCTGACGCGCCTGGTGAGCGAGGCGAAGTACGAGGTGCTGTCGATCACGGACGGCGACATCCGCGTGGGGCCGGATTACCTGCGCGCCGTGGCGCACGCCTTCCGCGATCCCAAGGTCGGCGGCGCAACCACGTTGTATGTCTCCACCGAGGAGACCAGCTTCGTGCAGGAGCTGCAATCCATCGGCATGACTTCGGATTTCTTCGCCGGCATCCTGGTCGCCTGGCAGCTGGACGGCGTGAAGTTCATGTTCGGGCAATCCATCCTAACCACCAAAAAGTATATTGCCGGTTTCGGTGGATACGAAGTGCTGGAGAACCGGCCGGCCGACGACCTGAATGTGGGCCGTATGGTTGCCGATCAGGCGGAGGTGAAGCTGCTGCCGTATGTGGTCAAGACGGTGGCGGACTTTCAGTCGCTGAAGGACCTGTTCTACAAGCGCGTGCGCTGGATGACGGTGATGCGGCTGGTGCGCCGGCAAGGACATCGCGGGCTCGTCTTCACCTGGGGGCTCATCTGGGCGCTGATTGCGGTTGCGGTGCATCCCACCTGGCAGGTTGCGGCGGGCTATCTGGGGACGTATTTCGTCCTGCGCGTGATCATGACCTGGCTGATTGGCATTCATGGCATGAAGCAGAAGGGCCTGTGGCCGAAGATGCTGCTGATTCCGCTGTGGGACGCGATGGCATTCGCCATCTGGCTGGCCAGCTTCCGGCGCAACGTGATTCGCTGGCGCGGCTATGACTATTACATTCGCAATGGCATACTCGTGCCGGTGAATGCGGCCGGCACGCCGCTGGGGAAGTAGGCTGCGAACTCAATACCCCGCAGGGGACGAGTTCTCTTGCACGAGACTTCAGATGAAAAGTACGCTGGAAATGATGAACCGGATGCAAGCGGACGGAATCATCGACAGGTATGCCATAGGCGGTGCCGTGGGCGCAACCTTTTACCTGGAACCTGCCGCAACGTTTGACATTGATATCTTCGTTGTTCTTCCGACGACCGCAGCCGGTTCCTTTCGCTCTGAGTCCTTTGTACGAATACTTGACGGCCCGAGGGTGCTCCATCGATCAGGAGCACATCATTGTCGAGGGCTGGCCCGTGCAGTTCTTGCCAGTTGGCGATAGCTTGGAACAAGAAGCATTGCGAGAAGCCATTCAGACAGAAGTTCAAGGTGTGAGCACCTGGGTAATGAAGGCTGAGCATTTGGTAGCTTTGGCGCTTCGGACCGGCCGGTCCAAAGACCAGGTTCGCATTCTGCAGTTTCTTGAGGCGGGCGCAGTTGACCGGGGAAAATTGCAGGCCGTTATTACTCGTCATGGATTGAATCCACAATGGCAACGGTTCCAGAAAAGGTACCTGGAGGAGTAACCGTGGAGAGAAAAATTTCGTGGCGAAAACGAATGGCTGCGCTCAGCTTCTCTGAAAAGATCGAAATCCTGGAGAGGCTTCGAGAACGCAGCTTTGCAATCGCCGCCAGCGGCTTGCGGCAACGCAATGCTGCTTCTCGAAAGCGGCACGATTCACAACAGCAACAATGAGGCCGCCAGCGCTGCGTAACGATCGCGCGCGTGCCCAGGACCAGGACCAGAGCTTCACATGACTTCTCGCAGTTGCAAGATTGCCATCGCCGGCGCGGGAATCTACGGCGCCACCACGGCCATCCGTCTGGCTGAGCAGGGACACACGGTGCACCTGTTCGATCCGCTTGGGATTCTGAATGCCGCCTCCGGCATCAACCAATTTCGCATTCATTCGGGATATCACTACCCGCGCAGTCCGGAGACCATCGAAGAGACGATGGGCGCGCGCGCCGAGTTCCTGCAGAGTTTCGCGCGGGCCATCGTGCGCAACAGCGAACACTACTACGCCATTCCTCACGCGGGCTCGCAGACGCCGCCTGAACTGTTCGAGCGCGTCATGGAGGAGCACCGGATTCCGCTGCGGCCCTGCCGTCCGGAGTGGATGAACTTCGACTTCATCGACAAGTGTTACGCGGTGGAAGAGCAGATTTACGATCCCGACATCCTGCGCGACGAGCTGACAAAGCAGATCCAGTCGTTGCGCATCGCGCTTCATCAGCAGGAGTTCACGCCGGCGATGCGAGGCGACTACGACTTCGTGGTATGGGCAACATACGGGCTCGGCCCGTCGCGCGGACTTTTCAAGTCGGTGAAGTATCAAGTGGCGGAAAAGATCCTGATTACGCTGCCCAGGCAGTTGCGTGGCATATCGCTGGTGGTGGTCGACGGCCCGTTCACCGCCTTCGATCCTTACGGCAGCTCCGAGCTCTCGTTGTGGGGCTCGGCCAAGCACTCGAATCACTGGACCACGACCAACGCTGACGAACCGATTCCCGAGCAGTTCCGCGGTTTATTGAATGGCTCGCGCTTTCAGCCGATCCCCTGGACCCGTCACGATGCCATGCGGAAGGATGCTGCGCTGGCGGTGCCGGCTGCGATTGAGGCGGAGTATCTCGGCTCGCGCTTCACCGTTCGCGTGGTGGAGAACAATCCGGCGCAGGACCGGCGAACGCTCTACGTGCAGGAAACAGCGCCCGGCGAGATTCACATCTTCTCCGGGAAGGTGGTCAGCGCGGTGAAGGCGGCGCGGCTGGTGAGCGAGCGCGTGGCGCAGGGACCAAGCGCGGGCAAGGCGAGTCCCTGAGGTAGCTGCGCGCGATTTCTGTCGTCGGCTGAAGCCGGCTCGGAAATCCGAAATAACTGCTTAGACGCTGGCCTGAAGGCCAGCTCTACCGGTGGCCAGCTCTACCGTGAAGGCCAGCTCTACCCGTTCTCACTCTGTCCGCAGCGCCCGCACGGGATCGATAGCCGCGGCGCGCCGGGCGGGAATGATGCTGGCCACCAGAGCGCACACTCCAAGCGCGAGCATCGAGCCGGAAAGCACCAGCGGGTCCCAGCCCTTCACCTGATAGAGCTGCGCGGCGATCAGGCGCGCGCAACCAATGGCAATCGGAAGGCCGAGCAGCAGTCCGATCAGCACCTGCAGGAAGGCGCCACGCAACACCAGGCGAGTGACGCTTCCACGGTTAGCGCCCAGCGCCATGCGCACGCCAATTTCCGCGGTGCGCCGTTCGACCGTATACGCCGTCACACCATAGATACCGACCGCCGCCAGGACCAACGCAAGAATGCCAATCAGTCCCACCAATTGCGCCACGGCGCGCTGCTGATCGAATTCGGCGTCCACCTGCTCGCGCAAGGGCATGATGCCGAGCAGCACGAGATTCGGATCGATGTCGCTGAGGACGTTTCGCACTTGCGCTTCCAGCCCGGGCACGGGGCCGCTCACTTGCAGCACGGCGCCTTCGATGAAGTGAGTGGAATCCTCGACCATCTGCATGAGCGCATCCGGATACTGCACCCGCTGCGCCAGCGGCACAAAAAACATGGGACGCGGTGCATGCGTATTGGCAGCGTCGTTATACTTCGCGTTGCGAACGATGCCGACGATCTTGTAGGTATGGCTGTTGGCCGGCAGGTCCAGGCCGAAATTTTGGCCGATGGGATCTTCGCCCGGCTTGAAGAAACGCTTGACGAAGGTCTCGTCGACTACCGCAACCTTCTCGGTGGAGGCGGTGTCCTGATCGCTGATGCTGCGGCCACGCAGGATCTGCTGGCCCAGCGCCTCAAGATATCCCGGGCTGACGTGGTCCCACGACGAGCCGACCTCGTCCGCCATGTTGGGCATGGCCTGGCCCGGCCGCACGACGATTTCGCCCCAGTTGTCCTGCAGCGGCGTATACAGCGCCAGGGCTGCGCGCTGCACTCCGGGGATATGCGCCAGCCGCTCCTGCAACTCGCGGTACATGGCGTCCAACTTCGGCGTGGGGTACGAGGAATAGGGCCCGGTTAGCGCGATGGTGATGCGGTTGTTGGTTTCGTAGCCGAGGTCCTGATGCTGCAGCTTCATCAGGCTGCGCGTCAGCAGGCCGGCGCCGGCCAGCAGCACCACCGAGAGCGTGGCCTGCACCACCACCAGCGACTTCTGCGACAGCGAGGTGCTGTCGCGGGTCGTCCGGTTCGCGCCGCGCAGCGCCTCGGCCGGCTCGGCATGAGAGGTAAACCATGCGGGCGCGGTTCCAAAGATGATACCGGTGAGAAGCGACAGCCCGAAGGCGAAGGCAAGCGCGGGCAGCGACGGCGTTGCGTCAATGGGCACGTATCGCGCGCTGCGAAAGGCGAGCGCCAGGATGAACTTCTCCCCCAGATACGCCACCAGCACGCCGGCGATGCCTCCGAAGATCGCCAGCAGGACGCTTTCGGTGAGCGACTGTCGTACCAGCCTGCGCCGCGAGGCGCCCAGCGCCATGCGCACCGACATCTGCGAACGGCGGGAGGCGCCTCGGGCAAGCTGCAGGTTGGCAATGTTGGCGCACGCGATCAGCAGCACCAGACAACAAACCGTGAGCAGCAGGCGCAAGCTGGCGCCGTAATTTTCCTTCATCACCGCCACGCCGGTGCGGGCGGGAATGACGCGGATGACCTGCTTCGGCAGCTGGGTCTTCAGGCCGCTCATCCATTCCGCCGGCATGCCGCTGTCGGTCACCAGCCAGACGCGCAGAAGCTCGGTCAAGCGCGGGCCCATCCCGGCGGTCGTAGCTCCCGGGCGAAGCCGCCCGATGACGCGCAGCCATGCCGGAAACTGGTGCAGCAGAGAATTCTTGCTGCGCAACAATGGCTCCTGGTTGATCGGGATCCAAATCTCGGCCGGATCGCTCCGCAGGGTCTCGCCAAAGAAACCGGGAGGGCCGATGCCGACGATCGTGAAGGGATGGGAGTCGAGAATAAAAGTTGAGCCGACAATGCTGGGATCGGAGCCGTACTGCTGTTGCCAGGTGCGATAGCTCAGCACCCCGACCGGCTGCGCCGATGGCTGGTCGTCCGAGGCAACGATGGTGCGTCCGATGAAGGCGCCGACGCCGAGGGTCGGGAAGTAGTTGCCGCTGATAAATTCGCCGCGCAGGGGCTTGGCCTGGCGGTCGCTCTCGCCGCGGCGTGCGCTGAACTGCCACCGTCCCGCCTGGAATGCGGCCAACTCCGAGAATTCCGGCGTGTTGTCCTTCATCCGCAGATAAAACTTGTAGGAGAACATCCCCCAGTCATCCTGCGGGCTGCCTTCGACGCAGCAGTCGTTCCCATCCCCAATGCGATAGAGTTCGGCAGGGTCGGCGACCGGCAGCGACTTCAGCATCACGGTGTGGATAAGCGAGAAGATGGCGGTGGTGGCGCCGATGCCGAGTGCCAGGGTGAGCATGGCAGTCAGCGTAAAAACCGGCGACTGCCGCATCTGCCGCAGGGCGTAGACGATATCTTGCCGCAGGGTTTGCATCGCGACCTCTGGCGGGAAGGTACGGAAGCCGAGCGCAGGATGTTCCGGAAAATAGGCTGAGGCTCAGGAGGATCGAGGAGCAACTCTTCTAACGCCTGTCATAGTAGCTATAATGTGACAGTAATACTGAGTTCGGCCAGAAATCGAGGAGCTGTCATGCAACGGGAAGCTCGGCTGCGCGTCAACGAGAATGGGCGAATCGTTATACCTGCCGCTTTTCGAAAAGCCCTGGGCATAGAAGTGGGGGATGAGGTTACATTGCGTTTGCAAGACGACACGTTGAACATCACCACCCAGCAGCGCCGCATTGCACGTGCGCAGCGGCGCGCCCGAAAGTACGTCAAAGCCGGGACCTCGCTGGTTGACGAACTGCTGGCCGAGCGTCGCGAGGCCGCGCAACATGAGTAGGGTGGTGGTCGATGCCTCGGCAATTCTGGCGCTCATTCACAACGAGGCGGGCGCCGAGAAACTGACTCCAGAGGTCTTGCGCGACGCGGTGTGCAGCACCGTCAACCTCGCCGAGGTACAAGCCAAGCTGGTAACGCGGGGATGGCCGCCGGAGGATGCATGGGAAGACGCGACTAGTCCCATACGCGAGGCAATTGCCTTCAACGATGAGCAGGCGAAGATTGCGGGCAGCATGGTGACCGTCACTCGCCAGCTCGGGCTCTCGCCGGGCGACCGCGCATGCCTCGCGCTCGGGCTTTCGCTGCGAGCGCCCATCTACACTGCCGAAAAGTTGTTGAGCAAGCTCAAGCTGGGCGTCCGGGTTCACGTGATCCGGCCGTGACCGCGTTTGCGAGTGTGTGCCGGAACCGGCAACCCCGCTCCGTGCAGCCGCCGTCAAAGCTCTCGTGCGGCAGCAGTTACTCTGGATTTTCGTCTCATTTCGTTGACCCTGAATTTCGACGCATAGTACCATCTCAGCACCGGTGGAACGCAGGAGAAGGCTGTTCTTCGATTGTTGCAAATGAGAACCTTTCGCCTCATCGTGCCGGCCGCGGTGTTCGTCAGCCTGCTTACCGGCTGCGAAGGCGACGCCCCCAAGAAGCAGGCTACCGTTCCGCCGCAAGCGCAGGCCCCCACCATTAGTTCTCCCGCCGCGCAGGCCGCCAAACCAGCTCCCAAGGTGCAGGAAGCATCGAAGCCCAAGCCACAGGCTGATCCGGACGAAGCGCTGATTGCGCAGGTGGAAAAGCTGTACGCCGCCGGTCAAGCGAACTACCAGGCTGGGCACCTGGAGGCCGCCAAGGCCAGCTTCGACCAGGCGTTTGATACTTTGCTCTCCAGCAATCTGGACGTTCGCAGCGACGAGCGCCTGGAGCGCGAATTCGAGAAGCTGGTCGACGCCGTCCACGACCTGGAGATGGCCGCGCTCAAGCAGGGCGACGGCTTCACCGAGCCGCGCTCGGAGCCGGCGCCCATCGACGAAGCCAACGACGTCACCTTCCCGGTGGATCCCAACATCAAGGCCAAGGCCGAGGCCGAGATCAAGGCCACCAAGTCCGACCTGCCGCTGGTGATGAACGATTATGTGGCGTCGTTCATCAACTACTTCTCCAGCCCGCGCGGCCGCGCCACGCTGGAGCATGCCTGGGCGCGCTCAGGCCGTTATCACGACATGATCGCCCGCATCCTGAAGGAGGAAGGCGTCCCGCAGGAGCTGATCTATCTGGCGCAGGCGGAGTCGGGCTTCCAGCCGTTAGCGCTGTCGCGCGCCGGCGCACGCGGCATGTGGCAGTTCATGGCCGGCTCGGGCGAACTCTATGGCCTGGAGCGCAGCTGGTGGATCGACGATCGTCAGGACCCGGAGAAGGCCACGCGCGCTGCGGCACGTCATCTGAAGGACCTCTACAACCAGTTTGGCGACTGGTACCTGGCGATGGCGGCCTACAACTCGGGCGCCAGCACGGTGCAACACGCGGTCGAGCGCACCGGCTACGCCGATTTCTGGGAGCTCTATCGCCGCGGCGTCCTGCCGCAGGAGACGCGCAACTACGTCCCTATCATCCTGGCCGTCACCATCATGGCGAAGAATCCGGAGCAATACGGGCTGCAGCGGGTCACTCCGGAGCCTTCGCCGATCACCGATCACGTCACCATCAACTATCCCGTGGACCTGCGCCTGGTGGCCGAGTGCGTGGACACCTCCGTCGATTACCTTGCGGAGCTGAATCCCAGCCTGCTGCGCATGACCACGCCCAAGGACCAGACCTTCACCCTGAACCTGCCGGCCGGCTCGGAGGAGAAGTACGAGACGGCCATGGCCGCCATTCCTCTCGATATGCGCACCTGGTGGCGCTATCACCATGTGGAGTACGGCGACACTCTGCCCTCGATCGCGCGCAAGTATCATGTTTCGGCGTCAGCCATCGCCGAGGCGAATAATCTGCCGGACGAAGAAGTGAAAGCCGGCACGAAGCTGATCATCCCCATTTCGCCCGGCCACGTGCAGACGGTGGCCTTCTCGCACAAGGCCACGCACTATCGCGTGCGCAAGGGCGACACGGTGGCGTCGGTGGCCGACGACTTTGAGGTTCCGGTCGAGAAGCTGCGCAAGTGGAACCATCTGCGGGGCAGCGCCTTGACTCCCGGCCGTACTCTGATCATCTACAAGCCCGCGGGCGATACCGCCGACGCAGAGCCGGAAGGCAAGCCGGCGGCGCACCACGGCTCGTCGGATGGTACGCAAGCCGCGAAATATCATAAAGTTAAGAAGGGTGAGACCCTCAGCAGCATCGCCGAAACCAATCACACCTCGGTCGCTGCCCTGCGGCGCGACAACCCCAATTTGTCGGCAAACGTGCGGGCCGGCGAAACGCTGCTGATCAAGAAGTAACCAGTCATCGGCGTTCGGCCCCTGGACTTTCGGCAACGGCCAGTCGCGCCGCCCCGATAATCAGTGTTCATGTTTTCAGATCGAGATGGCGCCGAAACGCCCGACTGTCGAATGCTTCTTCCCTCTTTCCTTCCGGCAGGCCATCTGCTACAAAATCCATCTCGGACTTTCATCACCTCGCAGCCTCGCGGTGCTGTGCTACAATCGCGCGCGGTTGCGCAATATTCGTATTTGGGTCTAAACAAGGCTTTGCGAGCTGCCTCCGTTCAGTCATGCGGAGTCCGGCACCACCAGAGAGGACAAGCATATGGCATTCGACGACAAGCTCTACGCACGTAGAGAAGACGAAATGGATGACTACGGAGACGGTTCCTACGGCGAGTCCCTCGACGACGAGGAATACGAAGAGGAAGAGGAAGAAGAAGAGGAGCCGGAATCGGTTTCGGTCATTGAGGAAGAAGCGGAAGTGGGCGAGCCCGAGGCCATGGGTATAGGCGGAGGCGCCGGCGGTGGCGGCCGCAGCGGAGGCGGCGGCAACAAGCGGTCCGCTAAGAAGGCCCCCGCCAAAAAGAAGGCCGCCAAGAAGGGCGGCGCGAAGAAGGCCGCCAAGAAAGCTCCGGCCAAGAAGAAGGCGGCGAAGAAAGCTGCCAAGAAGGGCGGCGCAAAGAAGGCCGCCAAGAAAGCTCCGGCCAAGAAGAAAGCGGCGAAGAAAGCTGCCAAGAAGGGCGGCGCAAAGAAAGCGGCCAAGAAAGGCCGCCGGCGCTAACGGCCAAAGGCTTCGAACATGTGAAACTATGCCCCCACTCCGGGATTGATGCGGAGTGGGGTTTTCTTATGCAGCCGACGGCAGAGTTGCTCCCTCTAAAGCGGGCTTTTAAGTAAAGAGGAGCCGCCGTATCGCGGCGCTGAAGCGCCGCACTACCCGGTAGTGGCCAAGCCAGGGACTCACGTCGTGGGCTACGATTGTGCCGCCCTCCGGGCCACGCATTCTCCCAGCGTCGGAAATCGGGTTCGCACGCACTTACCGAGGGCCAGCACTAGCCGAACGGCTCCCCCCAGGAGTTTTTCAGCAAACTGTGAAGGCAGCTTCGGTAACGCAATTTTGCGCGTCCCACCTCGCCCCCGTACACTACTGAGGTGAGGATTGCGCTCGGGCAGATCAATACCACAGTCGGCGATTTCGCCGGCAACTCCGCCAAAATTGTCGATTACGCGCAGCGCGCTCGCCGCAACGGCGCCGAACTGGTGCTGTTTCCCGAGCTCTCCATCTGCGGCTATCCGCCGCGCGATCTGGTGGAGCGGCCATGGTTCGTGCAGCGCAATTGGGAGACGGCGCAAGCCATCGCGCGCCAGACGACTGGCATTGCTGTCATCTGCGGGCTGGTGACGCCGGCCCATGCCGCCACCGGCAAGTCCGTGATGAACTCGGCCGTCCTGCTGCGCGATGGCGAGATCGCGTTCGTGCAATCCAAACGGCTGCTGCCCACCTACGACGTCTTCGACGAGATGCGCAACTTCGCTCCCGCCGACAAGCAGGACCTGATCGCGGTGGGGGGCATGCCGGTCGCGCTTACCATTTGCGAAGATGCGTGGAACGATAAGCACTTCTGGGACCGGCGCCTGTATGGTGTCGATCCCGTCGAAGACCTGATCGGCGCGGGCGGCAAGGTGCTGCTGAACGCCTCGGCGTCGCCGTTTTTCATGCGCAAGCGCGAGCTGCGACGCGACATGCTAGCCGCCATCGCACGCAACTACCGCGTGCCCGTCGCCATGGTCAACCAGATCGGCGGCAACGACAGCCTGGTCTTCGATGGCTCCAGCTTCGCGCTGGGCCCCGATGGCGAGGTGATCGCGCAGGCCAACTCGTTTGAGGAAGACCTGGTGTGCTTCGATACGGAGTCGCTGACGGGAGAGATTCATCCGTGCGAAGAGGGCGAGGAGGCCAGCGCCTACGCGGCGCTGGTGCTGGGTACGCGCGATTACGTGCACAAGTGCGGCTTCCGGCGCGTGGTGCTGGGCCTCAGCGGCGGCATCGATTCGGCGCTCACCGCCTGCATTGCCGTCGATGCGCTGGGACCCGAAAACGTGATCGGCGTGGGCATGCCCGGGCCGTACTCTTCCAAGGGCAGCATTGACGATGCGGCTGAGCTGGCGCGCAACCTGGGCATTCGTTTTGAGATGGTGCCCATCGGCGACATCTTTGGCGCCTATGGCAAGGCGCTGGAGCCGGCCTTTGCCGGCAAGAAGCCGGACATTACGGAAGAGAACCTTCAGGCGCGCATTCGCGGCGCGATCGTCATGGCGATGTCCAACAAGTTCGGATGCCTGGTGCTGACTACCGGCAACAAGTCTGAGGTAGCCGTGGGCTACTGCACGTTGTACGGCGACATGTGCGGCGGACTGGCGGTGATTTCCGATGTGCCCAAAACGCTGGTCTATCGCCTGTCAGACTATGTGAATTCGCGCGCGCCGCTGATTCCGAAGTCGACCATCGAGAAGCCCCCGTCGGCGGAGCTGGCGCCGGGACAAAAGGACAGCGACTCGTTGCCGGCTTATGAGACGCTCGATACCGTTCTGGAAGAGTACGTAGAAGACAATCGTCCGCCGGAAGCCATCGCCGCGGCGAACGGGTATCCGATCGAGCTGGTGCGCAAGGTGAGCTGCATGGTCGATAAGAGCGAGTACAAGCGCCAGCAGGCGGCGCCCGGACTGAAGATTTCGGAGAAAGCGTTCGGCTTTGGAAGGCGATATCCGATTGCCGCAAAGCTGGACGCGTGCGGGGAAAGCAGCAGCTAGCAGCTAGCGGCTAGCGACTAGCAATTAGCGACCAGCGACTAGCGACTGAGCGATTAGGGATAGCTTTTGGACGATTGTGACTAAGATTCTTAGCCCTGCAATTCTCGAGCTGCGAAGCAGCGGCTATGATTTCAGCCCCGGGCGCGAGCCCGGGGTGAGCGGTAAATTTGAGGACCACATTGCCGCGTAGCGGCCTTCGGATCTAGAAAGGTTCTCAGGCCGCTACGCGGCCCGGGGTACCTTCGCGTGGAATGTACCCCGGGCTTGCGCCCGGGGCTAACATCGCAGCCGCTGCTTCGCAGCTCGATTAATGCCGGAAGCGTGACTCAATCAGGTTGTGGAACATACCCCGGGCTTGCGCCCTGGGCTAAGATCGCAGCCGCTGCTTCGCAGCTCGATTAATGCCGGCAGCATGACTTAATCAGGGGGTGAAACGTACCCCGGGCTTGCGCCCGGGGCTAACACCGCAGCCGCTGCTTCGCAGCTCGATTAATACCGGCAGCGTGACTTAATCAGGGAGTGAAACGTACCCCGGGCTTGCGCCCGGGGCTAACATCGCAGCCGCTGCTTCGCAGCTCGATTAATACCG